>JANYJT010000029.1 GCA_025358395.1 Bacteroidia bacterium
ACCATGAACTTGTGTAGGAAGAGGGTGGAAATAAGCCTGTTAATTCTGTAATATTATCCGTTGTAAAATGGTCAAAACCGGCAAATAGTTTTCCTGTAAAAGTTCCAAAATTGTACTCAAAATTACCATTCAGATTAATCGCTTTTTCTGTCTGATTGGTAGATGTATTAAAATAACCTAGTCTGAGACCGGTGTCAAATTTCAGGTTTGCCCTTGAGACCGCATTGCTTTTTACCGTCAAATCAAAATAGCCCAACTGATTCAACTGATTCTGATTGAAATACCCGGTAAAAGGATCAGTCAGAATATTCGCCGGAATAGCTGCCGGATAGCCATAAAAACGGTTCATGTCGCGTTGGTATGAAAGTTCAGAGGAGATGGTTATGCCATCCAAAACATAACTGCCAAAAACCCGGGCCCGGTTGTAACTAAATGGCGCGTCGATCATGCTTCCTCCTTTAAGCATCACACTCCCCTGTGAAGAAAGGTGGTTTATTTGAACTCCGAAAGAACCATTTTGCGAACTGGGGTTGCTCATGTAGAAATTAAAAAACGGGGAAGAGTAGGAGCCAAAACCGCCACTGATCTTCCCGTAGCCGGGAAAGACAATCTCCCTTTGGAACTGGTTGTAGGCACGGAGATCGGATGCCCGATAACCTTTCGTAATTGGATGGTTGATGGTTTGGTAGTTCAAGTCAGGTCTGAACTTGGTTGTGTCGCCAATTTCCGGCAGCAGGCTTATCTTCTCCGCGGTGGAGATCGATGGACGGTAAGCTTTAACGACCTCGACCTGTTGGTTCAATTTTGTCGTATCCTGCTGGGCAAAAGCAGGGATTACGAATCCCGGAAGGAAAAATATCAGGGAGACCAATGGGATGATATATCTTTGAGTCATATGTTGAGCGTAAGTCCGTTATTTTTTTTGTTCCAATGTTTTAAGATAGGCTGAAGCCTCATCTACAATGCCATCCTCCTTGTTGTCGTAATTTTCGATCACGCTTTTTAGGGTGTTGGTGGCCTGAAACAGATCGTTCGTCCGCTCATATACATGTGCCAGCAGCAGGAAGCTCTTGCCAAGCCAGTATTTCTGCGGACTGTTTTTCGCAATGAAATCCATTACTTCATTTTCTGCATCTTTGAGCCGGTTGTTGTCTGCATAATATTTGCAGACGTTGTATTTGGCTTCCGCTCCCTCTTTCGATTTTGTATCTGCCGAAAGTTTGCGCCACAAGGGCAATGCTATGGCAGGATCCTTCAAAGCTTCATAGGCTTTGGCAGATTTGTAAGAAGTTTCACGGTCCAGTTCGGGCGACAACTTACCAATACTCCTGATTTTCCAGCCAATTTTGGCTACATCTTCCCATTGCCCAAGTTCAAATTGGCAGCGTAAGGTGCCCATCGTTCCTGCCAGGACGTTGGCCGGATTACCTGCTGCAACTTCCAGCCGCTGAAAATAGCCCAATGCCTTGCCATACTCTTTTTCGTCATAAGCCAGTCCGGCGGCTTTTGTCAAGGCATTCTCTGTGAAGAGATTGTTGGGTTCGGCCAATACAGCATCATAATCCTTCAGAGCAACCGCGCCCTCACCTGCATTGTAAGCACATTCAGCCCGATAAAACAGTGCATTGACAATGAAATTTCCTTGCGGGAAGTTGTTGATGTATTTGGTAAGTTGCTCATTGGCGTTTGATGCTCGTGCCATATATAACTTTTCTGCTGACGCATAGGTAAGAGAATCCTGCTCGTTTTGGGAAGGTGTAGCACCTTTGCCCAATTTCTTGGTGTAGCTGATATAGTCCTCGACCTGGTTATTCTCCATGTAGTTATTTTTGATACCGAGGAGTGCGCCTCTGGCTTCCGGCGTATCGGGGAATCGTTCTATCAACTCTTTGTAATAAGCGATTGATTGGTCATATTGATTTTGATTGTAGGCAATGAGTCCTAATTGTGCCATCGCCTTTGGAATCAAAGGACTACCGGGAAATTTGGCCATCAAATTTTTGTAGCTTGATTTCGCATTCTCAAAATCCGATAGTTTCTCCCATGCTTTCCCTGCCTCAAAAAGTGCATCATCCCGATAAGGAGAGTCGGGATATTTCGCGGAGAGCTCTTCAAGTTCTGCCAGTTTGGTTTGTTGGTCTTGCATCAGACCATGTGTAAAAGCAATTTGGAACAAGGAATAATCGGCGTCTGCAGAATTCTGTGACCTTGCTTTTTGATAGTAGCCAAGTGCCTCCTCAAAGTTGCGGTTGGCATATTGGCAGTCGCCAAGGCGGTTATAAACATCGCCCAGCAATTTGTCATTACCCGTCGCGACAATTTCTACATATCTGCCAAAATTTGTAGCAGCCTGAACCAGCTCCTGCTTGTTGAAAAAATGATAGCCGATGTTGTAAAAAGATAGTGCGTATTCATTTAATTTCCGGCTTCCCGGTAGGGTCTGGAATTTTTTGTATTCAGCGAAGGCTTCATCAGGCTTTCCCAAACGGTAGAGAGTTTCCGCCCGCCAATACTGTGCCTGTGCTTTCATAACAGTATTGTATGAGCTGTTATCCAGTGATTTATCCAGAAGCAGTAAGGCCCCTTTAAAATTAAGATCGCGGTAAAGCTCCATGCCACGGTACAAAGTAACACGCTGATATGCCTTTTTGACCGAAGTGTTTTTTACCTTGATCTTGTCCATCGATGCAAGTGCATCCTTGTAATTATGGGTAGTCATGAAGACATTTACCAGGTAATTGTAGGCAAGGTCATTTTCTTTTGCCTCAGGATATTCGGCTATGTACTTGTCCAAAGCCTTGATCGATTCGTTGAAAGGTGAATAATCAAGTTCATAGGCGGCTTTGGCATATAAAAAAAGTGCATCCTGTCTGATTTTTAGATCAAACTTCATCTCCGAAGCACTCTGAAAAGCCATGAGACCCTTCTTCTTTTCACCCTTTTTCATGTAGAGTGCACCCAATTGATAATAGGTGCCCTGGGAAATGGCATCTTTCTGTTGGATCGATTTCTCATACCATTGAATAGCCACCTCTGAATTGCCTGCTTTCTCTTCGCAAAAGCCTGCCACATAACAGTCGGCCCTGGATATTTCCTTGCCTTTGAAATATTTGTCGATCAATCCGGTCGCCTTTTCATACCCTTCAAGTTGATAATATGCTGTTACCAGGATGCGCGCAAGTTCAAATTTTCTATCCTCAGCCGCTTTGGCCAAAAGTGGAACACCCTGATCTAAAACTTCCTGGTAAAGACCTTTCGCAAAGTTTATCTGGACCTGATAGAAGGGTATTACTTTGAAGTAGAGCGGACTATTTTCAAGTTTTTTGAATTCAGCAAGTGCCTCATCGTAACCGCCATCGAGGTAACTGATATGGGCCCAATAATATTTTGATCCATCTCCAATGGTGCCTTTATTGGCTCTTAACTGGTTGAAATTGACTTTGGCCTTTGCTTTTTCACCAGTCTCCAGAAGTGAGATTCCGGCGTAATAGAGGTATTTTTCGCGTTCGTTATCCGCCAAGGCGGATAGATCCAGCTTCTGATAAAGCTGAAGTGTTTCCTTATATTTTTTCTGATTGAAAGAGAGATTTGCAAGTCTAAAGAGAGCTGCATTCATTAGCGGCGACTCAGGTTGGTCTTCGACAAACTTTTTTAGCTCGGCTTCTCCGTTCGGATTTCCGAGTTCAAGTCTGGAGGCCGCGATATAGTAGGCTGAAGCATCACTGAGCAAGCCGGCATTTTTTGCCTGCAATTCTTCAAATTTGTGCAGAGCAGAGCCATAACTCCCCGCATTAAACAGGGTGATTCCTTCACTGTAAAGTTTAGATGCAGTCTCACTGCCACTGCTGCTGTTTTGGGAATATAATATTAAACAGTTTAGAAATAAGGGGATCAGGATAGAAAAGAACCTGTATATATTGGATCTCATTGAACGCTTTTTCTGTCTCATAATGGTAATTCGACAAGTTTACAAAACACCGTACAATACAATTTTAGATTTCGACAGATCGTCAAAAAAACTTAGATTTGTATCTCAGGGCTTTTACAAAATTAGGATTTTATCAATACTTCACCCATGGCAGAAGAAATTATCAAACTGAAAAATGCAGACATCTATCAACAAGAGAGTTTGGTGTTGAAAGAGGTCAACCTGACCCTCAATAAAGGCGAATTTCTTTACATTATTGGAAAGGTGGGGAGCGGTAAAACCAGTTTATTGAAAGCTTTTTACCACGAAATCCCTTTGGTTAACGGTGAGGGAACTGTCTTGGGATATGATTTGAACAACATGAAGATGAAAGAAATTCCGCTTCTTCGCCGGAGACTCGGGATCATTTTTCAGGATTTTCAACTTCTGAGTGACCGTTCAGTACAGAAAAATTTTGAGTTTGTGCTTCGCGCTACCGGATGGAAGATGGAACGTGCCATACAGGAACGCATTGATGAGGTTTTGAATCTCGTTGAGATGCCGGATGCCGGACCGAAAATGCCACATCGCCTGTCTGGCGGTGAGCAGCAAAGAATTGTCATTGCCAGGGCCATGCTCAACAATCCTCAAATTATTCTGGCCGATGAGCCTACCGGGAATCTGGACCCTGAAACCTCACAAAAGTTGATGGTTTTGCTTCATGAAATCAATAAAGACGGGGTGACCGTTGTCATGGCCACCCATGATTATGAGATGATCCGGCTCTTTCCGGCAAGGCGAATGATCTGTGAAAACGGCGAACTTAAGGAGCTTCTGCCCCCACCTGAACCGATGGATTTTGACAGCCTACTGTTAGAAGGATAAAGGATAAAGTCAAAAGATTAAAGTGGGAACGCTGCAATCAAGATTTTACTTCTCACTCAATACTAAATTCTGATATTAGATCCACTCTCAGTTCTCAACTCTCAGTTCTCAACTCTCAACTCTCAACTTTTCCCGATGTTCAAATTAGTCCCAAACTTCTCCCTCAAAGACAACAACAGCTTTGGAATGGATATCAGGGCAAATTATTGGTTGTCAATAGGATGCCCGGAGGATTGGGAACTTGCTTTAAAGAAATATCCTCATATACGGGAAGAAAAATGGCTGATCATGGGAGGAGGCACCAATCTGCTTTTTTTATCGGATTTCGACGGACTTGTTATTTCACCTGATATAATGGGATATGAGATTTCGTATGAAGATAACCAAATTTTGGAGCTGACCGTTGGAGCCGGAGTTGAGTGGGATGATCTTGTCGCTTATTGTGTGAAAAACCAATGGTACGGGATAGAGAATTTGTCGCTAATTCCTGGCAGAGTTGGTGCAGCACCTGTTCAAAACATTGGCGCTTATGGCGTTGAAGTGGCAGATGTAATTTTAAGTGTAGATGGAATTAATCTTGAAACATCAGCGTGTGAGAGTTTTACAAATATGGAATGTGAGTTCAACTATCGAACCAGTATTTTCAAAAGGCAGATGCAAAACAGGTTCATGGTTACCTCGGTAATTTTCAGGTTGCAAAAGAGGGGAGAGGTTGTTTCCGGCTATGGAGACCTAAGCAAAGTATTAAAGGAAATGGGTGGACCTTCGCTTCAAAATGCCAGAGAGGCAGTTATTCAAGTTCGACAATCCAAACTCCCTGATCCAAAAAAATTGGGCAATGCCGGCAGTTTTTTCAAGAATCCGGTTTTAACAGAAAGGAAGGCAACTGCGCTGGCATTACAACTTCCCGGGTTACCGGTTTATCCGTACTCTCCCGGATTTGTAAAAGTTGGCGCCGGTTTTTTAATCGAACAGGCAGGTTGGAAAGGACGAAAGTTAGGCAGAGCTGCAGTACACGAACGGCAAGCATTGGTGCTGGTCAACCTCGACAGGGCTTCAGGTATGGAAATATTAGAACTCTCCCGAGCTATTCAGCAGGATGTTTTAGAAAAATTTGGGGTAAATCTGGAGCGGGAGGTGGAAGTTATAGAATAGCTGAATATTCTAGATCATTCCACCACTATTTGATATTTTCCCAGCAATCCTTTTATTCCGGGAAGTGAAAATTTGGCTTTTTTAATCCGGTTGACCTCAGGATCCATTGTATAGTTGAAAGCACTTCTGAAATCACATTTCTCAAGGTTGGTATTCTCAAAGATCGCTCCGGCTAAATCACAGTTGATAAAATTTACCCCACTCAGATCAGACTCTGTAAAGTCGACCTCATGCAGGGAACAACCCTTGAAACCGGTTCGTTTTAGGTTTAACTTGTAGAATGAGGAAAGGTTGAGTGAGCAGCTGTCAAAATCAATTGAAAAAAGAAATGAGTTGCAATTTTCAAAATGGAGTCCGAGCAATTTGCAGCCCTTGAATTGGACCTCTTTGAAAGCGGTTTGGGAGATTTTCGCCAAACTGACATTACATCCGGTAAAGAGGCAATCTGCAAAACTATATCCCGAAAGGTCACAGTTGGAGAGATCACAATCATTGAACGTACAATTTTCGTATTCTCCTTTTGTTAATGGATTCGATTTAAAATCGACTTTGGTAAAAGTGTTGCCTTCTATATAATTGATATTCATATATTTATTCTTGTTTTCAGTCTCTCTGTCTCTTCGTTCCCTCTTCGACTTCACTCAGGGACCGATTCGCGGTTTCATTGTTTCCCGTTTCATTCTTCCACCACTGGCAGGCTTGAAGGGCAACCCCGACTGGTCACTTTTCGTTGTTCACTTTTCGTTCTTCATTCTTCACTTTTCACTATTCATTCTTCACTTTTCACTATTCATTTTTCACTTTAACCCGTCCTTCTCCAACTCAAGAATTTCTCATTTATACACCTTCATCCTATTCAACGCTTCCTGATATTTTCGTGCATTTCTGTTGTGTTCGGCCAGAGTTTTGGCAAAGTTGGAATACCCCGAAAAATCTTCTTTTGCGCAGAAATAGTAATAGTCATGTACCTTATAATTAAGAACAGCATCAAGTGCTGAGATTTCGGGAATATTGATGGGACCCGGTGGAAGACCAGGATTTTTATAGGTGTTGTACGGACTGTTTACCTCGAGTTGGGCCGTGAGAATCCGTCGAATGGTGAAATCACCCAAAGCATAACGGATGGTAGGATCTGCCTGAAGCGGCCATTTTTTCTTCATCCGATTTAGATAAACACCTGCTATCAACGCTCTGTCATCGTTTTTATTGCTCTCTTCCTGCACGATTGAAGCCAAAGTTGCTACCTGATCGGTGGTGAGACCAATGCTTTTTGCTTTCTGTTTTCTGGCCTCGTTCCAGAACAGTTCGTGTTCCCGTTTCATCCTGGAAAGGAATCCGGAAGGAGAGATAGTCCAGTAAATGGAATAACTGTTTGGGATAAAAAGGGCTGGCAATGTGGCTGGTATATAACCCATCCGCAAGGTATTGGAGTCATTTCTGAAAAGAGTAAGAAATGAACCGGAGTCGCACATTAGCTGTCTGGCAAGCCTTCCGGCCAACTCTTCAATCGTGCGGACGCTGTTAAATTTTACCATAACCGGTGACTGTTCTCCGGTTCGTAACACATTGAGCAACTTGTTGATGCTCCATCCTTGTTCGAGTTTATATGCTCCGGGTTTGACGAGTTCCGGGTAATCTTTGAACCAGGCAAATCTTTCAAAAGTTTTCACATTCGCCAAACAATCTTCCTTTATTAGCAATGATACAACACGTTCAAAACTGTCTCCGTTGCGAATGAAGAGGGTGACGTCTTTAGAAATATTTGGTCCATAGATCAGCGTATGAAGGACATTGATTGAGATGAGGATACCTAATAGAGGCAATAATATAAGAATGAGCTTATAATTTCTTAACAGTGTCTTCAGAACATTTTTGCCCAAAGGCAGTGCGATTTTGATTATTTTGATGCCAGATTGGCGCAAATCAGTAGTGCAATACCCAACGATTTGCTTTAGCTTTTTCCGGATTTTGTTGCAAGTAGAAATAGCTGTCGGAACGATCAATTTTAGTTTGATCTCCAACCATCGGAACCTCCTGATCTTTTGACTAACTCTCTTCATTTAACTTTTCAAAAGTACAATATTATAGCAATTTGTTAAACTGAATAATTAAATGTTTACATTATTTTCAAGGGCTATAAGGGTAATTTATTGTATTTTTGCATTCAAAACCGGCAGAATAAAAATTAAGCATATGCATCAGATCAAATTGGCAGATAACGTCTATTTTTTAGGCATCAATGACCGTCGTACAGCCCTTTTTGAAAATATATGGCCTATCCCGGCCGGGATCTCATATAATTCCTATTTAATTGTCGATGAAAAGGTTGCATTGGTTGATACCATGGAGCGGGCACACATCGAAGATTACCTGGAGCGAATTGAGGAAATCATTGGTTCCCGTCCGATTGACTACCTGATCATCAACCACATGGAGCCGGATCATTCGGGATCCATGAAAGCGATAGTTAACAGGTATCCTGATATTACCCTGGTCGGTAATAAGAAGACCTTTGGAATTGCCGAAAATTTAGGCTACAATCCTGATAAAATATTTGAGGTTCATGATAATTCGACTCTTGATCTGGGCTTAGTTAAGTTGCAGTTTCAAACTATTCCAATGGTTCATTGGCCTGAGACAATGGTCACCTACGATGAGACGAATAAAATCCTCTTTTCGGGTGATGCCTTCGGGAGTTATGGTACCCTGGATGGCGGAGTTTTCGACGATGAGATCAACCTAGATTTTTACGAGGTCGATGTGATGCGTTATTTCACAAATATTGTCGGAAAATACTGTGCGCATACCCAGCGTGCTATCAAGAAACTGGCTCCATTGGATATCAAAATGATTGCCGCAACCCACGGCCCAATCTGGCGTACAAACCTGGAATGGGTTTTGAGCCGATACAACAGCTGGAGCTCTTATGAGAAAGAACAAGGTTGCATCATCGTTTATGGTTCGATGTACGGAAATACCCAGAAAATGGCGGAAGTTATTGCCAGACAGCTAAGTGAGAGAGGTATCAGAAATATACGGGTTTACGATTCCTCCAAAACACATCCATCCTACATCATCAACGATATTTTCAGATACAAAGGTTTGATCATTGGTAGCTGTGCTTACAACAATGCACTTTTCCCCAATGTCGAGACCTTGCTCTCAACCATCGAACACATGGCGGTAAAAAACAATTATTTTGCCATTTTTGGAAATTTCCTCTGGAACGGTGGAGGTGTCAGTAACCTGAACAAATTTGCCGAGCAGATGAATTGGGAGACTGTTTATGAGTCCGTTGAAGAAAAGGGAAGTTTGAAGCATGAGAAATTTTTAAAGTGCATTGACTTAGCAAATGCTATGGCAGATAAGCTGTTAGCAATGTAATGTAAGATATTCCGTAGCCAAGGCAAAGTAAGATAAGCAATGGTATTGTAAAGTACCTAAGTTTTGAAGCTGACAGCACACCAGTCAGACCGTTCGAAGCTTCCTGTATATTGCAATCCCGGAGAGATGGCTTTCTCTTTAATGATGTCAAGATCTGCAACATAAAATCCACTCATAATAAGGATGCCATTTGGCTTAAGTACTTTTCGGTAATTTGGCATATCCTGCAATAGAATATTTCGCTGAATATTGGCAAGAACAATATCAAATTGATGGTTTGTCAGGAGACTGGCATCGCCAAGTTTTACCAGGATGTTGCCGATCTGATTCAGTGCTGCATTTTCGATGGTATTGTTGACCGACCATTCATCTATGTCAATCGCAGTAATCTCTGCTGCCCCCATCATTGATGAAAGAATTGAGAGGATACCTGACCCGCAACCCATATCGAGAACATGCAAATCCTTCATATCCAATCCCAGCATAGCCTTGATCATCAGGTGTGTCGTCTCGTGGTTTCCGGTACCGAAAGCCATCCTGGGATTGATGATGACTTGAAACCGGGCTTCCGGATAGGTATCATGAAACGGGGCACGAACCATGCATTGATCCTCAATAAGTAAAGGCTCAAAATAATTTTGCTCCCACACTTCATTCCAGTTCTGGTCGGCAATTACCTCCACCGTATGGTTAAAAGTAAAAAATTCGTTTTGCTGCAGATTCCCGGTAAGTAGTAATTCCGGTGTAAAATTTCCGGAAGGGATATAGGCTTCAATGCCAGTATCCGTCTCGACAAAACTTTCGAAACCGGTATTGCCAAGTTCTGCCATAAGAATTTCCCGGGCGAGCTCCGTATCCGGTGTAAGTGTGCAGGTAACCTTCGTATATTCCATGGAAAAGTGACTAAAGTGACTTGAGTGACTTGAGTGCCTAAAGTTAAAATAAAGTGCCAAGGTATTTAAAGTGTCCGAAGTACTTATTTAACCTCAAACAATATCACTCTCAACTCTCAACTCTCAGTTCTTAACTCTCACCCTCCCATCTTCTCACCTTCCCACTCTCAACTCTCAACTTTCCCTCAAAGGGCAACTCTGAAGGCGAGGTTGAATCCGACTTTTGTGAGATTCATCTTGTCAAAGCCAACGAAAATACCAACATTGGTTGAATAAAAGAACTCCAGCAGTGTATAACCGGCTTCAATATGATAAGGATTTGATGGTGAACTGTAATAGCCTGCCCAAATCATTTCACGCCATAGGGTATTGCTCAGTACAGGAAGATATTTCAGAAGGATGAAAGGTGATTTGTAGGAGATAAAACCATTGAGAAATCGATCAGAAGTTGAAAGTGCATAGTAATTCGGCACATAAAAAGAGTGCCTGTATTCATGAGGCAGGACAGGACTGGTTTGCGTCATTACATGCGCAAAATCAGAAAAATGCAGCTGCCGGTTATTTGAAAACCATCCGGCATTAATATCCCATCCCAGACTGGAGGTCTGACTGAATTCTATGATATAGTTTATTCCGGCACTAAAGTAATCGAAATCTGATGTACTTGAGAAAATGTTCTTTAATCCCTTTTCATATCCAATGTAAAAAGTGGGAAAGTCGGTCTGAGACATGATTTTGACTCCGTTGCGAATTTTGTAATAGTATTTTGGAGTGTATTCCAACCTTATCCCGGCCTTGGTAGTCGTCTGATCTGCCAGCTGTCCGGCACTCACTTCATTGTTGGCAGGCAGGTTTGGCTCATAAGTATCTTTCTTGTCGATGAAGGAGAAATTAGTGGAATTTTCGAGCTGAGCCATCTTTTTCCATTCAAATTTTGTATGGAGCACCAACCCGTTGGTCAAATCAACCTGATTGGCAATTTTGAGATACCTGGAATCGTAAAAACGGGCAAAATTGGTTTTAAAAAAGAGGGAAGAGATGCTGTTGATGAATGGTAAAATTGCCTGTTCGGTGCTATTGAAATCCTGCGAATAGATGCCGCCATTTATTTCAAATGTTCCCCGATGCATTGGCGCATATGAATATTTGATACCAAAATGGCCCATCACCTTATCCCGGTTGAAGGCATAAGCCGGTTTGGGACGAAACTCCAGAGATCGCCCGGGTTTGAAAGTCTTGACAATCATCATCTCCTGACTCACGGCAAATCCGTCCACGGCATTGAATGTTATCCTGCTTAGATTGAAAAGACCGGAATAAGAATACTGCCAGGTTGAATCAGCCAATGTTTTGTGACGTCCGAAAAATAGTGGGGCAAAGTATCCCGGATTAAATCTGCGTTTTGTGAAAGATGTTTCTTTGCTACTTTTTTTCGATTGAAGCACTACTGAGTCACGTTTCTGAAAGCTTTGCAACTCCTCATCAGCAAGTGGAATAGGACGCATGGTGTTCCAAAAGGAGCTGTCTCTTTTGGAGGCATTCGGATCAATTTGTACCTTGACGGATTCCGTTAACTCGAGTGTTTTGATAGAATCACTGGCGGATCGCTTGATGTTGGACTGCATCAACCGTGAGAGTTTATTCATCTCCTGATTGTTAAGATCCTTCTTCTCCAACAGCGCATCAATTTTTTCCTTCCTCTTTTCTTGTGTCCTTGAGGGTTTCTTTACTTTTGCGACAGTCGAGGCTACCTGTTTGTCAGTCTGATTACTTGAAGGTGTCTTTACCGGAAGATTTAGCATATCCACCACACTTTGGTTGAAATGCAGATCGGTATATTTCATGGAAGTAGAAAATCTACCACTTCCTTTGATCCCCATCATGCTTGCATCGAACGAAAATTTGTGGCTAACAGGAAGCCAGATGGATGGCGAGACTTCATCGTATGTCATGTAAAGATTTACCTTGCCAATCGGCGTATCAAAATTGAGATCTGCCTGCTTTAAACACCAATAATCCTCCATTACGTAAAGTGTTCCTTCAAAAAGAAGTTTGCTTTTTCGCTTGGGCGTTACCTTGATTTTGTTCACAATATTTTTGCCCTCATAACTGAATCCTTCGTAAGTGAAGTCGTAGTGTGAAAAGGCATTTTTCCCTACCGGGGATATTAAGACGTCAATATTATCCTGGTATAAACTGGATGCCAGCATATCTGTCACCTGGAAATCAATGCCTTTCGGAAATGAGGAGTTGATCGATTTTATCTGCAGGTCATATTTGTCAGGCGCCTTAAATATGATCTGGTTCACACTTTCCTGCACCAGAATATCGCCTGACTTAATGTCAATGTTCTGTTTTCTTAGCTGATTTCGAAATATTCCGGGGATATTATCCACTTTTATGGTGCCCCGCAAATAGGCAGTAGCACCATAACTCTGCATTTGGTTGAGGTGAACATAAGAGAGGCTGATCACCTTGCGCATGATGGGATAAGCCCTGTCGATGCCGGCGTTAATGGTGACCTCCTGGATTTCCTGAATCTGCTCTTCCAGGACTACCGTGACGGAAAGTGGCTTTTCGGTCAGGACAACAGTTTCCGTTTTTGGGGTAAAACCCAAACTACGGTAGGTGACCGTGTATTTACCGGGAGGAAGGGCAATTTCGAAATTCCCATTTTCATTGGTTGTTGTCCCTTGTGAACCTTCCTTGAAAAAAACAGTGGCAAACGGAATCGGTTGACCACTTTTGTCTTTGATATTTCCATTGAGGTTGTGTCCAGTTGCAAAATGGAACATCACACAAATGAAAGACAGTAGGATCAGCAATTTTCTCATGCGCAAATATTTTGCTCTTTTACGATACTTTTACCCAAAAGTATCAAAATGAACCGGACGCTGATGTTGGGGAGGCAAAAAAATCAGCGTATGAATGGCAGAGTTCTTCTGCATTCCATGCGCTGTTTTCGAAAACGAAATGAAAGAGTTAATAGGCGTTGATGATCGCCAGGAAATCTTCCGCTTTTAATGATGCGCCACCGATTAGTCCGCCGTCGATATCCGGCTGACCGAAAATTTCCTTCGCATTGGCCGGACTGCATGAACCACCATAGAGAATTGAGCATTCTGCTGCAATATTTTGATCATATTTTTTAGCAATCAGCTGACGGATAAAGGAAAGCATATCCTGAGCCTGCTGTGAACTTGCAGTTCTGCCTGTGCCGATGGCCCAAATCGGTTCATAAGCGATGACGATCTTTTTGAAATCTTCGGCTGAAAGGTTGAAAATGGTTTCGTCAAGCTGGTTCTTCACAAACTCATTTTCGGTACCGGCTTCGCGGATGGCCAGGGCTTCGCCACAGCAATATATCGGGGTTAATCCCTGTGCAAGTGTTAGGGCAACCTTCTTGTTTAATATTTCACTGGTTTCATGGTAATATTCGCGTCGTTCGGAATGTCCAATGATGACAAAGGTTGCTCCGGTTGATTGTATCATCGAAACAGATACTTCGCCGGTATAAGCGCCTTTTGGTTCGGCAGCACAGTTTTGTGCGGAGACAGAAATCCGGCTTAAATCCACATTTGTTGCAATGCTGGCCAAATGTGTGAATGGAGTGCCTAAAACGACAACAACATCAGCTGCTCCTTTTTCTACAACCAAATTGCTAACATTTTTCGCCAGTGCAATACCTTCGCTTAAGGTGGTATTGCATTTCCAGTTTCCGGCTACAATTTTCTTTCTCATGGTCGGTACTATTTAAATTTTGAGGTTAATGATCTTTCTGCAAAGATAGGAATCAGACCTTTAAGTAATGAACACGATGGGATGGTTCCAATCAATTTAACTATTTGGTTACGTTAGAAACCTGACGTGTCATCTCCTCAATGGTTGGAATGTCATTGTAGTGCCATTTGCCCAGGATGGTTCCACTTCGGAGATAAAGAAGTCCGGGATTTCCCCTGACAATGGTCTTAAGCGTCACCTCATCGCCGAAAAGGAATTCGTAAGCAGGATTGGCTACTTTTTTGAAATCTTCGAGTCTTTGACCGGTGGTCGAAGTAAGACAAACAAATTTGTACCCGGAAACCCTTGCCCAGCCTGCCAGTTGATTTAAATCTTCCTGCCTTTTCAGCGAACTTTTGGTCAGATTGGCTGCTACCAGGAAAAAGGTCGGCTTGTCATCCGCAAAGAAAAAGCTTGTTACATCATCACCCGGGGCCGTGCGGATCTGAAAGTCGTGGATGGGCGGTGTATAACCCTTTTTTACCAGAACGGATTGGCCCATCGATTCGAATTTCCAGTTCACAGTATCTTGCCAGGGATAATCACTATCCGTAAATTGTTTAACAGCATTGGTTTGCTTGTTCCGGTAGAAAAAGCTGTTTTTGTAAACATCCGCCTGCGCACCTGCAGGAACCTTCATGCTTTGTGGAATATTTACGCCAACTTTGAACGGTCTGAAATCAATGACCGGATCGTGTCTGTATGACCAAATTACAAAACCAAGGTAAACAGTGGTGATGATGGCAAGGCGATAATTTCTCAATTTACCCAGAATGACCGGCTCCACTGATGAACGTTTGACGAAAACCAGAATGGCCATGGCAGAAAGCAGGATGTTTTTATAGAAAGTTTCCCAGTTGGTGATCACAAGCGCATCGCCAAAACAGCCGCAGTCTGTTACCGGATTCCAAATGGCAATATACAAGGTAAATGGGGTGAAGAAAGCCATAAAAATAAGTCCAAGCAAAGAAGTCAGTCGAATTCTGACACAAAGCAGCATGGCAGCGCCGACGAAAAATTCGGCAAATGGAAGGATGTAGGAAAAAATTGGTGCAAGAAAGCTTAAACTTCCCAGTCCCAATGTCTGAAGATAGTCGGCCAGCTTGTATTCGAGTCCCCAGGGATCAATTCCTTTTACGAAACCGGAGAAGATAAAGACAAGCCCAAAAAACCAGCGCGAAAATGTGAGTATCGTTTTCATTTTTCTGTCTCGAATTCCATTTTGATCAGTGCAAAAACCGAATAGTTGATCATGTCCATGTAATTGGCCTCCACACCTTCCGATATCAGGGTCTTTCCCAGATTGTCCTCAATCTGCTTGGTGCGTTTGATTTTCATCAGAATCAGATCGGTGAAAGAGCTGATCCGCATTTGACGCCACGCTTCTCCATAATCGTGGTTCTTGTCCAGCATCAGTTTTTTGGCTTGCTCCAGATTGGCCAGGTAGAGTGCTTCAGCTCTGTCGCAGGGAAGCTCATCTTCCTCTGCTTCCAGCTCCAGTTGAATCAGTGCCAGTGCGCAATAATTAATGATGCCGATAAATTCAGAACGGGCATCTTCTTCAATTTTTGCCACCCCTATCTCCTCAATATTGCGGATTCGCTGTGCCTTGATAAAGATCTGGTCGGTCATGGAGGAGGGGCGAAGAATGCGCCAGGATGTGCCATAATCTTTCATCTTTTTAAGAAAGACTTCCCGGCAAAGTCCGATCACATGATCATATTGTTCCTTCGTTTTTTTCACAGCGAAAATATTGATTTAAAGCGTTTTAATTGATTTTTTTTGATCGATGCTTGCCAACCGGTTTTCGGCGGAATACCATCTTTCAAAGATATAAAAAGCTAATAAACGAAAGTCGGGTTTTGAGAATATACCTTGAAATTATAGATCATTCTTGCGTTTATCCCGACGGCTGACCGAATTCATTTTTCAAAATGGATTGGATAACATTTTTCAATTCCGGTAAATCAGTCTGAATAATCTGCCGGACTGCCTCCATTTTTATGTTGAAATATTCATGCGATATCAGATTTCTAATGGATTTAACTTTTTTGAAGATGTCATCGATTGCCTTCGAAATATGTTGAAGTCGTTGAAAACTATCCAATCGATGGTCTCTCATAAATCAATTTTAAATCGGGTTGAATACGATCCAAAATATATGGCTTAAAAGAATCTAAAAAGCCTATGTCCACGCTTCGATTTGTGAGTTTCTCAATTTGAAATTGAACCTCTGCAAGATCAAAATAGCTAAATTTTTCGTCCGCTTTAATAGCTAAGTCAATGTCACTCTTGGGACCGTCATCACCCCTGGAAAATGATCCGTATATCCATGCGGATTGAATGCCGGAAAATTTGCTGAAGGCCTCCATTATTTGGTTCTTCATCAGCGTACGATCCGTTTTTTTGAAGGCAATGTAGTTCAGTTTTTCTTCGGCCAATTGCAAAGCCCGGACAGCCAATTCCTCTTCTACCACTTCATACACGATTCTGTCTGAGAGCCAGGCAAGCATCAAATCATCTTTGCTTGCATCGAAAAAGTCGGCAAGTTTATCGACCAGTTCTCTTGCTGCTCTGCGCTGCCCCCTTTCAATCTTACTCAAAATAGCCTGGTCTATATCCAAATAAGCAGAAACAACCCGCAAAGGCAATTTTCTCTCTTCCCTGAGCTCCCTGGTTATTGTACCAAAATTCTTCATTTTGACAGAATATACTTTGACATTTATTGTCAAATATACACATTTAATAGTTAATTTCCAAATTCATGGACACATTTAATTCCTTAATTCATTCTTAGGAGTTTTCCGAAATTGGACGGTATATGATCAGTTTTACTAAATTTGTAACAGGAGAATCAAGAGGGATCAAAATCAACAAAATTGAATCCTGATGCTTATCCCATTCGCACCAAAGACTTTTTACATGTTGTTTCAAAAAATTGAAAAGCCTTTTTACCGGAAAAAGGAATCGATACAGCTAAATGGTCGGTTGATTCAGCTGAATAAGCCCTGTGTGATGGGTGTCCTTAACCTGACACCTGATTCCTTTTACGAGGGAAGCAGGTTTCAGCAGGAAAAGGAGATTCTGGTAAGGGCGGAAGAGATCCTTTTGGAGGGAGGCTTGTTCATTGATATTGGCGCAGTTTCGACCAGGCCGGGTGCTAATTTTGTTTCGGAAGGTGCAGAATTGGAGAGACTACTCCCGGCCGTAAAAGTAATTCGTCAGCATTTTCCGGAGGCGAACCTTTCTATCGACAGCTTCCGATCAGGTGTTGTCGCCAAAGTATTTGAAGAGATAGGTGGTTTTCTGGTCAACGATATTTCAGGCGGAAATATGGATGGTCAAATGTTTAAAACCGTTGCCAAACTGGGACTTCCCTACATCTTAATGCACATTCAGGGAACGCCTGATACGATGCAGAATAACCCATCCTACCGTGATGTCGTTAAAGATATCCTTCTTGAACTTTCAGGGAAAATCAATACCTTGAAGTTGTTGGGCGTCAATGACATCATCGTCGATCCGGGATTCGGATTTGGAAAGAACCTGCGTCACAACTATGATCTTTTGAACTCACTGGATTCGTTTCGTCTTTTTGAACTACCTTTGTTGGTAGGCGTATCCCGCAAGGCCATGATCTGGAAACTGTTTAATAGTTCACCCGGAGAAAGTCTCAACGGAACGACTGTCTTGAATACCCTTTCCCTAGTGGGCGGAGCAGATATTCTGAGGGTGCACGATGTGCGTGAAGCGGTAGAGACGATTAAACTGGTCTCCGAAATTAAAAAATGATGGCATGACAGAACTCTTTATCCACCTTAAATTTCTGGATATTCTCGATATTCTCTTTGTGTCAATTCTGTTTTACGAATTGTACAGCCTTGTCAGGGGAACCGTCACATTCAGCATTTTTCTTGGCATATTTATCGTATTTATGGTTTGGGTTGTGGTTCGCGCCCTGAAGATGGAGCTACTTGGGTCGATTCTCAGCAACCTTTTTGGCGTTGGAATGATTGCCATCATCGTTGTTTTTCAGCAGGAGATCAGGCGTTTTCTTTTGATGTTAGGGAACAGCTACCGGAACAACAAGAAGATCTCGATCGGATCGCTTTTCTCAGGTCAGTTTAGAAATATTTCCCCATCAGGCATCAAATCTATCGTGGATGCCTGTATTCAAATGTCCAA
>JANYJT010000102.1 GCA_025358395.1 Bacteroidia bacterium
GCTGCAGAGACTTTGAAATATATTGAGCCATTTATCAAGGAAGGAGTTTCTACTGAATATCTGGATAGTTTGATTCATCAGTTTATGATTGACGGAGGTGCTATCCCGGCTACGCTCGACTACAATGGTTTCCCTAAATCCTGCTGTATCTCCTTAAACGAAGTAGTCTGCCATGGTATTCCATCCCCAAATACGATTCTTAAAAATGGCGATATTCTCAATGTGGATGTGACTACTATTCTCGATGGTTACTATGGCGACACGAGTAAAATGTATACTGTCGGTACTGTTTCGGAGGGAGCATTAAAATTAATCCAGGCTACCAGGCAATGTCTTAACCTTGGTATTCAACAGGTTTTTCCCGGCAATTATTTTGGAAACATCGGTTATTTCATCAACAGATTTGCAACCTCGCAAGGTTTTAGTGTTGTCTATGAATTTTGCGGACACGGTGTAGGTGTTGAATTTCATGAAGATCCTCAGGTCGACCATGCTGCCAGAAAAAACAGCGGTCCGAAGATGAAACCTGGTATGATCTTCACCATCGAACCGATGATCAACGAAGGTAAACCCCGTGTTAAAGTCGATCAGCACGATGGGTGGACCGCCCGCACAGTAGATGATAAGTTATCTGCCCAGTTTGAACACACGCTATTGGTAACCGAAACCGGTTACGAAGTACTTACAGATGTTGACAACGAATATCAGATTGCTTAACTAGATTATCATGTTTAAAAAGTTTGAAGGGTCTGAAATGTTATCAACTAACATCTCAAACCCTTCAAACTTTTCAAACCCTTCAAATAATTTATTATTCGCTCTGTTTTTGACCGATCTTTTCAAGTTTCTTTAGATCATCCACTTTGAAATTGCCAAAAAATGAAACCATCAGGGTGGAGTTGTGATCATCTCCTTTGTTCCCAATAAGGATATGACATTCCGAAACCTTGTCGCCTTTGCCTTCGATCCAGAATTCTGCATCATCAGACGTCTTCTCACCTTTGGGATGAACCTGTTCATAACGGAGCGAGTTCAATTCGCCGGAAAGTGTTTTTGACAAATCTTTCAGTGTGCCTATTTCGGAATTGTAAATCAGAATTCTGCATTCCTGGAAATCTCCGGTGATTCGTTTGCCTTCCTCATCCAGATTCAGGTTCATGGCATCGATCATTGATTTTGAGAAGGAGAAGTAGGTGAAACCTGCTTCTTTTGCATAGCGGTCGTAAATTTTTTGTGACTTGGTTTGACCAAATCCGGACAGGAAAGAAAGAAGCATGGCAACCAATATGCCAATACGATAGAATAAGCTCATCTTTTTATTTTTTTACAGATTTTACATTTGGAACTGCGCGGTTTACCAACGTCAATCCGTCGGGTTTCATTGTCCAATATTTATTGACCATGTCGTCATCAAAAGTATCTGACGTGTTCTTAACATCTTTCAGGATTGGTTGGACCGATTCGTCGAGATAAATTGTTTTTCCTACCGGGATTTTTAATTTCAGATTAACACGTTGATTTCTCCAGATTTTTGGAAGCAGATAGGAACTCTGCAAGTTGATTGTCGAATCTTTCAGAACATAGCTGAAAGGAATCTCCTCTGCATTTTGTCTGGCGTTGGAAATTGATGTACCTCTGGAGGTCTTGTTAATGAGAAGATTGATCATGTTGTCGTCACTTTTTTCTATCCTTAATTCAGGAATGCCAATTACAACCTCTTCATCGTTGAGGGTGCCGACCCTGAATCGTTCAAAGTTCAGGTCCGGATCCACAATGGTTTCCAAATCCTTCTCTTTCTGATCCTTTTTTGCACTGATGTAGATCGTGTCGGAAGATGTGGATATTATTTCAGAATGGTTAACTGTTGTTTGCTTTCTGAATTCTCCCAAGGTATTGCTTCCGCTGAAGATAAGAATCAATAGTCCTATCACGAACAGACCAGCGAATATTCCACCGAAGATGTGGTTGTGTGTCTTGATCCGGAAGATCATTTTGATCCCGGCATAGATCAACATGACCAGTGGAATGCCTATCACTAAAGCGATGCCAACAGTCATCCATGGTATTGAACCACCGGGTGCGTAGAGGTGGTCCATGAAGTTGAATCCGTTGTGGAAGGGTAAAAATCCGATCACATGGCTTCCCGCGAAAAGCAAAGCAAAGAGGACGATGAGGCATACAACGCCTACAAACAGGAAGGGAATTCCAATAATAACGAGAAGAATTGTGCCCAGCACCTTGAGAACAGAAAGCAAAACATCCCCTAAATCGCGAACATTGCTTCTTCCATTGACATAAGCCGGGTGTGAATGATGGTTGCGAAAGTTCTCTTTCACATCCTGCATCTCCTCTTTGATGGATTTGGAGATGTTGTCGATGTTTACCTCTTCACCTTTCATTTCCAGACGCTGTGCTGTACTAACAGCCTTTGGGACAACGATCCATAAAACCAGGTAGACCAGTACTCCACTGCCACCCAGGAAGAATATCAGTGCAAAAATGATCCGTATAATGACAGGATCCATGGCGAAATAGGCACCCAATCCACCGCAAACACCACCCAGAACCTTGTCCTCAGGATCCCTGTAGAGTCTCCTTCCTCCGGTATGATAGAATTTTTTTCCGGAGGCGGGTTGCTTTTCTTCCTCTTCGTTAGAGATAGCTTCCGGCGTACCCATAATTACAATTAATTCATTGACATGTTCGAGGTTAATTACTTCTCCACCATTTTTTATTTTCTCAATAAATATCTCAGCAATTCTGGTTTCAATGTCCTCAACAATTTCTTTGGCTTCGGCATCGTTTCCAAAGTGTCTGTTGATTTGATTCAGATAAGCGTTTAGTTTTTCATAGGCATCATCATCGATGTGAAAAACTGATCCGCTCAGGTTGATGGTCAATGTTTTTTTCATTTTCTTGTTATTTATCTTAGTTTTTTATTTTTCTGTACTTTTCTTGTATGACAGTTAACCGTAAAGGCTACCCCTATTTTAGTCTAATTATTTTATCTCTAATCCTTTATCCTTTAACTTCTTAATGGCTTCCACCAGTTCAGCCCAGGATATTTCCAGTTCTGATAAGAATGTTGTTCCTTCAGGTGTCAGTTCATAATACTTACGTGGAGGTCCCTGCAGAGACTCTTCCCATTTGTATGATAGATACCCGTCATTTTTTAAACGGGTGAGAAGCGGGTAGAGGGTTCCCTCGACCACAATCATTTGAGCTGCTTTCAGCTCGCCGATGATGTCTGAAGCATACAACGGCTTCTTGGATAGGATTAGGAGTATACAGTACTCCAGGATTCCCTTCCTCATCTGTGCCTTTGAATTGTCGATGTTCATTTTGGTTTCAATTAACTAAGAAGTTAAAAATTTGCTACTTTTTGTATGATTAGTATTCGTAAGGTACTTTCCATTACACTGAAGTATGCGATACAAATATATATATTTATTATGGTACTATGCAACACACAGTACCATAATTTAAAATATATTTTTAATTGATTGAATATAAGTTGATTCTAAATGCCTGTTCAGATTGTCTGAAGGTTAGCAGCATGTCAATCGGTATTGGATATTTAAGACGATTTCATCTTCAAAAAAAGATTGTAATTTTAGAGAGTAGTAAAACTGAATTATGATCAATCCGATTTTAAGGAAATATCTTATTTTGACATTTTGGCTTTCATGTTCAATAAGCATCCTGGTGCATTTCAGCAGAGTTTTTGATGAATCTATTTCCCATTCAGCAGCGCAGAGTTCTACCATCTATTTCATCAGCAACATTTTATCTGAGCTATTGATAACTTTCCTGATTTGCTTTATACTTTTCATCGTTAATTTATATTTTCTGAAGCCACTAGAGCCAAATAGGGCGCTCAATTTGTCCGTATTTCTACTTGGACTGTTGGTTTCATTTGTCATTGTTCTTGTGTTAAGTCATTACTTGTTTCACTTTAAAAGTTTAATCTTCCCAAGGGGGGAGGCTGTAAAGAAGGAAGGAGCCTTTGTTTTTAAGGAT
The DNA here is from genome assembly GCA_025358395.1 of Bacteroidia bacterium. The sequence goes on from JANYJT010000102.1 coordinate 4,021, forward strand.
TTCTTTGTTGCAGTAGTTGTCATAATTGGTGTATATGTGATCAGGATTGTATTTCAAAATCAACAAAATAAGTTGGAGATTCAGGCTTTGAAAATTCAAAACCTTCAGAGTCAGTTTGATGCACTCAAGAATCAGGTAAGTCCTCATTTTCTTTTTAACTCGCTCAATTCCTTAAATACACTGATACGCGAATCACCCGGTGTTGCACAGGAATATCTTATCCATTTATCCTCAGTTTTGCGATACACGCTACAGGCAAACCAATTTAAGTTAGTTAGTCTGCATGACGAATTGCAGTTTGTGGATTCCTATTTCTATTTGATTAAATTGCGTTTTAGTCAAAATATTGCCTTGCGTCAGGAGATCACCAAGAAGATGTTAAGCCATAAGATACCTCCACTAGCTCTGCAATTGCTTATTGAAAATGCCATCAAGCATAATGAAATCAGTAAACGTAATACGCTTGATATTTCTGTATTTACCACTGATGATTCAATTGTTGTAAGAAACAATATCAACAAGAAAATCTCCCCCGAATCGGGAACCGGCCTGGGACTTGTAAATTTATCAAATCAATATCGGATATTGGCAGGTAAGGAGATTCTGATAAAAAGGGATAATCATAGTTTTGAGGTCGAAATACCGCTTATGCTTCCTTAGTTTGAATCGAAAATTTTAAACTCGCTTACGAATTGTTATGAGGTAAGCAGAATATTAAGCTAAATTTTTTGTGGATGAATGTCCTGATTGTTGAAGATGAAGAATTGGCTGTGCGCAATCTGAAAAGTATTTTCAGAGAAATTGGCACTATTATCCCAATTGCCATTCTTGAGAGTATAGCCGACACCGTCGAATGGTTTGAAATGAATAATGATCCGGATATGGTTTTTATGGATATCCACCTCGCGGACGGCTCTGCATTTGAAATCTTTAAAAGGACGGAGATCAGGTGTCCGGTAATTTTTACGACAGCCTATGATGAATATGCATTGCAGGCATTTAAGGTCAACAGTATTGATTATTTGTTAAAGCCAATAAATGAATCTGCAGTAAGAAGCGCACTGAAGAAACATGAAAATATGACCAAAAGAGATGTTGGTCCTGATGATCTAAAAAAAATTCTTTCGTTGCTAAAGCCAAATGTTGCATACAAATCTCATTTTTTGGTCAACCAAAAGGGAAATAAGTTAGTTCCATTGGCTATCGAAGATATTGCCTATATCTTTATTGACCTGAATATTGTGAAAGCTGTAACTTTTGCAGAAAAAACTTTTGTCATCCAGTATTCAATGGAGGAGTTGGCCGCAATGCTCAATCCAAAAGACTTTTACAAGGCAAATCGTCAGTTTATTATTTCAAGAAGGGCCATTAAAGACATTGATTTATGGTTTAACAACCGGCTTTCCGTTAACCTGAAGCCAACTGCACCCGAGAAAGTTCTGATCAGCAAGGCCCGAATTGCCGATTTTAAATTGTGGTTCAGTTAGCACAATCCACCTTGAGTATTCGAAAATTCACGCTTCAAAAAGGGTAATTCACCTTCCTGTTTTCCAGCTTCATCTACTTTTTCATATTCACCTACCATCGTGGCGATACTTTCGTTTTTAAAACACGAAAATTTAATGATGGAGGAATATATTATGGAAACCAAAAAGTCATTCTTGTTTGTCATTTTTCTATTGGTGCTAAATCAAATTTCGTTCGCCCAACTGTCGGCTCCTGTTGATCCGAACTGTAGGATCAAAGGATTCCTGGTTGATTCTGAAGACCATCTTCCGGTAGAGTTTGCTAATGTGGTTCTATCTGCGGAGAATAGAACATCAATAGTAACCTGGTCTATTTCAAATGATAAAGGTGTATTCGAGTTGTCAAAAATTGCATTGGGTGAATACAATCTGGCCATTACTTTTGTTGGATATGAAGAAAAGAAATTATCAAAAATCATATTTGATAGGCCAGGGATTACTTTAGACTTAGGGAAGATCAGCTTGAACAAGGGTTCTGCTGCGATCGGAGAAGTATCTGTCGTGGGGATTCAAAAAACCTATCTATCTAAAATTGATAAGAGGGTCATTAATGTTTCGAAGGATATTAATTCGACCGGAGGAACGGCCATTGATCTGATCAAAAACGTACCCGGATTGTCTGTTGATGCTGATGGGGTGGTGAATTTGCGCGGAAATTCAGGCGTCAGTATTTTGGTAGACGGCCGACCAACTTCCATTGATGCGACCAGGCTTGACCAGATTCCGGCAGGAGACATCGAAAGTCTGGAGATTATTAACAACCCATCTGCCAAATACAATCCGGAAGGGAAAAGTGGAATCATCAATATCCGGATGAAACAGGCAAAAGTATCCGGATTCAGTGGCAACGCTATGGTTACAGCAGGCACTGGTGAAAAATTCAATGAGTCACTTAATTTAAATTACAACTTCGGAAAGATCAATTTATTTGCTGCTTTCACTGGGATGAGCAGGAAGGCTGTTTCCTCCAGATACTTAATGAGGGAGGCTTTTGATTCGGACTCAGTCCATTTTTTGCAGCAGGACGCAAGCACCAAGTATGATATTAGGAAGAACAGTTTTTCTGCTGGTTCCAGGATCAGTTTTAATACTCAGAATAAATTGACCTTGAGTTATGCTTTCAATCCTTCAAGTCAATCTGATGCTGATAATACCCTTTCACAATATTTTGACCGTTCAATGAAAAAAACAGGAACTGTTTTTGTGATCAATGCTGAAAATGAGAAAGGAAACTCAAATGATTACCAACTTTCCTACCAGAAATTGTTTGATAAAAAAGGAGAAGAATTGACTGCGGACTATTCATTTACCAATTCTTCAGGTAAAATTAGCCAACCACAGACTTACCAGTTTGCCACTAAAACCACTTTCAAACAAATATCTTCAAATTCTGATACTTACATTTCGAACTTTCAAGTGAACTGGGTTCTGCCATTGGTGAATGGCTCCAAGCTGGAAAGCGGCTTACATAGCATTGTTCGAGGCAATCAAAGTGATTTTTTCTTATTCAATTCTGTTGGTGGAGCACTGGCAGAGGATCTTTCGCAAAGGGATTTGTTCAAATACAACGAACAGATTCATGCGGTATATAGTCTATGGTCTGGTATGATCGGCGGAGCAACCATTCAATCGGGACTGCGATTAGAACAAACATATATTGATGGAAAACAGGATGTCACCAATGAAAGCATCAGCCAAAATTATTTTAACTTCTATCCGTCATTTAACATGATCCATCCTGTGACTGCTAAAAGTAATGTTCAACTCAGTTACAGCAGAACCATTAAAAGACCTATGGCGAGAATGATCAATCCGTTTATTGATCGTTCAAATCTTGAAGTCTTCAGAAGTGGAAATCCGGATTTGAGACCTGAGTTCATCAATTCAATCGATTTTGGATACAATGTCAACCAGGACAAAACGATCATTGGGCTGACTGCTTTTTACAAGCATATCAACAATCCGATAAATCAGGTTACGCGGTTGAATTCGAATGGTATCTCATACATGACTCCTCAAAATATGAGCTACAGTCAGAATTTCGGATTTGAACTAACTTTCGAGCATTCGGTCTTTGATTGGTGGAAAGTTAATGGAAATGCCAGTTTCTTCAGAAATAAGATCAGGGATGATGTAAAGGACAATTCTGTAAGCAACTATTCCTATCAGGGTCGTTTCAATTCCAGTTGGAATCCTTCGAAGAGTCTGTCATTTCAACTAATTGCTAATTATGCCGGTCCGATAATCGGTGTTTATACAAAAATGGAACCCCAGTATTCTGTAGATGTGGCAGTTAAAAAGGAGTTGCTGAACAATAAATTATCATTGACGATTCGTGCTTCCGATCTCTTTAACACTCTTCAGAATAGCTACACCTCATGGGGATCAAATTTCACAACTGATAATTGGCGAAAGGTAGAAACCCGTGTTATATATTTCAGTATTTCATATTCGTTTGGGGCAAAAGGAAGCTCCAAGGGATCGAAATCAATCATCAACAACGAGAGCAAACCCAGCACCGAAATTTAACAGATAAAAAAAGCAGTCCCGATTCCTTTGAAGAAATCGGGACTGTTTATGCCAATTGACGGCCAAATATAATCCAGCTTTAGCCGATTTTTGAAGTTCTTTTGCGTTCTATTTCGGTCAGTTTAACTTTTCTGAGTCTGATAGATTTTGGCGTAACCTCCACGTATTCATCCTTTTGTATATATTCGAGTGCCTCTTCCAGACTAAATTTGGTTGCGGGTGTCAGGCGAATTTTGTCGTCAGACCCTGAGGCTCTCATGTTGGTGAGCTTTTTCGGTTTCGTCAGGTTAAGTACCAGATCTCCCTCGCGGTTGTTTTCACCGCAAACTTGTCCTTCGTAGATTTCATCCTGTGGCTCAATAAAATAGCGCCCACGATCCTGTAACTTACCCAAAGAATAGGCAAATGCTGTACCTGTCTCCATGGCAATCAGAGAACCATTGACCCGGGTTTCGATCGGGCCTTTGAATTTATCGTAGTGCAGAAAGCGGTGCGACATAACGGCCTCACCCTGAGTAGCGGTAAGTAAATTGGTACGCAAACCGATGATTCCTCTTGATGGAACATGAAATTCCAGGTGGGTGCGGTCGCCTTTGTGTTCCATGTTGATCATTTCACCTTTGCGGCGGGTAACAAAGTCAATCGCTGTACCGGCCATTTCTGCCGGAAGGTCTATGTCGAGCAATTCAATGGGTTCATGCCGTTCACCGTGCATCTCTTTGTACAGAACCTGTGGCTGACCGACCTGCAATTCGTAACCTTCACGACGCATCGTCTCAATCAGAACTGAAAGATGGAGAACACCGCGTCCGTTTACATTCCATGAGTCAGCCGAATCGGTCGGTTCGACGCGAAGAGCCAGGTTTTTTTCCAATTCGCGCTCGAGTCGTTCGTGAATGTGGCGGCTGGTAACATATTTTCCCTCTTTACCATAGAAAGGTGAGTTGTTGATGGTGAACAACATACTCATGGTTGGCTCATCAACATCAATTGGATCAAGGGCTTCAGGGTTTTCATAATCGCAGATAGTATCGCCGATTTCAAAATCATCGATGCCTACCAGGGCACAGATATCCCCGTTAAGGGCAGTTGCAACTTTTTCGCGGCCTAAGCCGGTAAAGACATGCAGTTCTTTTATTTTTGAACGGGTGATGGTTCCATCGCGTTTGACGAGTGAGACATTCATCCCTTCCTTGATCTCTCCACGATGGATCCTTCCAATGGCAATCCGTCCGATATATTTCGAATAATCGAGTGAGGTAATCAACATCTGTGGAGTACCTTCGTTTTCGGGAGGAGCGGGGATGTGCTCGAGAATGGCATCGAACAACGGTTCAATATTCGTCGCCGGACTTTTCCAATCCGTACTCATCCAGTTTTGTTTGGCAGATCCGTAAATGGTCGGAAAATCGAGTTGATCTTCTGATGCATCCAAACTGTACATTAACTCAAAAACCTGTTCGTGAACTACATCCGGACGACAGTTTGGTTTATCTACCTTATTAACTACAACAATGGGTTTGAGTCCAAGTTCAATTGCTTTTTGAAGGACAAACCTTGTCTGGGGCATGGTGCCTTCGAAGGCATCTACCAAAAGCAAGACTCCGTCTGCCATGTTCAGTACTCTTTCAACTTCTCCGCCAAAGTCGGAGTGTCCAGGGGTGTCGATGATGTTAATCTTAATGCCTTTGTACACCACCGAAACGTTCTTCGCCAGAATTGTGATCCCTCTTTCGCGTTCAAGATCGTTGGAATCGAGGATTAATTCTCCGGGATTCTGATTGGAACGGAAGATATTGGAGTGCAGTATCATCTTGTCTACCAGTGTAGTTTTACCGTGGTCGACGTGGGCAATTATGGCTATGTTTCTTATTTTTCGCATCTTACTAATTTGGGTGCGAAGGTAGTCATTAATTCAGGGCTACGTATCAGGGGAATAAAATCATTCTGTTAAATTTATTTTACTTACAATTTTGTGTTTATTGAAGCACAAAATGATAAGTAATCGTGCCCTTTTGGAAAGCTGGCGCATTGTCGTCGACATTAAATTTTGCTGCACGCGCTGCTTTGGTGGCAGCTTCAACCAAATCAGGATCGCTGGTGGTCGAACCAAAGATGCCGCCTCTTGCGGCAGAGACCTTGCCCAGCTTATCAACAGTAACTTCAACCACAACGATTCCTCCCTCATTTCCCGGATAAGCCGGCTTTGGGATAGAGCGAGCCTGACGTCCGGCCAGACTAAAAGATACTCCGTTGCCGGTTCCACCGCCGGGTCCATACCGCTTTACGCCGGGCTGACCGTTTGGGTCGCCCTGGTTTCCGGGACCATAGGTAATTCCTTCACCTTTTGAGGTTGAACCATTGTCTGTCAGTCCGCCGCCAAAAGCGTTTTTTGCCCTGGAATTGATGTTGCCAATCATTTTGTCTTCCTGCAGTTTTTTCTGGAGTTGCTGCTCTTCTATTCGCTGTTTCGCCAACTGTTCCTGTTTGCGTTTTTTTTCAAGTTCGACAGTTGGATCAATTATTTCTTTCTTGACTATTTTCTTCTCTTTCTTTGCCGTGCGCAAGGAAATGGAGGCTTCATGTTCTTGTGTAAGCAGATCTTCTTCCTTAATTTCAGCCTGAATGAGTTTTGGAGGAGAAGTAATGGTCGCCTTTTGATCGGCCGTGACCGGAGGCTTATAAATGTTATCATTTCTGGAATAGACAGCAGAGGGTTCTTCTTCCCCTTTGCCCGTATCAGAATAGCCGAAATCAACTAGCAACCCTTCGTCTGTCTTGAATTCCATATCGGTCGAGAGGGTAAGCATCAGCAAAAAAAGGATGATGCCGCCGTGTATTAACAGCGTATATATAATGCCGTTTCTTTGGCTTTCAGATATTGTCATAAACTCCGGGCTCTTAAACAGCCATTTTACCGAAGGCTCAGAATAATCATTTCAGAGCATCCCCGAATGGATATTGCCAAAATTAGAAATAAATTCAGTATGTCGGGCTTAAAAGTGGTGGTTTTAATCCGGGTTGTTTTTTAACTCGTATTGGATGAAACAAGTCGTAAAAGGAGTTAAAACTTTCGCGGTAGGAGAATCCAATTCCTTGTTTGTAAGGTGAGGTATCGTAGGTCATATCTGTATTGGCTCTGTTGTAAGCTTTCAACTGCAGTTTTCCAGATTCTATCAGCTTCACAAAGACCTCTATCTCACCCAACACCGAATTATTGTTAGTAGTTTGCAAGCTGCTGTTATTGCCAATATTTCCGTTGATTGTAACACGATCATTGAAAATTTGTGTACTTAATGCAAGTTCCATCTGGTTGGTATTTACCAGATCGCCTGGCTTGTATTTAAATCCGACATCAAAATTTGAACTGATTTGTGATAGCCAGTTGGAAAGCTGGTTTGAGAGCATTTCCGAAGTTGTTGCTCCCACCAGGGACCCGGTATTGTTTTGAGAATCTGTTCTTCCACGAATGTATTCCGGTGTATAAAATTGGCCGATCAACATCAGGGCCAGCATTTGCCTGTTGATGTCATCCTGGGTACTGATAAATTGTTGTAATTCATCTTTTGTGCGCTCATCCGCGGTAGGGAAAAGAATGTCAAATTTAAGAACCGGGTTTAAAAGTTTACGGGATAGATTGATTTTGCATTCGATGGGAATTCTGCCTGTGTTCTCATTTTTATAGGTGTCGACAAGTAAATCTTTCACAGATGCTTTGATATTATAAACGGCATTCAGGTCGACAATTGCCTCATAAGGATCTCCATTCCAGGTGATTGTTCCGCCCTCTTCCAATTTGAATCTTTTGCCGATCACATTTTGAAGGGTAAAAAGGTAATCTCCTTTGTCGATTGTGTAGTTCCCGAACATGGTGAAATTATCCTGCGCGTCATAAACCATATGGAGATTTCCGGAGCCCTGACCTGAAATTACATCCCCGAGTGTCGAGTTAAAAAGTATTTGAATTTTGGCAGCAGGAGTGGCTGTAATATTGAGGTTCATCTCAAATGAACTGTTATCAGGAGGAAGGACAGTAGTTATTTTTTTATTGACCAGCGTATCAGCGCCAACAAACCGAATAAAGCTATTTTCGGAGGCAGACACCGGAGTCTCCAATGGTACAACTATCTGTGTGCCTTCTTCACTTTGTACATTCATTTCCATTTTTAATCGTTCACCGGCGCCTGTTATCAGGATATCTCCACTGCAGAAAGCATCACCGTAGAACAGGGAATTGTCTGCCAGTGTCGTTTTCATGGCTTCAATTTTTTTCGTTTTCACCCCAAGATGATATTTCATATTTCCAAACATCTTATGGGTGATGTAGCCATTAAACAAGGCTGAATTATTCCTGGAATCTTTCAAAGTAATCTTTTTAAAGAGAATAGAATCTCCTGAGAATTCCACGATGTCGTTAAAATAGTATCCCACTTTGGTGTAATCAATTCCAATTTTGGCATTTGAAACGTTTACTTTACCAATGAAGACGGGGTCTTTGAAAGTACCGGTAATGGCAACCGACCCGTTGCCTTTTCCTGTCACACCATTTGAAAAACTTTGTAGAAAGGGGTAAATCGTTTCGACCGAAAAATTAGTCAGTCTGGCCTTGTAATTGAGCGAATCGGTTTTAGGCGTATAATATCCACTGATCAACAAAGAGGTTGTATCTAATTTATTCAAACGAATGGAAGAATACAGCCGTTTTTCCTCGTTGTTCCAGATGTTGTCGAAGATGATATCGCCAAAATGATTTTTGTCGTAATGAAATTCTTTGATGGACAGATTGCTGTTCAGAAAAAACGAATGTCTTATGGAAGAGATTTCTGTTTTGCCGCTTAGGATACCTTCGATGCCAATTTTCTGTTTTGAGATCAAATCAAAAAAACCAAGATTGATTTTTCCAGCTTCTATATTCAGTTTATCGTATTGATTGTCAGTTAGTTTTCCGTTAATTCTAAAAAATTCATCTGCATGATGCAAATTGAAATTGTTGATATCAATTCTTGTTGAATCAATGTGAATCTGGCTGTTTTCAAATTGCCATAGCGTATCTGCAACCAAAAAATTGGAAGGTTTGATATTGAAATCTGCCATTCTTAGTCCGTCGCTGTTTCTGGAGAAGAGTCCTTCCATATCAATTTTACCACTGTAATTGTGATCGGTCTTTGTCCCCCAGCTAAAAGTGGTCAGAAGTGTATCGTTGAATAACGTGTTGTCGAGCGAAACATTATCAAGCCGATAGTTTTCACCAAGGGCAGCCTCTTTCATTCCCAGACTTAAAATCCAGCGTTCGCCCTCATTGCGCGAAGAGAAAGAAAGCCCTTTTGTATGGTAGGATTGATAGGATAAATTCTCTGCTTTGCAATCGAAATTCAGGCTTTTTTTCAAAGAATTGATCTCCCCTTTCATTAAAATGGGGGAATTAGGAACCATATCAGGCAGGAAAAAGAAAGTAATTAGTTCAGGCTTCTTGATGTTTGCATTCAGGCTGAAAATATTATTCCCGGATACTCCATCTTTGCTGAAGGGCAGGTCGGCAGAAGGAAGATAATGAAGAAGATAGTCCCTAATTGTCTGTCCCATTTCCAAAAGGCGGTATTTTCCGGCAATATCAACATCTGCTATATCCGATCTCATGGTAATGGTATTCTTGTCCGGCGAGTTGGTAGTACTCAAATTAAGGGCTTTGATGTCAAATATTTTGCCTTCCCTGGATAATTTCATTTTATGCAGGTCGATGGATCCGTTTAACTCGTCAATGTTTCTTCCGGTGAAGTTGGCGTCCATGTTGAAGGAGCAATTGGCATCCTTGTGCAATTGGTCAATTCCCAGCGCGTATAAATTGGCTGTATTTACTGTGGATGAAAAATTGAATGCGGGTGTTTTACTACCAAGATCCGCTTTGCCTGAAAATTTCAATTGAATATTTTTGTCGTTGATTGATAACCGGCCATCATAACTCTTGTTGCTGGCTGTTCCATTCATGTAGATCGAATCGATTCGGTTGTTGTTGTAATAGAGACTATCGATGTTCCCGTTGATGGTCGCATTAAACCGGGTACCATTTTTGTTTACACCAACTTCAGTATGCAAGGAAATTTCCCCTAATGGATCCAGACCTAATAATTTCCCCAGTTTAAATGATCTGGCATCAAGCTTTCCTTTAAACGACAGGGCTCCAGACATGCTGGGCGCAATGGCAATGTCTGTCGACAAGGATCCAAGGTCACCGTTTAAATTCCCATAGGCAACAAAATCGTAAGGGAATCCACTAAAAGTACCCTGATAGTTAAGGTTCACATCATCAAGCATCGATTTTGGAATGTTTGGATAATGTCTAGGGTAAGCATCCGGCAGCCTGATTAAGGCAAAGTCGTTGAAATTAAAAGTGTTGTTGTAGAATTTTAAGAATATATAGGTGTTTTGCCAGTCGGGTAATCCCTTTAAATCCAGGTCTGCATTGAAAGAGGTTTTCTGACCTATCCTGAAATTCAGATTTTTAAATTTCAAATTGTCGATGCTTCCCTGAACACCTCCTGAGAACATGACGGACTCATTCATTCCCCAAATATCGGGTATAAAATAGGCAAGATCAGCGATTGAAATGATGGATGGGGCCAGATTGCCATAATAATCGTATTGAAATCCCAGAGGCAAATCTTCTATTTTTTTAACAGAGGTTCGATTGTCCAGCAGCACTCCCTTGCGCGGGGTTACCTTCATCGAATCCGAAAAAATACTGGAATGAGGGGTGATCATGGCGAATTTGCTCAGGTACAATCCGGAAGAATCTAATTGTGCTTTGAAAGTCATGTTGTTAATGGAAAATCCGGATTTTTCAACAAAAGAGGCATTATCCAAAATCATGTCAACTGCCAATCCCTCCCTTTTTACATGCACAAGAGAGAAGTTTAGCTTTCTGATCGCCAAGTCATTCAAATTAATACCCTCATGAAAAACAGTATCCGCGTATGGCTTTTTAAACCGCATTTCTCCGTCACGCACAAAGAGATTGTTGAAGGTCACATCCCATGATGTTTCATTTGGCGCAGAAGGCGGAGCGGCTTTAAGCGAATCGAGAACAAATTGGAAGTTGGTACCTGTGGTATCCTGGAAAAGATGGATTTTTGGTTGTTGCACGATGATACTGTTCAGGTGAACATGCCTGCTTCCAAGTTTGATGCTGTCGATCTGAAGCTTTATTTGATCAATAAATAGTAGGGTATCCCTGGATTGATCTTCGACCAATATTTTTTCAAGAGTTATCTGATCAAAGAAGGAGATGTCTATGGCGCCTACCTTGATCCTTGTGTTGAAAGTCTGTCCAACCTGTTCCATGAGCCATCTTATGGCGACAGTCTGAACAGTCTTGCTGCGAAAAGCGACATACAACAATTCCGGCAAAGCGATCAGCAAAATGGCTATGACAACAAATGCCCTAACCTTTTTTTTGATACCTTTGAACACGGATGGAGTGGGTGTTTGCTCTTCTGTCACACAAAATTGATTAAAGTTTTTAGTCCCGGAAAATATCCCTTCAGACCCCCATTTAAACCATAATGGTGGCTTGATCAGATACCGGTTGTAAGATGCTAAAATTAATATTTTTTACTGAGTTGAACGGAATTTTGGAAAATGAGTCACAATAAAGAGATAGTAATTTTGGGCATTGAATCCTCCTGTGATGACACATCTGCAGCGGTGATCAGAAACCAGTTGATGCTAAGCAATGAGGTGGCCGGACAATCGGTTCACCGCGCTTATGGTGGGGTAGTACCTGAACTTGCTTCGCGTGCACACCTGCAAAACATTATACCCGTCGTAGATCAGGCTATTAGAAAAGCCGGCGTTTCACTTGCAGAAATTGATGCAATTGCTTTTACACGCGGTCCCGGACTCCTGGGCTCTCTCCTGGTTGGAACCTCTTTTGCCAAAGCTTTTTCCCTGGCAAGAAATATTCCGCTCCTTGAGGTCAACCATTTGCAGGGCCATGTGCTGGCGCATTTTATACATGAGAATCATTTAGATCACAAAGAACCCTCATTCCCATTTTTGTGTCTTTTGGTTTCGGGCGGAAACTCCCAGATTATCCTTGTTCGCGACTATCTGGATATGGAGGTGATTGGTCAGACCATCGATGATGCGGCAGGTGAAGCCTTTGACAAATGTGCAAAAGTGATGGGATTGCCATATCCCGGCGGTCCGCTTATTGATAAATTTGCCAAAGAAGGCAATCCGAAGGCATTCACTTTTTCGAAACCCAGAATTCAGGGACTAGATTACAGTTTCAGCGGACTAAAAACCTCATTTTTATATCTGTTGCGTGATGAAATCGCAAAAAATCCGGATTTCATCGATTCGAACAAAGCGGATATCTGCGCTTCCCTGCAATATACGATTATTGAAATTTTGCTGGCCAAACTTAGGCTGGCATCCGAACAGACCGGAATAAAAGAAATTGCTGTAGCCGGGGGTGTTTCGGCTAACTCAGGATTAAGAGCTGCTTTGTTGGAGGAAGCTGATAGGTTTGGATGGCAGATGTATATACCTCCTTTTAAGTTTACGACGGATAATGCTGCGATGATTGCGATTACCGGCTATTATAAATTTCTGAAAGGTAACTTTGCTTCGCTGGATGCAGTACCATTTTCAAGAGTAATAATTGGGTAATACTATGACAAAAAAGGAAAAATTCTCTTTCAGGAAAAGATTAAAGAGTTTTGTTTATGCCTTTAACGGATTGAAGGTAATGTTTAAAGAGGAGCACAACTCCAGGATACATCTGGTTTTTACAGGAATTGTGGTGATTTTTATGCTCGTTTTCAGGTTTACTTTGACTGAATACGGTTTGCTGGTATTCGCCATAGGATTGGTTTTTTCGGCAGAACTTTTCAATTCAGCTATAGAGAATATTGCTGATCATATTTCACCGGAAAAAGATGAGCGGATCAGGAAAGTGAAAGACCTCTCGGCTGCAGCAGTTTTGGTTTGCGCTATAACTTCCTTTTTGATAGGGTGTTTAGTGATAGGTCCAAAGGTAATTTTGCTTATCAAATTCTACCAAGGTAACTCTTGACCCTTTTCTTAAGGCTATTAGCTATTAGCCATTAGCTATTAGAAAAAAGCTAAAAGCTAACAACTAATGGCTAACAGCTTTTTCCCTACCATGCAAAAATCGGATAATTTTCCATCATCTTGTTTACTTCCGCACGAACTGTTGCAATGTTCTGTTCGTTGTCGGCATCAAGCAGAACCTGATCGATCATCTCGACAATCAATCCCATTTGGGCTTCTTTTAAACCTCTGGTTGAGATTGCAGGTGTTCCAACCCGTAGGCCGGATGTCAGAAATGGAGAGCGGCTATCAAATGGAACCATGTTTTTATTGATGGTAATATCTGCCTGAACCAATACATTTTCAGCTTTTTTGCCGGTTAAATCAGGAAATTTGGTGCGAAGGTCAATCAGCATAGAGTGGTTATCTGTTCCTCCGGAGATCACTTTGTAGCCTTTGTCCATAAATGCCTGTGCCATTACCTTGGCATTTTTCTGAACCTGTTGCTGGTAGATTTTGTACTCAGGAAGCAAAGCCTCACCAAATGAGACTGCTTTCGCGGCAATGACATGCTCGAGCGGACCGCCTTGAATACCCGGGAAGATGGCAGAGTCGAGCAAACTGCTCATCATTTTGATCTCGCCTTTTTTTGTAGCAAGCTCCCACGGATTCTCGAAATCTTTGCCCAATAAGATAATCCCTCCACGAGGGCCGCGCAATGTTTTATGGGTGGTGGAAGTAACAATGTGTGCGTACTTCAGCGGATTGTCTAGCAATCCCGCTGCAATCAGTCCGGCAGGATGGGCCATGTCTACCATAAAAATAGCGCCGATCTTATCAGCAAGAATCCGCATCCGTGCGTAATCCCACTCTCTGGAATAGGCGGAAGCGCCGGCAATAATCAACTTGGGTTTTTCTTTTAGGGCTACCTGCTCCATTTGGTCATAATCTACCAGACCACTTTCTTCTTTGACACCATAGGCGACAGGATTGTAAAGCAAACCGGAAGAGTTTACCGGAGATCCGTGTGAAAGGTGACCACCGTGAGCAAGATTCAATCCCATGAAAGTATCTCCGGGTTGCAACACTGTCATCAGAACTGCCATGTTTGCCTGTGCTCCGGAGTGTGGCTGAACATTGGCATATTCCGCCTGAAAAAGCTCCTTTAGACGATCGATGGCCAGTTGCTCAGATTCATCAACGAACTGACATCCGCCATAATAACGGTGACCCGGATATCCTTCGGCATACTTGTTGGTCAGGCAGGAGCCCATGGCATCCATAACCTGCTGAGAGACAAAATTTTCCGAAGCAATTAGCTCAATTCCGTGTAGCTGACGGGCCTGTTCTCTGGCGATGATTTCAAAAAGGGCAGTATCTTTTCTCATTGAGGGAATTTTTATGGTTTAAGTTACAAAAGTACAACTTTCAAAAGAAAATGTGTTAATATGCTAATGTGCTAATTAATTGATCAGTTTATTATCGATAAGTAAATTAGTGATTAATTGAAGTAAATTAGCACATTAGCACATTAGCATATTAGCATATTAGCACATTAGCATATTAGCACATTAGCATATTAGCACATTAGCATATTAGCATATTAGCATATTAGCACATTAGCACATTTTCTTTATTCTTCCGAGAAATTGACCAGCATATCCCGGTAGGCATTAAAGATTCTCGATTTGGAAATAAATCCGACATATTTGCCATTGTGCACCACGGGGAGGTTCCAGGCGCCACTGTCGTTGAATTTTTTCATGACCATCTCCATTTTTTCATCATGGGAGATGATTTCGGGGGATAAGTCCATCAGTTCTGATACTTTTTTTGTTGCGTAAAGCTCTTTCTCAAACATAATTTCCCTGACATTGTCCAGCAGTACGATCCCTTTGAAATTGTTTAGATTGTCTACTACCGGAAAGATGTTTCTTTTGGATTTGGCAATTATGCGGACAAGCTCACCCAAAGTAGTTTCGGGTTTGACGGTCAGAAGATCTTTCTCAACAACATTGTGCAGCCGGAGCAGGGTGAGGATTGCTTTGTCCTTGTTATGGGTAATCAAATCGCCGTTTAGTGCCAGTCGTTTGTGGTAGATCGAATGCGGCTCGATGGGCATTGCTGTGAGGTAGGCCACGGCTGAAGTTATCATCAAAGGCACCAGTAATCCGAAACCGCCGGTAATCTCGGCAATCAGAAAAATGGCCGTCATTGGTGCATGCATGACGGCAGCCATCATGCCGGCCATCCCGGCCAAAGCGAAATTTTTTGCAGGCACCATCTCTCCCATATAGTTAAGAATCAGTGAAATCAAAAAACCCGCCAGGCTGCCCAGGAATAGGGTAGGGGCAAAGATACCGCCACTTCCACCGGCTCCGTTGGTGGTAGCGGTGGCAGCTATTTTTACGAACATGATCATGACAACTATCCCGATCAATGCCAGTTTATCATCCCTATAATTGAAAAACATCGAGTTGTTGACAATATGGTGACCGAGATCATTCACAATCTGGTTGATTGTGTAATAACCTTCTCCCCAGAGTGAAGGAAAGAGGAAAATCATGCCTCCCAGTGACAATCCGCCAACAGCTATCCGCAAAAGCGGACTTTTTATTTTTTTAAAGCTACTTTCAATTAGCAGGTTACCCCTCGAAAAGAGGACAGAGAATAGTCCGCAGAAGATTCCAAGTAATATATACCAGTGAATGTTGGTGACTTTAAAGGCCTGAGTTATCTGGAAATTCATTTCATACCCCGATCCCATCAGGAAATAGGCCAGAGATGCCGCTGTGGCCGAAGAGATCATCAGGGGCAGGAGGGAAGCCATGGTCAGATCCAACATCAGCACTTCGATGGCAAAAAGCATACCGGCCAGTGGCGCCTTAAAAATGCCTGAAATTGCTCCGGCAGCTCCACATCCGATTAGAACCGTCATGGTGCGGTAGTTCAGGTTAAAGCTCCGGGCAATGGTTGATCCTATGGATGATCCAGTCAGCACGACCGGTGCCTCTGCCCCGACAGAACCGCCAAAACCGATGGTGATCGTGCTGGAGATGATGGAAGTAAACATGTTATGAGCCCGGAGGTATCCTTTTTTCCTTGAAATGGATTCCAGGACCTTGGTAACGCCATGGCTGATATCGTCCTTCACGACAAATTTCACAAAGATATAGGTGAGCAGGATTCCAATTGCAGGATAAAGAAAGTAGTGGTAGCTTTTCTGGAGGGTATTCAAATCATCCGTGAGAAATCTGCTGGAGATATGAATAATATTTTTGAGCAAAATGGCAGCAAATCCACTCAGCAATCCAACCACAAAGCTCAATGCAATCAGTTTTTCCTTTTCGGAGAGATTCGAAAATCTGACGGATCTTACTTTACGGATTACTTTATTGAAGATCAGCATGTTTAAATTGCGGTAAGAGGTTGATGTGAAACAATCAAACTTACACTTTTTTATTAAAAGAGGAAATATCGTCTTAGCCTCCAAATCTGTATCCGATACCTGATTCCGTCGTTAGTAACTTTGGTTTTGTTGGCTGATCCTCAATTTTCTTCCTTAATTGAGCCATAAAAACCCTCAGATATTGGGTTTGTTCAAGGTAACCCATTCCCCAAATCTCTTTTAAAATGAACTGGTGTGTCAATACCCTGCCTTCATTTTTGGCCAATAAAGCTAAGAGTGAAAATTCAGTAGAAGTTAGCTTTATTATTTCGTCGTTCTTTCTGACCATGTGATTTGCAAGGTCAATCATCAAAGATCCAAAAGTCAGAATGGGAGCATCTGATGGCCCCTGGCTCTGCCGGATTGCAAGACGTATTCTGGCCAATAATTCACCTGTTCTGAAAGGTTTAGTCAGATAATCATTGGCTCCATTGTCGAGCGCTTTAACAATATCGTCCTCTGAATTTCGCACAGAAAGGATGATGATTGGTTTTAGGTACCACTCACGAAGCTTTTTGAGGATGTCATTTCCATCCGCATCCGGTAATCCGAGATCCAGTATAATTAAGACAGGATGTACCGTTGCAGCATGTATTAATCCTTCTTTGCCGGTCGAAGCCTCCGAAATCTTATATCCATTTGCTGAAAGTGTAATTTCCAATAACCTTCGAATTTGGACTTCGTCATCAATAATCAATATGGTTTCTGCGCTGTTCATCCTTCTTCATTTTTTTACTGGTTCAAATCTTCTGTTTTAGCCGGAATTTTAATGATAAATTTTGCGCCGCCATTTTCCCGATTTTCTGCTACGATGGTTCCGGCTTGTGCCGCAACAAATCCTTTTACGATGGAAAGCCCCAATCCGGTTCCACCGGTCTTGGCATCTTTGCCGCGATAAAATTTATCGAAAACAAAATTCAATTCAGTTTGCTCGAAACCCGGACCTCTGTCCATCACCTCCAGATTGAGCAATCCATTGTCATAAAAGATCTTTAACCGGATTCGTGTTCCCATTGCAGCATTTTGTGTCGCATTCAGGGTCAGATTATGCAATACTTGTTCTATCAGGCCAAAATCAACTTTTACAAGGGGCATATCCGAAGGAATTACCGTGGTAAGTTTAAAATGCCTCAATTCATTTTGCAAAGTTTCGGCTACATTATTGGCTATGTCATGAACATCGCACCAATCAGGACGAGGAGTGATGTGACCAGATTCCAGTCTGGACATATTCAATAAATTCTCAATCAAACGATTCAATCTGACAGAGGCGATGCTAATTTCGGTATAGAGTTTTTGCCTTGTCTCCTCAGGATAGGTTTGAGAAATCAAGGTATCTGAGGCCCCCAGAATCGTGGCAACCGGAATTCTTAGTTCATGTGAAATTGAATTAAATAGTGTCTTGTATAATTTTTCGGACTCACTTAGGATGTAAGTGTTCCTGGCAGCATTTCTTAAAAATTCACGTTCGTATTTTCCTGAGATCTGCGAAAGAAAAGCTTCCCAAAATTGCTCCTCACCCTGCGTAAAAATTGCATGTAGTTCTACTGCAATTACCCCCATATTCCCTTTGTTACCTGACAAAGGATAAAAAGTCAAATTTCCCGATGGGAGGGTGTCTGTAAATTTTCCGGCTGCAACCGAATTCTTAAAGACCCAATTGGCTACACTAAAATCGCTTTCTGTCAAAGAGATCTTTGATTCTTCCTGAGTCACAATATCTAAAATGCCATGTTCTGTTTTTGAAACAATGACAGCATCGAGGCCAAAGTATTTCTGAACATAGTTAACAGCGATTTTAGAAACTTCATCGATCCCTGAGGCTGTATTTAATTCTTTTGTAAGTTGATACAATGCCTGAGTTCTTTCTTCCCTAATTCTTATTTTTTGTTCCTGCCGGCGTACCCTGGAAGTGAGAACCCCATTCAGCAAAGCAATAATGAAAAACATGATCAACATCAATATGTCCTCAGGTTTATCGATGTGCAAGGTAAATTGAGGCGGAATAAAAAGGTAATCCCAAATCAGGGCACTCAGGGCTGCTGCCAGAAGAATCGGTCCCGAACCAAAAAAAATGGCAAGAATTGATACAAGAATCAACAATCCAAACGAGACTATTTGGTACTCAATGAAATCCTTAACAAGGTAACAAGCTAAGCTGGTAACAATGACCAAAAATGTTACAGCAAAATATTCCCTCAGTTTCGATGTGAAGGCAGGAACAAAGATTTTTTCCCGGTAGCGGCCTGTCGCCTGACTGTCGGAGCCCAGAATATAGACATCGATGTTTCCGCTGTATCGGATTAGTCTGTTGACAAAATTCCCCAGCCGTAACATGGCAAAAAGGTTTCGTACCCTCGGTTTCCCGACGATAATATGGGTAGCATTTTCCTTTTGCGCAAATTCTACTATTGCCTTTACTACATCATAATTTGTTACAATCCGCACTTTAATGCCCAATTGTTTAGCCAGATTGATGTTTTTGCTGAGTTGATCCCGCTCTTTCGCATTCAGCTGGTAAGTTGTTTCAACATAAATGGCCTGAATATTGGCTCCCATCGAATAGGAAAGATTTTTTGCCCATCGCAGCAACCTGGTAGACTGGACCTTGTAATCAATTGCTACCAGCAGGTGCGATCCTGATTTCCACGGACCCCTGATGTGCTTTTGCTGCATGTAATCGTGGAGTTGTCTATCAACCCTGTCGGCTACAATGCGCAAGGCCATCTCGCGCAGTGCAGTAATATTGCCCTTGCGGAAAAAATTTTCGATTGCTTCGCGTGAACGTTCAGGGGAATATACCTTACCCTCAGATAATCTTTGGAGTAACTCGTCCGGACTCAAATCCACCAATTCTACTTCATCTGCATTTTCAAAGATTTCATCAGGGATAGTCTCCCTAACGGTGATACCGGTAATTTGGGCAACGGTTTCAGTCCGACTTTCCAGATGCTGAACATTGACTGTGGTATAAACATTGATCCCATTTTCAAGAATTTCAAGAACATCCTGAAATCGCTTGGTATGTCTGCTTCCCGGTGCGTTCGTATGAGCCAGTTCATCTACCAAAATGACGTGAGGTTTGCGGGATATAATGGCGTCCAGATCCATCTCTTCCACCGCAGTTGATTTGTATTTCAGTTTTTTTCTTGGTATCAGCTCAAATCCAACCAACAAGGCAGCTGTCTCCTGTCTCTTGTGGGTTTCTATGTAACCAATGAGGATATCGTTTCCCTTGAGTTTTTCAGCTTTGGCTGCCTGAAGCATGGTATATGTTTTACCCACGCCGGCACACATGCCGAAGAAAATCTTCAGTTTTCCCCGTTTACCTTTCTCCTCATCCTGCATGATTGAGGCTAAAAGTTCATCAGGATCCGGACGTTCGTCAGCTGAGTCCATCTTTATTTTCTTTAATCTCCGATTTATCAAATATTTATATTTCTACGCTTTTTCTTCCAGTTTGCCGATCAAGGCTTGTGCTTCAGTTTCGATATTTTTTATACGGGTTAAAGCATTTTTTAATTCCAGGATCTCACTTTTTATTATTGCCTTTTCCGATCCGAATGGAATAGTTTCAGTCGGATTATTTTCGGTTTCAATTATTTTTTCAGCCATCTTGTTAATAACCAATGAGATTTCGTAAAACTTATCTGTTCCGTCAAAATCAAGACGATGACGATAATTACCGGACCCTATTTTTTTTATTCCATTGTATAATTGGGTAAATCGTTCACCCGAATAAGCGGAGAAACTGTATGAATAGAAGAGTGCTATGATAAAGCATAATGTTGCAATAATTGACATCTGTGTCATTGCATCCTGCGAAGATATCTTTGTATGATCTGTTTTTACTTCAATAGCTTTGCCATTCATTAGTGACAAGTTCATCAACTGTTGGTACAATGTATCGAATTTTTTCTGCAGGAAAAGTATTTGTTTCTCCATGTGAGGCTTTTCCATCAAATTCAAAACCGAATCACGGTATACTTTTAAATCACCTTCTATTCCTTTGACCAATTTATCTTCGCCGGGTTCTGTAATGTTATTTTTCTCGGCTTGAAAAGAGCTGTTGACAGCGTTAAGTTCATTTCTGAGAATTAGTGAGTTCGGGTTCATGTTCATGATAAAACTCGTTGTGATCTCCTGATTTATTTTCGTTAACCCCTCTGCCATATCCCGGGCATAAACAACGGATAAATAGTTCTCCTTCAAAATGGTATCAGTTTCTTTTGATACTTTATTCATGTAATAGGCAGAGTAGATAGATAACGCAAGAATGATCAATAAAAAAACCATCCCGGAGGAAAATTTTGAACGAATAGAGAATTTCATTGTTTACAAATTTTATTTTATTTCATCCAACTTCAGATTTAACAACAAAACATTAATTCTTTGCTCACCCAGTACTAAGAATTGCGGAGATTGGGATAACCCGGCAATAGATCGAAGAAGCAGTTGCTTTTTGCTGTCATTAAATTGCCGGCTTTTGGCAATGCGCTCAACCTGCAATAATGCTGCTTTGACCGAAATATGAGGGTCTAGCCCGCTCGCAGATGCGAAAAGCATTTCAGACGGTATGGTTGCAGATCCGTCTAATTGGTTGAAGACTATAAACTGATTTTTTAGTGAGTCCACAGAATGTTTCAATTTAGCATTGGTCAAACCAAAGTTAGAACCTCCAGATGGTAGTGGATTATATGATATGGCCGATGGTCTGGAAGCGAAGTAAATATTGCTGTCAAAACGCTGACCAATTAATTCACTGCCGATTATTCTGTTATTTTTTAAAATTAAACTTCCGTTTGCCTTGTCGGGCATCGAAAGCTGTGCAATTCCTGTTACAAGAAGCGGATAGATTACACCGGTTAAAATCGTAAAGAACAGGAAGATTTTTAAAGATATAAATAAAGTTTTCATTCTTTATTTTATTACATGTTAATTAGAAGATCGATAAGCTTAATTCCAATGAAAGGGGCAATAACACCGCCTAATCCGTAAATAACCAAATTTCTGGTCAATGCAGCATTGGCAGAAACCGGTTTATATTGAACGCCTTTTAAAGCCAATGGAATTAGCATGACGATAATAATTGCATTAAAAATTACCGCGCTTAAAATTGCGCTTCCGGGAGAACCGAGGTTCATTATATTTAAAGCTGAAAGTGGGCCAATACCGCTTTTCCCGGAATAGAGTGAGATTGCAATGGCCGGAATAATGGCAAAATACTTAGCCACATCGTTGGCAATGCTGAAGGTTGTGAGCGAACCTCTGGTCATCAGCAGTTGCTTGCCAACTTCAACGACTTCAATCAGTTTGGTCGGATTGCTGTCAAGATCAACCATATTTCCTGCTTCCCTGGCAGCCTGGGTTCCGGTATTCATCGCGATACCGATATCGGCCTGGGCAAGTGCCGGAGCATCGTTCGTACCATCCCCAATCATCCCTACCAAATGTCCGTTTGCCTGTTCCTCACGGATGCGACGCAATTTATCTTCAGGTGTTGCTTCCGCCATAAAATCATCGACTCCGGTTTCAGCAGCAATGGCAGCTGCAGTCAATGAGTTGTCACCCGTAATCATTACGGTTCGAATCCCCATTTTCCTCAGTTCAGCGAACCGCTGTTTGATACCACCTTTCACAATGTCTTTCAGGTGAATCACGCCGAGGACTCTTTTGTCCTCAGCTACAACCAGGGGTGTTGCACCTTGTCGTGCCAATTCCGATACAATATCCTGAATCTTTTGCGTGTAAAAGCCGTTGCTCTTGTGGACAAATGTTCTGATTGCGTCCGAAGAGCCTTTTCTGATTCTGTGTATGGAACCATCGTCAGAGGTATAATCGACACCGCTCATACGTGATTGTGCCGTAAATTTAATGAAAGTGGCATTAAGCTGATTTACTTCGCGGCCACGAATGTTGAATTGTTCTTTGGCTAGGACGACAATAGATCGCCCTTCAGGTGTTTCGTCCGATAAGGATGAAAACTGTGCAGCATCAGCAAGTTCTTCAATAGTTACTCCGTCGGCCGGGATAAAATTTGTTGCCATTCTGTTTCCCAGGGTAATTGTCCCGGTTTTATCAAGCAGAAGCACATCAACGTCGCCGGCTGCTTCGATAGCACGTCCGCTGGTAGCAATCACATTTCGCTGCAAGAGTCTGTCCATTCCACTAATACCGATGGCACTCAATAAGCCACCTATGGTTGTAGGAATCAGACAAACGAGCAAGGCAATCAGAACCGGCAATGAGAGATTTTGTGATGCGGCTAACCCTGAAGCAGAAAGGCTGTAACTAAAGAATGCCGGAAGTGTTGCTACGGCCAAAAGAAACACGATGGTCAAGCCGGATATAAGAATTGACAGGGCAATTTCATTGGGTGTTTTTTGACGTTTTGCTCCTTCTACCAGTGCGATCATTCTGTCTATAAATGTGTTACCCGAATCAGAGGTAATTCGAATCAATACACGGTCACTGATCACTTTGGTTCCGCCGGTTACTGCCGATCTGTCGCCACCGCTTTCGCGGATAACCGGGGCTGATTCACCGGTGATGGCGGATTCGTCAACACTGGCGATCCCTTCAATCACTTCACCATCGGATGGGATAACATCTCCGGCTTCACAAACGACAACATCGCCCTTTTTAAGTTCAACGGCGTTTATGACAACTTCTTGTTTGCCTTCCATCTTTCGCGCAATGGCTTGGGTTCGGTTCTTGCGCAGACTTTCGGCCTGTGCTTTTCCACGGCCTTCGGCGATGGCCTCTGAAAAATTGGCAAACAACACTGTAAACCAAAGCCAAATGGCAATATTCAGGTTGAACAATGAGAAATTTCCCTGAAAAATCCCTGCAAATACAACGATTGTTGTTAAAAGAGAGCCGATTGCCACGATAAAAATGACAGGGTTTTTAATTAGCAAAGCGGGATTTAATTTAATAAAACTGTTTTTTGCTGCCTGTAACGCCAACTTTCGGTTAAACAGACTGATATTTTGTTTCGTGCTCATTTTGTCGAAGAATTAATAGGTAATGCCATTGTTCATCTGTAAATGTTCTACAATAGGACCAAGCGATAAAGCCGGAAAGTGTGTTAATCCACCAACAATCAGGATGACAGCAATCAGTAAACAGATAAATAGCCAATTGTCCGTGTGAAAGGTTCCTGCAGAAGATGGGGTTATTTTCTTCCCGGCCATACTTCCGGCGATAGCCAATACCGGAATGATCACGCCAAACCTGCCGATCAACATTCCAATGCCCAGCGTTAAATTGTAAAACACGGTATTTGCATTTAAACCGGCGAAGGCGCTTCCATTATTTCCGGCAGCAGATGAATAGGCATAGAGAATCTCTGAGAGTCCATGCGGGCCTGCATTGTTTAGACTCGACAAACCGGGACTACTTACCGACGCCCATGCGGAGAAAAGAAGTATGACAATATTTGGAGAAAGTACGGCGATCATAGCCATTTGAACTTCGAATTTCTGAATTTTTTTGCCCAGATATTCAGGCGAGCGCCCAACCATCAATCCGGCAATGAAAACAGTAAGAATTACGAAAATAACCATGCCATATAATCCTGCACCTACACCGCCAAAAATCACCTCGCCAAGCATGAGGTTAATCATGGCAACCATTCCTGCCAGGGGGGATAAGCTATCATGCATGGCATTAACTGAACCGTTTGATGCAGCGGAGGTGGAGGTCGACCAAAGAATACTGTTCGTTATTCCGAACCTCATTTCCTTTCCTTCCATCAAGGGCAATTTTCCAAAAATGGGATTGGTCGAATATTCGCCATATAGGGATATGCTCAACCCGACAAGCAGTAAAATCAACATGGCCGTAAATAGTGTCCATCCCTGACGTGTTGAGCCAACCATTTTCCCATAGGTGAAGGTCAAGGCTGCCGGGATAAGCAAAATAAACAACATCTCAAGAAAGTTGCTGAATGGCGTTGGGTTTTCGAATGGGTGCGCACTGTTGGCATTGAAAAAGCCTCCGCCATTTGTTCCAAGTTGTTTGATTGCAATTTGGGAGGCAGCCGGACCTTGTGGTATGACCTGCTTTGCGCCTTCTATTGTTTGAACCGTATCGTATGATTTAAAATTCTGCACCACACCCTGACCTACCAATACAACTGCAAATAGAATTGAAAGTGGTAAAAGCACATACAAGGTCGATCTTGTAAGGTCTGTCCAGAAATTACCAATTCTGTCGGTGGTTTTGCGTGATAACCCTTTTACAAGCGCAATTAAGACGGCAATTCCGGTTGCTGCACTGACAAAATTCTGTACCGTTAATCCAATCATTTGCACAAAATAGCTTAGCGTTGTTTCTCCCGCATATCCCTGCCAATTGGTATTGGTCATAAAACTCACAGCAGTATTGAAAGCCGAATGCCATGATACATCTGCTAGATTTGCAGGATTCAATGGCAAATAACTCTGAAAGATTTGAATTAGGAAGACAAAAACCAGACCTACCATATTAAACATGAGTAACCCAAAGGTGTATGTCTTCCAATTGGTCTCTTCCTCAGCGTCAATTCCTGTAAATTTGTAAGTCAGTTTTTCGAGCCAACCAAATACAGGTAACATAAAATGTTTTTCTCCGGTAAAAACTTTGTATATGAAATTCCCAAAGATGGGTGTCATGCCAATTAATACGGTGAAAAACAGAATGATTTGAATAAAATCCTGTGTTATCATAAAATTGACTGTTTAATTAAAATTTTTCGGGCTTGATAAGTGCA
>JANYJT010000103.1 GCA_025358395.1 Bacteroidia bacterium
GTTTGCCAGCCAATGTTGTTTATTGGCGAAGAGCAGTAGTTCATCCTGTCTGTCAGGGTCGTTATCTGATAAAACGCCCTTCTTTCTGCCAGTTTTTCAAATGCACGGTGAATATATCCAATGGTTTGTTCTGTATCCACAATCGTCTCACCGTTCATAGTCAGAATATTCTGGAAAATTCCATGGGTGGCGGGATGGGTCGGACCAAGATTCAAGGTGCTGAAGTTTTTGTCGTAATCTTCAGGCCTTACTAAAATATGCTCTTTTCCTAAATGTATATTTTCCATTTCAGCAATTATCTTCCAAAAAAGCGATCATCTTTGTCTTTCCTCGTTTGATCTTCGAGTGGGTATTCTTTCCTCATGGGATAGTAATCAAGGTATTCCACATTCAGTATCCTGATAAGTTTCGGATGACCAATGAATATGATTCCAAAGAAATCATAAGTTTCCCTCTCCATCCAGTTGGCTGCAGAAAAAATTTCCGTCAGACTTTGAATTTCAGGATCATTCACAGAGGCAAAGGCTTTCACTCTGATCCTAGTGTTCTCCGGCAGATTATGGAGGTGATAAACAACCCCAAGCGCCAATTCCTGATCCGGGTAATGTATCCCACAGAGGTCTGTGAGAAACTGAAATCCCATGTCCTCTTTTAAAAACAGAATAACATCAGTTACAGCTTGTTTAACAATGGTTAATGTCAAAATATCAGATGTTTCATCGAATGAAATTACTTCATTCTTAAATTTTTCCTGCAAGCTGCTAATGATCGCCTGTTGCTCCATAAATTATTTTATTCCATATTTTTCCAACAAAGCGCGGTACTCGGGTGAATATCTTCTACGAAGTGATTCATTTCCTACCAACTCCTGGATTTTCATAAAACCATCAATTATTTGTTCCGGACGCGGAGGACAACCGGGTACGTAAACATCCACAGGGACGACACGGTCAATTCCCTGAAGGACACTGTAAGTATCAAAAATACCTCCGCTGGATGCGCAGGCACCGACAGCCAAAACCCAACGTGGCTCTGCCATTTGCTCATAAACTTGATTCACAATAGGCCCCATCTTTTTAGCGATAGTGCCCATTACCATGAGTAAGTCTGCCTGCCTGGGAGAGAAACTCAACCGTTCTGACCCAAACCGGGCCAAATCATAATTTGCACCCATGGTGGCCATAAACTCAATACCGCAGCAGGAAGTTGCAAAAGGCAAAGGCCAGATGGAATTCTTTCTGGCAAGCCCTACTACACTATCGAGGGTTGTTGCAAAAAATCCGGGAGCAGAATAGCCTTCCGGAGGTTCTACCAGGTTATATTGAGACATGATAAGATTGTTAATATAAATTATTCATCATTGTTCCACTCCAGGGCTCCCTTTTCATAAATGTAATAAAACCCGAAGAGAAGAAGTGCGACAAAAAGCAGCATAGCAAAAAATTCTCTCCATTCCATCGTTAAAAAGTTAATAGCCCAAGGATAAAAAAAAATAATCTCGACATCAAAAAGAACGAACAGGATGGCAACCAGGAAATACTTTACGGAAAATGGAAACCTGGCGTTGCCCTGAACTTCAATTCCGCACTCAAAATTCTCATCCTTTCGAAGGGTTCTGATTCTTTTCCGCTTACTCGAGATGAAATGAGTTGCAAACATGGTAAGTGCAACAAAACCAAAAGCAACCAGCGACTGGATCAGAATTGGTATATAGTCTGCAGGAATATATATTTTATCAGTCATTTATTTGATTTTGTTAACTACACTTAATATATTCTTCCCAATAACATCTGACGTTTTGAAATTGTTTGAACAGTTCCAAAATATACTGTTTACTACGAGAAACAGCACAAATGGTTTTATTATTGTGAAGATAATCTTTTCAATTGTTGTTTAGGATACTCTTCGTCCGGTTTAAGCGTAATTGCTTTTTGAAAATAGAAACGGGCAATGGCAAAATTCTTTAGAACCACGGCCTCTTCCGCCTTCTTGACGGCCTCGAGGTATTGTGCTTCGATTCCATTTACATCCAATGAAGATATTAATTTTTCAACCAAAATCAACTGTCCTTTCGGATAACTTTCCCAGGGAAGCACTCCCGCCGCCAGACCATAGTAAAAACGGGCAGAACTGTATTTTTTTGCCTGCAAATCGTCATCTGCCTTTTTAACCGAAGTCGTATACAACAGCATTTTTTCGGCGGTTATATTGCCGTCGATCATTTTCTTACAATCATCAATTTTCCCGATAGCGTACTTGTCCCCTGCCTTAAATTTCAGTGCCTCCTGATAATAGAAAACAGCAACTATCCAAATTGTTTTGGCATAGTTGGCATCTCCGGTTTGGATGTTTTTCAAGTAACTGTTTTCTCCCTGAAGCTTTCTCTGTTCATCTGCCATTTTCTGGGCAAGAAGCCTGTCGGCAGCCTGTTTCGCCAGCAAAGAATCAATCGCAGCAATGCGCTCTTTTGGGTATTTTTCGGCATCAAAAAGCTTAATGGCTTCATTGTACTGAACTTTTGATTCAGGATAGGTTTTTGCTTCAAACAATTGATCTGCTCTGATGATAGTCTCTTTGTATTTTTTGAGCTTTTCGGCCAAAAGCTTTTGCTCAGCTTCCTTTTTCGCTTTTTCGGCATTGACCTGGGCAAGCAACTTTTCCGCATTGGCCAGTTTGTCCGTAGCAATTTTGTCTCCAACTTTGATTGCAAGCGCTGCCTTGAAGTTTCCGATCGCATCAGGGTATTTTTGTCCGGTTACATTCGCATCACCGGCCGCCAGCAATCGGTTGAACTCGGCTTCCTGTTTGGCTTTGTCGGCATTGACCTGGGCAAGCAACTTTTCGGCATTCGCCAGTTTGTCCGTGGCAATTTTGTCGCCAACTTTGATCGCAAGCGCCCCTTTAAAGTTGCCAATCGCATCGGAGTATTTTTGTCCGGTTACATTCGCATCACCGGCCGCCAGCAATCGGTTAAATTCGGCTTCCTGTTTGGCCTTGTCGGCATTGACCTGGGCAAGCAACTTTTCCGCATTCGCCAGTTTGTCCGTAGCAATCTTGTCGCCTGGTTTGATGCCCAGCGCTCCCTTGAAGTTTCCGATCGCCTCAGGGTATTTTTGTCCGGTCACGTTCGCATCACCTGCTGCCAGCAATCGGTTGAACTCTGCTTCCTGTTTGGCCTTGTCGGCATTGACCTGGGCAAGCAATTTTTCGGCATTCGCCAGTTTGTC
>JANYJT010000115.1 GCA_025358395.1 Bacteroidia bacterium
TTTTTACAAAAATGGGGATTAAAACATCTTTTGGATACGAATGAGCGCTTCGATAAAGCGATCAGTTTCTTCTATGGTATTGTAAAATGCAAAAGAAGCCCGTGTCATGGCAGTAACTTCATAATGATCCATGACAGGATCTGCGCATAATCTTCCTGTTCGCACGGCGATGCCAAGCTGGTCGAGTAGTGTTCCGAGGTCAAATGGATGTATCTGACCAAGTTGAAAACAGATAACTCCCGTCTTGTCAGGAGATTCACCAAAAAATCGAATGCCCTTTAGTTCCCTCATCTTTTCTGTGGCATGAATCAGAAGTCGGTGTTCATAGGAGGCAATATGTTCTAAACCAAGATTCAGGATATATTTTATGGCACTCCCCAAAGCTATTGCCCCAACATAATGAGGGGTTCCGGCTTCGAATTTATGAGGAAGTTCATTGTAGGTGGTTTTTTCGAAAGTGACCCGATCGATCATCTCACCACCTCCCAGAAAAGGAGGCATTTTTTCAAGCCAGATTCGCTTTCCGTATAGTACACCAATCCCGGTTGGTCCATAAATTTTGTGTCCTGAAAAGGCGAAGAAATCACAATCAAGATCTTGAACATCAATGATGATATGAGGCACACTCTGTGCTCCATCAATCAGAACAGGAATGTTGTGGTTGTGAGCGATGCGGATAATTTCTTTAATTGGGTTTACCGTACCAAGCGTGTTTGACACGTGTGTTACCGCCAATATTTTAGTCCGGCTGGTGAGGAGGGACTCCAATAAATCAATTTTTAATTCGCCATTGTCTGCGAATGGCAATACTTTTAGAGTGGCATGATGCCGTTCGCAGGCCATCTGCCATGGGACGATGTTGGCATGGTGTTCCATTCCGGTGACAATGATCTCATCCCCTTCAGACAGAAATTTTTCACAAAATGATCTGGCAACCAGATTGATGGATTCGGTCGTGCCATGGGTGAAGATGATCTCCTCCCGCTCTTTGGCATGGAGAAAATCCTTCACTATATCTCGTGCATTTTCGTACGCTTCAGTGGTTTTGATGGCGTGGGAATGCGTGCCCCGATGGATGTTGGCATTGGTCTGCAGGGAAAACTCACGAATTTTCTCCACAACTTGTAGCGGACGCTGAGAAGTAGCCGCATTGTCGAAATAGATCCATGGACGATTGTTGACCTGCTGGTCAAGAATCGGAAAATCTTTTCTAATATCCTTATAATCAAAGGTCATAACAATTCTTTTTTGATAACCATTTCCATTTCAACCACTCGCCCTGTCTCCTGGTCTCCCTGTCCTTTTTCTCCGTTTCACTGTTTCTCCGTTTCATTCTTCAAACTCTGGAGTTCCACTCGACCAGTCTCCCAGTCCTTCTTACCGGATACATTCTAGTTTACAATCATGGCATCTGGAAACTTCACCCCGTAATCTTTTATTTACCAGTCGGTCGATGCTTTGTCTCAGCGGCTCCACACGAATGTTCGATAAAACTTCGTGTGCAAAGGCGAACATTAACATCAGCCGGGCTTCTTTTTCATTGATTCCCCTGGTTTGCAAATAAAAAAGGGCCTCTTCATTGATCTGTCCAACAGTGGCCCCATGCGAACATTTCACATCGTCGTTGTCGATCACAAGTTGAGGCTTCGTATTCATTTTGGCCGCCTTGGTCAGAAGTACACTGTTGTTTCTCTGGTTTGCCTCGGTTTTTTTGGCTCCCGGCATCACATGAATTCTTCCTGTGAATGCAGCACTGGAGTTGTCGTCCAAAACGTTTTTGAATATCTGATTGCTATGACAACCGGGTTGACCATGTTCTATAGAAGTAAATGTATCGCTGTGCTGATCTTTGTCTGTGAGGCTGAGCCCAAAAAGAGCTGCATTGGCATTTTCTCCTGCCAGATCCACGTGAAGATTGTTGCGGGTGATCCCGCCATGGAGTGAGATGGTATTGGAAATTAGTTGCGAATTTCTTGCCTGGCGCACAAAAATCCCATTTAAATAGGCAGTTCCATTGTGCTGGTTCTGTATCCCGTAGATATCCGCGACAGCGTCTTCATTCAGATATACTTCTGTCAAATAGTTGGCAATATAGCTGTGAACTGCCAGGGTATGGTCGCAAAACATCAGTTTTACCTGAGAATTATTACCTACAACAATAAGATTGCGTTGAGTAACATAGAGATCCTCTTCGCTTCGCAACAAATTGATAATTTGAATAGGTTTCTCTACGACAACATGATCCGGAATATAAATAAAAACGCCGTCCATGGCAAAGGCACTGTTGAGGGCAGATACCGGATCTTTTGAAACATCCGCTATTGTACCGTAATATTTTTCAACCAGCTCCTTATCCTCTTTCCAGGCTCTATTTAAACTTTTGATAATGGTCCCTTTGGGAAACTGATGAGTTTTGTTTTGATCAAAGTACCAGCCATTTACGTTGAAAAGCAGGTGGGTATCAAATTCCGGAACATCACATGTAAAGACCTCCTGCATGTCAAAATCAAATGAAGTAGGTTGAAAGGCACGTTTGTAGTTTTCCTGGGTAAAAAGTTTAGTGAGGTCAGTGTATTTGTAATTTTCTACCCTTCTGTCCGGTATTCCCATCCGCAGGAAAGCAGACAAAGCTAGCTCTCTATGATTTCTGCGAACAGGAGAAGCTCCGTCGTTAAGTAGGAAGGAGTTTTCCAGAAACAATCGGGAAATTCTCTGTTCAGTGGACTCTATGTTTGAAATAACTGTCATTTTATTGCTCTCCCAGCTCTTTTTTGATCCAGTCGTATCCTTTTTCTTCAAGCTCAAGAACAAGCTCTTTTCCTGCCGACTTAACAATCTGACCTTTGAACAGCACGTGAACAAAATCAGGCACAATGTAATCCAGCAGCCGCTGATAGTGCGTCACTACAATTGTCGCGTTCTCAGGCTTTTTGAGTAAATTGACGCCATTGGCAACAATACGCAGCGCGTCAATGTCAAGTCCGCTGTCTGTTTCATCCAGAATGGCAAGTTTGGGTTCCAGCATGGCCATTTGGAAGATCTCATTTTTCTTTTTTTCGCCTCCGGAAAATCCTTCATTGACAGATCTGTTCGTAAGTTGGGAGTCGATTTGTACCATCTCTTTTTTCTCACGCATCAGTTTTAGGAAATCACCGGCAGTAAGCTCTTTCAACTGGCGGTATTTGCGTGATTCATTCACCGCAGTCTTCAAGAAATTGAGCATACTGACGCCGGGTATTTCTACCGGATACTGAAAACTCAGAAAGAGTCCTTCTTTGGCACGAACATCGGCCGACATTCCAAGAAGGTCTTTCCCATTGAACGAAACTTCACCTTTGGTCACTTCATAATTGGTGTTGCCGGCAAGCACATTGGCGAGCGTACTTTTACCCGAACCATTGGGACCCATGATCGCATGAACTTCACCTGCATTGATGGTCAGGTTGATACCCCGAAGAATTTCCTTCCCTTCAACACAGGCATGTAAATCTTTAATAATAAGCATATTCAATATAATTATACCATATAAAACTCATAATATATGCGGAGTTGAACTCTCACATTTAAATATATTCTGGCTGGACTGCCATGCAGGGCCGCCTGCGATCTCATCTTCTCATTTTCTCATCTTCCCACTCTAAACTACCCCACGCTTCCCTCTAAACTAATCTGCAGTAGTTTTTGCGCTTCAACGGCAAATTCCATAGGCAGTTTATTGATTACTTCACGTGCGTAGCCATTCACAATCATTCCAATGGCATCCTGGGTCGAGATGCCCCTTTGGTTACAATAGAAGATTTGATCCTCTCCGATTTTTGAAGTAGTTGCTTCGTGTTCTACCACAGAATTGGGATTTCCAACTTCGATATAAGGGAATGTATGTGCTCCGCAATGATCTCCCAGAAGCAGGGAATCGCATTGTGAATAATTTCTGGCGTTTTCAGCCCTGGCAGCTACCCTTACCAATCCCCGGTAGGAGTTGGAACTATGTCCTGCTGATATCCCTTTGGATACAATGGTACTTTTGGTGTTTTTTCCCAAATGGATCATTTTTGTTCCGGTATCGGCTTGCTGGTAATTGTTTGTCAGTGCAACAGAATTGAATTCTGCCACAGAGTTATCTCCGGCAAGTATACAACTTGGGTATTTCCAGGTTATGGCAGATCCGGTTTCAACCTGATTCCAGTATATTTTTGAAGATTCTCCTTTGCAAAGGCCACGTTTTGTTACAAAATTGTAGATGCCTCCGACACCTTCTTTGTTACCGGGATACCAGTTTTGGACAGTGGAGTATTTTACCTCAGCCCGGTCCATGGCGATGATTTCGACAACCGCTGCATGAAGTTGGTTTTCATCTCTCATTGGAGCCGTACATCCTTCAAGATAAGATACATAGCTGTCATTGTCGGCAATGATTAGAGTTCTTTCAAACTGTCCGGTATTTCTCGCATTGATCCTGAAATAAGTAGATAGTTCCATCGGACATCTTACCCCTTTGGGGATGTATACAAATGAACCATCAGAGAAAACAGCGCAGTTAAGGGCTGCAAAAAAATTGTCGTTGGGTGGAACGACCATTCCAAGGTATTTTTGCACCAAATCGGGATGATGTTTCACAGCCTCGCTAAAGGAGCAAAAGATGATTCCCAACTCAGCCAGATTTTCCTTGAAGGTAGTTTTTACTGAGACACTATCCATAACAGCATCAACAGCGACTCCAGCCAGCATTTTCTGTTCTTCCAGTGGAATTCCGAGTTTGGCAAATGTACTCAGGAGCTCAGGATCAACTTCATCAAGACTCTCGTATTTTGGCTGTTGCCTGGGAGCTGCGTAGTAGATAATATCCTGGTAGTCAATTTCAGGTATTTTTAGATGTGCCCACTCGGGCATCTTCATTGTCAGCCATTTTTGGTAGGCTTTCAGCCTGAATTCAAGCATGAATTCAGGCTCTTCCTTTTTTGCCGAGATGATTCTTACTACCTCTTCATTCAACCCTTTCGGGATGAAATCTGTTTCTATATCTGTTACGAAGCCAAATCGGTAATCACGGCTTGATACTTCGTTTAAGAGGGTATTTTGGTTGTCCATTTGAAATTGTGCCTAAGTAGTACTTCAAGTACTTAGAGTAATTGAGGAACTGTATGTGTTGAACTTTAACTCGAAGTACTCAAACTTTAAGTACTCCAAACTTGTATCAGAGGTATACGAATTTTTAATAAGACTGGATACAAATTGGTGCAAAGATATAAAATGCACTACTTTTGAAGTGTGATTTGGTAAATAAATCTTCAAAAAACATGACACAGGAAAGAACAAAAAACATTGAATTGGCCGAATTAGGTGAATTTGGTCTCATAAAAAGAGTTACTTCCCAGATAATAATTAAGAATGAAAGTACCTTAAAAGGAGTCGGGGATGACTGTGCCGTTCTTAATTTTCCGGATCGTAAAATAGTTGTTACCACTGATTTATTGACAGAGGGAGTCCATTTCAATCTGGTGTATGTCCCCTTGAAGCATCTTGGATACAAAGCAGTTTCAGTTAATATCAGCGATATATGTGCCATGAATGCCATTCCCAGACAAATAACTGTATCATTGGCGATCTCCTCGAAATTTACCCTCGAGGCCATTGATGAGTTGTACGAAGGAATTCATTTGGCATGTGCTCACTATGGTGTAGATCTGGTTGGAGGTGACACCACTTCTTCCCTCACCGGATTAACTATTTCGGTTACTGCCATTGGGGAGAGCCCCGAAGAAGATCTGGTGTACCGGAATGGCGCAAAGCCCACAGATCTTTTATGCGTGACCGGTGATCTGGGCGGCGCTTACCTTGGATTACAATTGCTCGAGCGTGAAAACGAACTTTTCAGATTGAATCCAACTGTTCAGCCGCAACTTTCAGGGTATGATTACATTCTTAGCCGGCAACTGAAACCTGAAGCACGAACCGATATGAGAGAAATATTCAAATCCCTTCAAGTCCGGCCTACTTCGATGATTGACATTTCAGATGGCTTGTCTTCCGAAATCCTTCATCTTTGCGAAGAATCCGGTGTTGGTTGTCGTTTGTACGAAGAACGGCTCAGCTTTGATCCCCAGACCGGAAAAATGGCTGAGGAGATAAACATCAATCCTCTGGTAGCAGCACTGAATGGTGGAGAGGATTATGAACTATTATTTACCATATCTGTAAAGGAACATGATCAGGTTCGCAATCATCCGGATATTACAGTAATTGGACACATGACAAAGAAAGAGGAAGGCGCAATGCTGGTTACTGCCGGTGGTATTCAGGAGATTCCGTTACAGGCGCAAGGATGGAATCCTTTGAAGTAGTGACTAAAGTGACTAGAATGAGCTAAAGTGACTAAAGTATTTGAGAATATCTCTAAGTACAATTAAGTATTGCTGAATATTTCAAAATCCAAAATTAATAACATTTTGGTGTAACGTTTTCGCGTATTTGGCGTCTTATCCAGCATAAGAAAGTTAAAGAACGAAAGTATTTATCATGATCAGCATACAAGACCTGCACAAGTCATATGTTACCGGAAACAATAGTCTCCATGTTTTAAAAGGATTAAACCTGGAAATAAAAGAAGGGGAATTTGTCTCCATCATGGGCTCATCCGGTTCGGGTAAATCGACCTTATTGAACATTCTCGGTGTCCTTGACGACTACGACAAAGGAAATTATTACCTGAGTGGAAAACGTATCTGGGGTTTGAATGAAACTCAGGCTGCCATCACGCGCAATGCCATGATTGGCTTTATCTTTCAATCCTTTAATCTGATATCATTCAAGAATGCCATGGAGAATGTGGCTCTTCCGCTATATTATCAAAAAGTAAGCAGGAAGAAACGCAACCTCATCGCCATGGAGTATCTGGATCGGTTAGGGCTTAAAGATTGGGCGCATCATCTTCCCAGTGAAATGTCTGGCGGACAAAAGCAACGTGTTGCCATCGCACGCGCATTGATTTCCAATCCCAAAATAATTCTTGCTGACGAACCAACCGGAGCCCTTGACTCTCAAACTTCGTTGGAGGTGATGGAGATTCTCAAAGAGGTAAATGATCAGGGAATTACCGTCATTATCGTAACCCATGAGCACGACATTGCCGCACTCACGAAAAAAATTATCCGGCTGAAGGATGGCATCATCGGTGAAGTAATTACCAATGGTGACCTTCAGAATTACCGTAACAGATTAACCCAGGAATAAATCTATAGGTATGTTCGATATAGATATTTGGCAGGAGATTTTCAGCACCATCAAGAAAAACAAACTCAGGACCTTCCTGACAGGCTTTTCAGTCGCATGGGGGATATTCATGCTCATGGTATTGCTTGGTTCCGGGAATGGGCTCTCCAATGGTGTAAAGGAGCAGTTTGCCGAAAACGCGGTCAATGTGATGTGGATGTGGACAGGCGAAACCTCGATTCCTTACAACGGTCTTAAAGAAGGTCGTGAAGTGAAATTTAATAACCAGGATTATGAATTTCTTACAACAAAATCGAAAGATATAGAGAAGGTCTCCTCACGCTATTATCTGCCAAATGACATATTATATGTCTATGGAAAAGAGTACGGATCCTTTGAAACCAGTACCTGTTACCCTTCCCTGAGGGACATGGAAAACATCAACGTGAAGACCGGCCGATTTATCAATGATATGGACATGAAGGAGTTCCGAAAGGTGGTTGTTATCGGCGACGAAATTAGGAAGGCCCTATTTAAAGAGGAAGATCCAATCGGGAAATATATAAAAATTGGGGGGGTACCATTTAACGTCGTTGGTGTTTCCGCTACAAAGAAAAGAAATCAGGATAATAACAGGTCAGCATATATTCCTTTCACAACGGCTCAGCGCATTTTTAACGGTGGAAACCGGGTTCACACATTTACGGTAACCTCAAAAATGGTTCAGACAGCCGAGGAAGCTGAAGCCATCACTGAAAAAGTTCGCGTTGACATGGCCTCGAGGCATAATTTTGACTCAAAAGACAAAAGGGCGATGGGCTCTTTCAATTTGTTGACGGAATATATCCGTACGATGAAAATTTTTCAGGCAATCAGTCTATTTGTTTGGATCATTGGAATCGGAACACTTATCGCCGGTATTGTTGGTGTAAGCAATATTATGCTGATTCTGGTTAAAGAACGTACCAAGGAGATTGGTATCAGAAAGGCACTTGGAGCCACTCCGTTTTCGGTGATTAGCTTGGTACTGCTCGAATCTGTTTTGATAACAACCGTAGCCGGATACATTGGGCTGGTAATGGGTGTCGGACTGATGGAGCTTATCAACTTTGGATTGGAGCAAGCTGCAGGGGCTGGGGCAAGTAATATGTTCTTTAAAAACCCGACTGTGGATTTTAATACAGCAGTATCTGCTACCCTGATTTTGATATTGTCGGGAGCTCTTGCAGGATATTTTCCTTCAAGAAGGGCTGCCAGCGTAACCCCAATTGAAGCCCTTCGGGATGAAAATTAGCTAATAGCTAACAACTAAAAGCTTGATATAGTAATACATAGAACACAACAATTTTTTTGAAATGTTTGATCTCGATAGATGGAATGAAATTTGGCACGCACTGGCTAAGAATAAAGTCAGGAGTCTACTAACAGCTTTCGGGGTGTTTTGGGGTATCTTCATGCTGATTGTGATGGCCGGTGCCAGCAACGGGTTGAAAAACGGGATAGTGGAAGGGGTAGCCAAATTTGCCACCAACTCTTGTTTTATGTGGTCACAACAAACTGGGGAGCCTTACAAAGGGTTTAAACGGGGAAGACAATGGAACATGGAATCGGATGATATCACCTATATCCTAAACAATGTACCCGAAGTTGAGTACATATCTCCCAAGAATTTTGGATCAAGGATGAACGGAGGACCCAATACCATCCATGGATTAAAAAGCGGAGCATACAATGTCAAAGGAGATTATCCCCAATATGTCAAAATTGATCCTTGTACCGTCCTTCAGGGAAGATGGATCAACGACATGGATATTCGCGACAAACGGAAGGTTTGTGTGATCGGGGAGAAAGTATTTGAGCAGATGTTTGATGCCAAAGAAAATCCACTCGGCGATTATCTGAAAATTTCAGGGGTATATTATCAGGTAATAGGAGTAATACGTCCGGAAACCAATATCAACATCAACGGACGCGCTGAAGAGTCTATCTTTCTCCCTTTTACCACTATGCAACAAACATACAACATGGGTAATATGGTTCATTTTCTTGC
>JANYJT010000142.1 GCA_025358395.1 Bacteroidia bacterium
TCTGGTGGGTATCGCATTTGATTACCAGTTAGCAAGATTCTTATCGAATTTTATCCCGGTATTTTTACTTGTGCCTGGAACCAGAAATACCTGAATTGTCTGCTTCCGGTTGGGTTTTAATTGAAATTCGAAACCTACCAAGGTTTTGCCTTTATTGGGTGCGTCGTAATTATTGGTGGGCTCTGTCGACCAGGTTTTCATTTTAATATTGGATGGGGCATCAACCATTAAATCAAGCGTATGGCCCTCTTTACTCAAAATGATGCGGTTGCCTTTAAATTTGGCCGTCGCGGAGGTGAGCATGGTCCAGCGGACGGTGGTTGGTTTGTTCGTTGCCGCGATTTCGTCCCTTACCACCACATACTTTTTGTCAACCAGAGCGACGCCACGATTGGCTGAAGCCAACTGGTTTTCGTAAACCGATGACAGATCGGATATCGCATACATAAAATCAGGCTTATCTGATGATTTATCAATTTTCGCATATCCCTTTACCAATTGCAGCTGGTTGTTAATTGTTAGCGTATTGTGAGCCATGTTGTTAAGCCTGAATACGGTCCAACGCTGGGCATCCTGGGTACGGCCGAACAATGCGATTCCCTTCGATTCGAGCGATTCATAATCCTGCATGCCAAAATCGGTGGCCCAACGTGAGCCGTCGGCTTCCATCACAAAGGAGCCGATGTCCATATGTCCGTGGTTGACGGAAGCCGAACCTGCTTTGAATCCGAGGAAAATAGCATTTGGGTCAGACCATGAGGTGCGCATCATGGCGACCGGATTGGCTCCCTGTCCTTTGTAGCACAATGCCCTGGGTTCATTTACCTTGTCTAACGGCGTTTCTTTCCCCCAGATCATGATGGCTGGAATAAGACGGTCATCAGTAAATCTGGTGAAGTCATCCTGGTTAAGGTAAGATTTCTCAACCCAAAGCTGGGAAAGGTCATTGTTTTTTTGAGCCAACCAGAACATCGCCGGATTTAATCCACTTCCCTGGCCACTGTCGCCCCAGTTGAAACTCAAACTCGTAACACCTTTCATGTTCTCCATAAACCAGGATGTTTGCAGGAAACCAGGAGCACTGTTTAATCCAAAATCGCTTTTGAAGACTTTATCGATGGCGCTAAGGAACATTACATTAAAAGAGGTTCCATAACCCCAATAACCATAACCTTCGGGATAGGCACCATCAGGTTTGTATTCACCCATCGAAATGGGCAAAGACTGAATGGCTCTTTCTGTCAGGCTTTTAGCCAATTGGGGATGCTCTTCCCATACAGCCAACGCTCCATAAGTGATGCCGGCATTGCAAACCTGGTTCCAGTTGTTGGTTGTACCAAGCCAGCTGTTGTATTTTGGGTCTAACGACGGATACAGCCCTTTACTGACAAGAGCTTCGCGGATTATTTTTTTTGAATCATCAGTGAGCCTGGGGAATAGCCAGTCGTAGCCGATGGCCACAGCCATGGTCATTTCTGCCACGTCGAGAAAATGTGAGGGGTTCCAGTCGCTAAATTTTGAGATGGCCAGCATCTCTTTTTCGCAGCGGTTGAAATATTTTTCTTCACCGGTCATGCGCCAGGCATAGGAAAGTTGGAAAATACGTCTCAGAGCTTCACGGGACTTATCGAGTAAACGCCTTCCGATCTGAATCCTTTCCACCGGAGGTTGATCCATCATTTTGTCGCAGGAAAGCAATATGGCTTCGTGCATTTTCTTCCAGGTGGCGTTGGTGGCAACCGATTGCTTGATAAGCGCTTCCTCACCGCCCGGAAGTAGGATCCTGGGATGCGGTCCTGCCTTGAAAGAATTTGGGATCTGCTCTTTTTGAGCGGAGGCCATTTCAGATAAAAAAAGGCCGAAAAAAATGATCAGAAGTGTTTTGCTACAGTTCATGATGAAGAATTTTATTTATTTTGCTGGTGTGAAAACGATTTCCCGGCCACCTTTAACGGCAGGTTTGAGGTATTCAAGAACGATTCTGGTTACGCCTTTAGGCCAATATCTTACCAATGATTTGTCTTTGATCTCTTTGAATTCGATGGTTGGTTTTACGACTTTGGCATTGTATGTCATGTTGAGAACGAAACCATCTCCTTCGAATTTCAGCAATCCGGGTTTTACCTCTGACACCTTGCAATAAGTAATCAGGTTGGAGGTTGTCGGAGCGTTGGCTAATCCGGCTAATTGGAAATTGTCGCTGATTTTGAAACTCTTGCCTCTGGCTAAAGTATAACTGCGAACCCAGCTTTTGACCTGAGCTTCTGGTGGATAGGCTCCGGCGATATCTGTTGAAAAGGAGGCAGATTTGGCATTTGCAGTGAATTTGGAATCTTTTGCCTTGTATTTGCCACCATCTTTTTCCTCTATTCCATTGATTACTGGTAGATTATGGTATTTTGACTGCATGGTCCAGATTTCATAACGTCTCGAGCTGAAGGTTTTGGCATTGTATTCTTCGCGACCAACGTCGATCAGACAGGGTTTGCCATCGTAATACATCACGCAGGATCCGACATCATTGTGATTGTGACTTTCCGCATTAAAACCTCCCTTGGCGCCGAAGAAAAATCCTTTGAAACTGCCCTCCTTGTCGCGGGCTCCTGCTACTTCAGTGTCCGGCAGCCAGAAATCTGCTACCAGTGCTTCGGTGGCTTTGGCATTTTTGAGTTCATCCAGGAGACCGAGATTTTTGATCTGGTCGCCGATTTTGCCACCCGGACTGTGCTCCCCCCATCCTGCCAATTTTGCAAGATAAGCGCCAAACTCCTGCATCATGGGGTCTTTTATGGCCTTCCCATATCTGTAAACTGTTGAAGGACTGCCGCCTGTGGTGGCATCAGCGTCTGCGAAATTGATGAAATAAGGGGCATGGATATTTACTTTGTAGAAATATTTTCCGATGTTCTGAACCAATGGATCGTCAAAGACATCAAATTTGTTGTTGGTAATGATTTTAAGCACATCAAGACTCTCATACAAAAGGGCTCCGGCGGCGCCCCAGTAAGATGGTCCTTCGTCGCAGCCGCCGTCATCAGAATATCCATTCAGAAATTTGTCCAGAGAATTGATGATCTTCTGCACTTCCGCCACTTTTTTGGCCGGGTCACTTTCGAGCAGGAGATAACTATTCAACATATTGTAATTGATCCATGGATTCCAGTTGTTTGGGCGGCCTCCCTTGAATCCCATGTAGCCAAAATCGTCACGCTCAAAATATGGTTTTAGTGATTTATTAGTGATCTCTTGTTTCAATCGTTTAGAAATCAGTGGATGTACCTTGTCAAATTCTGCTTTAAACAAATAGAGCGTCCAGGAAAGATTGCTGGTAATTTCGCCGACTCCAAGGTCCACAACCGGGTCATTGACATCGGGCAGTCCCGTTCCAACTTTTTGGGCAGTGAGATGTGCCGACCATCCCCACCAGGTCTGTTCGCTAAAATACCAGACAGCATTGATGATCTGATCTGTAAAGCGGCCTTTCCCTTCCACCAGCTCTCCCATGACCAGTGTCGTAAGGGCACCGCTGCAAGCAGCGTAAACGCTTTGCCTGCGATCCCCGGAACGAATAATTTCCAGATAATCAGTTGCTCTTACAACAGGCCAGTTGTAGGTTAAATATCCTTCTGCCTTGGAGATATATTCTTGTCTGATGTTATCCGGTAATTTGTCCCAAAAGGTTCTGTCTTTGTACTTTGGGTATTTATTCCACGAGTCGTCAGTAATCGTGGATTTTGCCAAATCAATGGCTTTGGCCTTGTTGGCCAGGATGTTTCGCTCCTTGTTGGTCAAGACGGCTTTTGCCGGAATCACCATGGAAAAGAGAAATAGAGCAAGGCATACAAAAAGCAAAGGCTTCAAAACAGGATGATTTGATCTCATAGTTTAGAAAGTTATATGATTAATGTCAGCTAAAATTTATTTTGATAAATAAGGTCCATTTTCATTCCATCTCACCTCCAATTTTGAGAGATACCAGGTCTTGCCATTGTCATTGTTACCTTGAAAAAACAGGTAAGTGCGTCCATTGTCGTCTTTAAACAGGTGCGGATGACCTGATTCGCTGCTGTTCCATTCACCAGGATCGCCATTTGTCAGGAATGGTTTGTTCGAGAGCCGTTCCCAGTTTATACCGTTGATACTTTTCGCAACACCAATCTGCTGTGGTTTGTTGTTGTAGGCACCGGCATAAAACATGTATAGCAGATCGCCTTTTTGAACCAATGCTGCTGCCTCTATACATTCGCCCTCC
The DNA here is from genome assembly GCA_025358395.1 of Bacteroidia bacterium. Next base: position 4,253 of record JANYJT010000142.1, read on the forward strand.
CAGGGATATTCCGGCTTCAGTATGGGAGCATCGGTGAGTTGGGTCCATTGGTCGCGGTTAAAGTTGGTATTAGCCGGTGCAGAAGCCACCCCCTGAACCTGAATTTTATAGTCTGGATCACGGGTCGCAAAATAAAGCAGGTATTTGTCCCGGAATTTAAAGATTTCGGCATCGATGGCACGACCGCAGTTCCAGCTTCCGGTAGGATGAAAAATGGGGTTGGTCGCATTTCGTGTAAAATGAATCCCGTCGGTCGAAACGGCATGGCAAATGGCGTCATTTTTTCCGTTGCCATAAGTTTGATAAAACAGATTAACCTGATTGTCAATGACTATGGCGCAGGGTGCTGCAAGGCCTTTCTTTTCGTATTCACCATCCGGTGTCACTTCACCTATCTTTTTCCAGTTGTTAAGGTCATTGCTTTCGGCGATGCCGAGTCCCCAGCCCTGGATCGGATTCGATTTATTCTGGTAAGGTGGAATGGAGTAATACATCAGGTAGCGACCATCAAACCTGATGACAAACGGATCTTTGGCAAACGGGACACCGATGCGCGAAGTATCCCCGAACATCATTTTGGGTAGAACATATTTTTGTTTTTTTCGCGCAACAGCAGAGAGCACCGACAAGGTTGCAATAAAGACCAATAGCAATAATTTGCGGTTTATTTTGAGCATTTCAAGGAGTTGAGATTTTTTGTTCAATTTGGGGTGTTCCTTCCGGCTAAGGTATTATTTATCTTTTCACTTTTATTTAACTTGTCTTACCATCTGAAGACAATACCTGAACAATATATACTTTATTTGGCGTAGTTCCAGCATCCTGCAGCGCATAATTACCCGATACCTAAACGACTTGCAGGGTGCGACCCAATAAA
>JANYJT010000185.1 GCA_025358395.1 Bacteroidia bacterium
TTCAGGCGTAATTTTTTCGGCGGCAGCGATAAAATCTCCTTCGTTTTCACGGTCCTCATCATCCACCACGATGATAAATTTCCCATCGCGGATGTCCGCGATAGCCTCTTCGATGGTATTCAATTTTATATCATTCATCATTATACAGATCGTAAATTTAAAATTCAGCAAATCAGGATTGGATATCCTCCTCTTTTTTGCCGGGGAAACGAAATTTCTTAAAGAAATCGCGGTAAGCATCAAAACTAAGTATGGTAGAGTCGGTTACCGCTTTATAAGTAAGGAAAATCCCGACAGGGAGAAATACAAAAGTGGAGAACCAGACACCAAACCACAGTCCATGGGTAGCCTCCCGAACATATTTCTCACCGGTAGTCGAAATGACCCAGTAAAATATAAAAAGCATAACAGACACCACAAGTGGCATGCCAAGTCCTCCTTTTCGGATGATGGCGCCCAATGGGGCCCCGATAAAAAAGAAAATAAGGCACGCAATGGAGTAAGTATATTTTTTGTGCCATTCAGTATCAAAACGATTCAGCATCCTGGTATTGGCAATATTCATTTCATCCACTTGTTTGATGACGCGAAGATTGTTCCTGGCGTTGCCTAAAGAGCTCTCTATTAGTTGCTTGCGAATCGGTTGAATGGAATTTTGCAAAAGACTGTCGATGTCGATATACTTGTGCAACCGCAATTTAGGCGCAGCATCAGGGTTTTTCCTGGCCAGGGCAGTCATGGCAATCGAAACAGGAGGCGGATAGACGATGCTAAGGGCTTGCTCTGTATTGGATGTTTCAACCTGTTTGGATATAGAATCAACGAAATACTGCAATTGTTTGTTGTTGAGCGCCCTGAATTGATTGCGGAAGATACTTTCATCTTTTCTTTCCAGCTCCATTCCCTGAAGTTTGGAATAGAGCGTCTGCTTGTTGAACTTATCCATGCGGATAGGATATCCCGTTGACTCCCTGTTGTTATTCTGTACCTCTTCATGTGTCTCACCAGAATAGAGGTTGAGGATCATGTACCGCTTGTCGGTGGTGATCTTCATTGTTCCGGAATCTGCTACCGTGACACTCTCATTTCCACGGTCGTTGCGATGATCATAAATCATGATGTCATACAACATGGATCCATCCATGGATTTCTTTCCGACTCTGATGGAGAAATTGTCGATGTCGTTGGAGAACATACCCTCTTTTACCACAATTTCAGGCCGCATCTGGCGGATGCTGGACATCAGAGCGATCAGCTTTTTGTAGGAGACAGGTATAACGGTATTGGCAAATTGGAATGCGCCGAAACTCAAAAGAACACTGACCACAATAACCGGCTTCATGATCCTGAAAAGAGAGATTCCGGCAGCCTTCATGGCCAGTAGTTCATTGTTCTCACCCATGTCGCCAAAGGTCATGATGGAAGCCAGGAGCATTGAAAGAGGCAATGCCATTGGCATAAGCATGGCCAGTGTATAGATTAGAAATTCTACGATTATATTCAAATCCAGGCCTTTACCAACCAGATCGTCCAGATATACCCATAAAAACTGCATCAGAAGAACGAACAAACTGATGAGCAGGGTGACGATCAGCGGACCGATAAAACGCTTGATAATATATAGGTGTAATCGCTTCATGAATTGGATGAAGATTCGGCCGCAAAGCTAATGCTTTTTTATGATTTTATTGGGATTTTAGGAGCCGATGGCTTTTCTGAGACGGTTGATGGATGAATCCCACATTTTGATGGTGTCTGCTTCATCTGCCTCTTCCACATGGTCGACCACCATCAGCGAAAGTGCCTCAATGATCTCACCAAGAACGATATAAAATTCGAATTCGAAAGGTTCGTCGCTGTCGATCCATCTGAATTTGACAGATTCGAGTGGCCGGATACAGAGCAATTCAGCTGTCTGACTGGTTTTACCCCAAACAAAGGTATAATTCGACCCTTCCACAAGAACATTGTCTGAAAACCATTCGGCCAAACCGGATGCTGTGCTAAGTCTGCTGAATAATACAGAAGAGGAGGACCTGATCTGATATTCAAGTTCAATTCTTTTCATTGGGACACAAATATCACTGATGAGATTTTTGGAATTAGTTTCTTCTGCAAAGTACCATTTTTTTTATCCAAAACAAAAAAAATAGCCAGGAGCAATAAATTTACTATTTTTCAAAAACGGCCTTGTCCAAAAAGAGAAAGGTATTATATTTGCAGGCTCAAACTTTTAAAATTTGGCGAGGTAGCTCAGTTGGTTAGAGCGCATGATTCATAATCATGAGGTCGCGGGATCATGCCCCGCCCTCGCTACACTAAAAGTCAGGGAGTTAGGAAGGTAAAATCTCTTAACTCCTTTTTTCTTGCCTAATTCTTGCCTAACTTTCGACAATAAACCCATTTTTCCACCATTATTCCGGGAATGGAAAATGGGGGATTCTAGGAAGGGTTAGTCGCTTTTCCACCGACCTTAGACACTTCCCTGTTGATCGTATTACCCAGAACCGTTCCCAAAGATCAGTGGCAGTTTACACGCAAGTTCGCTCTGATTTGGTCGCCCATCGGAATTTTACAATAATTATTTGGATATGACATTCTTATGAAACAATAAATTTATGTACCTTTAAGAAGTATTTATTGAACCTTTAAATAATTCATATGATATATACACAGGGCAATGATGGAATCAAAAAGCAGCTGATTTATAATGAATCAGTATTGCTTATAAATAAGGATGACTATATATATTTTGAGATAAGGACTACAGATTTTGCTTATGATGTTAAATTCACATTTTCACAAGAAGGTGAAAAATTAACAACCACTTATTGGGCGGATTTAGAAAATAAGTATTTGCATTATCAACTTAATAACTGGGATAGCAACACTTATGCTGAAGTTTCATCTCCAGTTGAGCTAAAAGTTATTGGTGACGATTCTCGATATTACATGAAATTCAGGAATACTTCTGCCGAAAACATCAATCATAGAAGATTTGAAATTTGCATATGGAAGGAGGTAAAACTTGAAAAGTGAAAATCCAAATATACGGCCTCAAAAAGGAGCTGCCGGTGGTGCACCTCAGCCAAGCAAAGTGGATTTATTTTCCGGAAATCATACCAGTGCTTTGATTGTAGGAGTTCTCTTTATAATTGTTTTCATTGGATTCACTCTTTATCTTTGTTTAAAATGTAGTTATGAAAATGTGATTGTAACTGGATTTTTCTCGTTACTAAGTTTATTAGGTGGATTCTTTGGAGCACAGATCAGAAAAAAATAGGGAATAGTAAATTTGGCTTAATACCCTATGTAATTTGACACTTTTTTCATAAAGATTTAGAACTTTTTGTGGTGGTGATCATACAAAGAATACAATCAACCACACTTTTTTTTTGCCTTTCTATGAGAATTTGGCGGGCTGACTCAAATCAATGACAGTGTTTTTATAAAGATTCAGTGGATTTCCTACCATTCCTTCCCAGATGACATTTAGGACCTTTCCGGGGGAAGTTGTCATTTATGATTGCCATCTATGGTCTGTGGGTGGTACTTAATTTGCGCTGTTTGGTTCAAGTGTGGAGCCGCCGGTTAAAATGACCACTCTGTGCCCTTTATGGAAACTGTTCTATAATTTATTTAACTTTAACAACTTAAAACCGACATAGATGATTCAATAATCCCCGGCATGGGGTGATTTTTTATTCCGGCGTGTCCACGCTAATTAACTAACATTCAATAAA
>JANYJT010000220.1 GCA_025358395.1 Bacteroidia bacterium
TGCCCACCGGAGTGTGGACACATGTTGCTGTGGTTTATAATCCGTCTGCCTCGTTAGCAAAAATGTACATTAACGGAGCGGAAGTGACGCTAGTTAACCATGGAACCAATCCATTAAGTACTGCAATTGCCAACACAACAACTCCATTTTATTTAGGGACCCGCAGCGATGCCATCTATCGGTTCAAAGGTTCGATGGACGAAGTCAGGGTTTGGAACACCGTGCGCAGTCAGGCAGAGGTACAAAACGATAGGATTACAGCCATCTCATCTTCGTCGGGTTTGCTTTGTTCCTATAACTTCGATGAAGGTACAGCAGGGGGCAACAACACCGCAGGCAGCACAATGCTACCCGACCTGACCGGAAACGGAAACAACGGTACATTGACCAACTTTGCTTTAACAGGAACCACATCTAACTGGGTCGAAAGTTATGCCATGGTAGTACCCACTGCCACTGCTGCAACCAGTACAAACGCTTCGGGCTTTACCACCAACTGGACCGCACCAGCGGTGGGGATTGTAAATAATTACAAGCTTGATGTTGCCGCCGATGCTGCTTTTACAGCCCCGGTGACAGGTTCGCCATTTACAATTGCCTCGCCTACGCTGACAAAGGCTATCACTGGTTTGGCATCAAATACCACTTATTACTACCGCGTTCGTGCCGATAAAACAACGGTGACCGGCGAAGGGGTTTATTCGAACGCAATATCACAAACTACACTCCAGTCGCCAACTGTAAGCACACAAGCAGTAAGTAGCATTGGTGTAACCACCGCAACAGGTAACGGAAATATCACTAATATAGGGAATCCCGGTTCAACAACGGCTTATGGGGTGTGTTGGAAAACCAGTACCGGGCCAACTATTTCGGATAGCAAAGTTGATAAAGGTGTTACCTCGTCAACAGCTGCTTTTACTGCTTCTATAACATCGCTTACTCCCGGAACCCAATATTACGTTCGCGCTTATGCAATAAATACATCAGGAACCAGCTATGGCAACGAAGTTTCGTTTACCACTCTAACCGCAGGCACCTGGACCGGCGCTACCAATACCGATTGGGCAGCAGCCTCCAACTGGGCTGGTGGAAGTGTACCTGTCGCAGGAACAGATGTAATTATTCCAGATGTCACCAATGACCCGATAATAGGAGTTGCAACCTCAGCCGATTGCCACAACCTCACCGTAAATTCAGGCGGCAGCCTCACCATTGCCTCAACCGGTTCGGGAACCGGTTCACTCATCGTTAGCGGAACAGCAACAGGCAATATGACAGCCCAACGTTACATGACCACCGGTGCATGGCACATGACAGCCTCACCTTTATCAGAGCAATCCATTACCAATTTCCTGACTGGCAATGCCAATGTGGCAACCAACGGAAGTTTCCGTGGAATGATGGACTATGATGAAGCGGGTAACAAATGGAACAGCTTTTTCACCAACGCAACAGGTGGCAACATTGAAACCGGGACAGGATATTCGATACGGACAACAGCCGATGGTATAGTTACTTTTACCGGGGCGCTCCAGGTCGGAACCCAGACTGCAACTACCATTGCCGACAAATGGAACTGCATTGGAAACCCTTATACTTCGGCTATTGGGATAACTATGGGGAGTAGTAGCACCGCCAATTTTATAACAGATAATGCTGGTAATCTTGCAGAATCGTATGGTGCTATTTATATTTGGGACAAATTGGATGTTTACAATGGGATATCAGGAAACTACACCGCAGTTTCGAATGTGCCGGGTAGCTATGACAATGTTCAGCAGGGACAGGGTTTCTGTGTGAGAATGAAAGCTGGGGTTAGTTCTATCAGTTTCACACTGGCAATGCAACTTCATAGTACTGCATTAGCCTTAAAATCGGCAAATACTCCATGGGCAACCATCAAACTAATCGCCTCGGCCAACAACCAGAAAAGTTCGACCATCCTTGCCTTTAACAGCAGCATGACCAAAGGATTAGACCAGACTTACGATGCCGGGTTGTTAAATGGAAGCGCTGACGTGGTTATTTATACCAGGCTGGTCGATGACAATGGAATCCCCTTTGCCATTCAGGCTTTGCCCGATAACGATTATGCCAGCATGGTCATCCCCGTTGGTTTGGATTGCAAAACAGGTGGCGAGGTCGTCTTTTCTGCCGAAACGATCAATCTGGCATCTGGTTGCAGGGTAATCATCGAAGACCGGCTGAACAAAACGTTTACCGATCTCTCCCGGAACGATTACAAAATAACCATCGCGGCCAACACGAGTACTACCAACAGATTCTTTATCCATACTTCGGGCCTGACTACCACTTTTTCGGATGAACTCAATAACCAGAGATTCAAGCTAAAGGTTTATCCATCGAATAGCGAAATCATCATCGAAGGTGAAGTTGGCAGCAGTGCTCAAGCTTCCTTATTCGATGTAAGAGGTCGGAAATTAGGTCAATATAAACTAACGGGATTAAACCACAATTCCATTTCAACTTCAGGATTGGCTTCGGGTGTTTACCTTCTGAATGTGACAGATAGAGGAAAACGCTTCACCGGTAAAGTTGAAATTTATTGACCAGAAACTACAAACGAAATGGGAAAAGAAAAAGATATCAGCAAAGAAAAAGGCAAGCAAGAGCGCCTCATTTCAAGAAAAGAAGCCCTCAAAAAGACAGGGTATATCGCCTTATCGGCTGCCACCATGATGATGCTAATCAGCAAACCAGATAAAGCTGTGGCCCAATCGATGGCACCACCACCGGCATGGACATAAGCGGAGCAAAAATATTCAATATTTGTTAGTCAGAGAGGCTGTCCAAAAACAAAAGCCAGGGGCAGCCTTCTTTTTATGATATTTGTGTTCCTGATAAATAATTTATTGTAATAAAGGATTGTTCTTCAATGAATGAAAATACAACAGTCGTCAGGAAAATCGACAACTCCTTTGTCGTATGGTTTGCAAATGGAAACCAGTTTGTTCTTTTGGAAGAACCTGCCTACTTCGTTTTACAGTTAATAGAACAAGGAGTGCATAAAAGAGCAATTGTAAATCGGTGCATTGATCGGTACCAAACTACGGAAACAGAATGCACCCAATTTGTAAACGAAATAGAGGATAAGATTGACGGTATCAGGAAACACGCAACCCAAACAGAAAATGTATTTGGTGACGAATTCGAATCGCAAAGCAAATCGTTTCCGCTATATTCCGCGCATCGCTACTTAATTAGGAATAAATACTTTCGGTTTCATTTCGAGACACGGCTTTACGAGCATTATCTGCATCCTTTGCTTCAACATCACGAAACAGACACTTGCACAACAGAATCTGCTCTTTTTGAATTGTTTGGACACAAAGGCAAAATCGTTTTGCGGGTCAACAAACAAGTAAAAGGGATGTGGAACGAAGATGAAACCCATTTATTAAGTGGCATGGCCTCGCTTCAGATATTGAATACAATTTACGAAAAGAACGATTGCGACTGGATGGCCATTATCCATGCTTCGGCAGTTACAAACGGCACGAAAACAATCGCGTTTACAGCCAGTCCCGGAAGCGGGAAAAGTACCATTGCGGCTCTGCTTCAACAAAAAGGATTTACGCTTGTATCCGACGATTTCGTACCGCTTGAACGGATTACGCAACACGTTTTCCCTTTCCCTGCTGCTATGTCGGTTAAAGAAGGAGCAACCGAATTGCTCTCAGCGCTGTATCCATCGCTTCAAAAACAGGAAGAAGCTCAACAAAGCAGGACCAACAAACTGGTCAGGTATTTACCTGTTGAAGGAAAAGCCTTGCCTACGCCTGTAAAGGAAATTATTTTCATTAAATACGATCCAGCCGTTGATTTTAAAATGGAACATTTGCCCCGGCTTGAAGCCCTAAAAATGTTACTGGATGAAACCTGGACTTCCCCTTTGCCTGAGAATGCCGGGCAGTTTTTGGATTGGTACTGTGGAATATCGTGTTACAGATTAACCTATTCCAACAACGAAAAAGCCCTGCAAACCATCGCAAAACTGTTTGAACAATGACCAATACCGAACTTTTTTATTTTCTGGGGAATTGTCTGTCATTAGGCGAAAACGTAAAGAACAAACAAAAGGTTATTCGTACTATTCAACTGGGAGAAGTAGACTGGGAGCGTTTTGTAGCTCTTTCCAGCGGTCATTTAGTGATACCATCAGTTTATCTGCGGTTTAAACGGCAAGGCATCCTCCCCTATTTGCCCGAAGATTTGAGCGATCATTTCAAAATGATATACGACCTGAACCTCCAACGAAACACAACGATATTGTCGCAAACCGACCAGATCAACCGACTGTTTGCTACAGCTGGCATTGTTCCTATTTACCTGAAAGGGACAGCCAATTTGCTCGACCATTTGTATGAAGATGTGGGCGAACGGATGGTGGGCGATATTGATTTGCTGGTTTCGGATGCCGAATTTCTCAAGGCGGCCAACCTGCTAAAAGCTGAAGGATACGAACACCAACACCCGTTTTTTGAAGACGATCAACCTATCACTAAACACTTTCCACGGTTGTTTCATCCAACAGAATTGGCCGATGTTGAAGTTCATCGGGCTCCTGTTGATTTACAATTATCTGCTCATTTTAATTATTCTATCATCCGGACTGAAGCCAAGCTAATTGAAACCGGTCCGCCTTGCTATGTTTTGTCCGATCGGCACAAGGTAACCCTGAATTTTATGCACGGGTTTATGGCCAGCGATGTCAGGCTGATGCGTTCGGTTACTTTTCGGAATATGATCGATCTGTTTTTCCTCTCGCAACGGGTTGATGTGTACGAAATACTTGCACAGCTACCACAATACGCAGCAAAAGCTTTGGTGTATGCCGATTTTGTAAATCACACCATGGAGTTTGATAATTCTCACCAACTTAGTTCCCGTTCAAAACGTTTTATCAAAAATCAGGATTTACTTCGGAAATCGAAATACTGGTATCGCATAAAGTGGTCGACATTCTATCTGTTTAGTAGAATTTGGAAAGGTTATCTTCCAAATGCTTTAGGAGTAATTTTTAATAAAAAGGTTAGGACATCTGTTTTCAGAAGGCTCAGTAGCCCAAGATGGTATAAGGCGCATATAAAATCGTATTCCAACAGTTTCAACCAAAACTTTGGAAGAAAACAGCATTCAGCGTAACGCCAAAAGCTATCACGGCCACTGTAACCACAGCTGATAAGTGTTTTGATGACACGACGGCAGGGTCAATGGCAGCAATGATTGTGGAATAGGGAGCATTTCGAGCAGGAATTCACCATTTTGATCTTTAACCAGCTTGGGCAGAAAATCCATGAACTGCCGGGAGTGATGATCAACGGGGAGTTCACTCAGGAAATCAACCTCCCAAATACTTCATCAGGGGTCTATACAATCATCTTCCGA
>JANYJT010000231.1 GCA_025358395.1 Bacteroidia bacterium
GCCGAACTTCATGCGGCTATGGGTCCAGCCGGGACCTGGACTTTTGGCAGCACTCGTCGTGAACCCAACGCCTAAACTCAGGATCTATTCATGCCGCGCATTGTGATTCCCGAGGAAAAGCGCCAGGGTACTCTTGAGGCCCTGGTGGTCTTCCCCCAAATCTGAGAACCGAATGAAGGGTTCGGGTTCATCCTGACTGAGGAGAACCCGAAATGAGACCGAGCAAGCTGACAGACGAGCAGATCGTGGCGTTGCTGCGAGAGGCGGAGAAGGGCGAGAAATCGATCGTCCAACTGGCCAGGGAGAACGGCGTGACGGAGCAATCGATCTACCGGTGGCGGCGGAAGTTCGGCGGTAGCACGGTGCCTGATGTGCGTCGGCTGAAGCAGCTGGAGAAGGAGAATGCCCGCCTGCTGCGACTCCTGGGCCAGCGCGATGTCGAGATCGACGGAATGAAGGAACTGCTTCGAAAAAAATGGTGAGCGCCCCGCAGAAACGGGAAGGTGCGAGGGTGCTGAAAGCCATGCGGATCTCAGAGCGGCGGATCGCCGCTCTGGTTGGCATCTCGCGGTCTGGGATGCGGTATCGGATCCGCCCCAAACCCCAGGATCACCTGGCCGAGCAGGTGAAGGCCCTGAGCCTGGAGCACCCTCGCTACGGCCAAGTCCGTATCTGGGCGCTGCTGCGCAGGGCGAACATCGTCGTGAATCATAAAGCGGTCAGCCGCCTTTGGCAGAAGCTTGGGCTTCAACTCACACGGCGGCCCAGACGGAAGAAAGTGCGAACCGGCGAGAGTGTGCCGAGACTCGCGGAGCATCCCAATCATGTCTGGACCTACGACTTTGTCTTCGCCTGGACCATGGGCGGAACACCGTTGAAGTTCCTGACTTTGGAAGACGAGTACACCCGTGAATCCCTGGCCATCGAAGTAGGCCGGACCTTCAAGGCGCTGCATGTGCGTGAGGTGCTGGCACGGGTCATCGGCGAGCGAGGCGTGCCCAGGTTCATCCGCAGCGACAACGGGCCAGAGTTCATCGCCATGGAGATCGGGCTGTGGCTGAAGGATCAGGGCATTGGCACCCACCTGATCGACCCCGGCAAGCCCTGGCAGAACAGCTTCGCCGAGAGCTTTAACGCCAGGTTCAGGGATGAGTGCCTGAACGGCGAGCTCTTCCACGGGGTTCCCGAAGCCCGTGTGATCAGCCGCGCATTCCAGAACCGCTTCAATGAACACCATCCGCATTCGAGCCTGGGTTTCCATACCCCCAATGAATTTGCGGCTCTCTGCGCCTCAGGGGCCCTGCCCCCGAACCCCCGGGATTTAACGCCTTGGGCCACCCCCGGTGCCACACGGAGAAGGGCTGGACGAATCCAGCCCCCACCGTTCGGTGGCCCTGAATCAGCGCTCGGGTCGCATCCCTGCGTTGCCCTATCCTCCGTCCAGGCGATGGAGACGCTACCATGACCTCGGCTCAGCAGATCGAGTCAACCATCTTTCAAATCACCATCAACCCAGACCCGAACTCTTCAGTTGGTCCCAAGGTTGGGGAAAGACCACCACCAACCGTTACCAGACCCTCATCGATCATTTCAGGCCCGAGTTGAGTCGCCAGGAGTGGCTCCTCATTTGTGACGCTTTCTGGAGTTGCCGCACATTCGACGAGGTCCATGAAACTGCCAAGGAGGTGGTGCTGCTCGAAATCACAGATGGCTGCCGCTATGAGGGGCTGGGGCAGAAGTGGGCAGTCGATGGTCAGGCCCTCATCCACAAGCTCCAAGCACTGGATCTGGCGAGTCACCTGGCGATTTTGCACGTCGTGGAGATTGTCAAGGGTCAGCATGACTTGGCCCCCGATGCAGCGCTTGATTTTGCCGGTATCCCTGCAGGGATCATCTAACTCTTCCCCGAATTTGCGGCGATCTAACCGGAACCACCATAGGAGAACCCAATGCACCATTATCCAAGTGCCAACCCTGGACCGACGGTTGAAATCAAAATCAACCGGAACCACCATAACGACGCCTTCTGGGAGGC
>JANYJT010000291.1 GCA_025358395.1 Bacteroidia bacterium
CTGATTTGCAATCAGCACCTAATAATCGCAAATCTGTGATCCGCTTAAAATACCTAAGCGAATAAAATTTCAACCAGCCCTTTTTCGCCTGAATAATCGCGGGCTGAGCTATAAAGATAGTCTTCTGGATTGGCAACCAATTCAGATTTAACCGGATTGTAGTGAATGTAATTCATTTTTTCTTCAAAAAAAGCAGTCGTGTGAATTTCTTGTGCATCGTTTCCATCCTGCCAAACCTTGAAATACTTGATTTTCTTGTTGTTTTTCCCTGCATACCAAAATAAGTTTTGGTATAGGCGGTTAGACCGCTGTTGTTAATTAATTATTATGCAATTTTTTAGGCTCGCTAAAAACCATCTTTCTTAGGAGTAAATCGAAGATTGACCCCATCATTGCGCGTCTGTTATACCGAAAATGGTACTCGTCAAGATAACCTTGTAACCGGTTCTTTGAACAATGGTGGTGTATTCCTCTGAGCCAACCCTGAATGTTCATTATGTGAATATGCAGTTGTTGCATACCCTTTCCCTTGTCCAAAGGTATCTGTTCTAAGTTGGGATAGTCCTTTTTCAATGGCAAATACCCTTTCCAAACGTCAGTAATAACGTGTGCATATTTGCTGATATAAGTCTCAAAAAACGGCCTGAATTCTTTACTCGAAGTTCGGTCAATTACTTGTGCATAAGCACGCCCAACGCCGCCTTTTTCTTCCAAGATTTCAAGTGCAACAATCACCAACTTCTTTTTGCTCTCGCCACTACGCCCTACTTTGCCTTCTTCGTATTCGCCTATAAGGAACTCATCAACCTGGACTTTGCCGCCCAATTGGTTCTTACGGCTGCTTGCCATTGCTTGTTGGATTTTCCACTTAAATTCCCAAACTGTTTTCTGCTGCAATCCAAACTCTTCAGACAATTCCAAAGAGGACATCCCCTTCTTTTTTGTGCTGATTTTGAAGCAGACATGAAAGGCTATTAGCAATGGAAATTTTATCTTGTCAAACATCGTTCCTGCCGTTGGGCTTTCATCGTAATTGCATTTTGCACAACGGCATGAACATGGCTTTTTACCTTTCCCATACTTCGGATGACCGCATTTCCTGCATTTGTACGGACTTTCTGATGACCATTTTATTGCAGACAGATAGCGGTAGCAATCCTCGTCGGTCTGAAAATATCTATTGAACTCTATCGAATTCACGCCTGTATATTGTTTTCTATTTTCCACGCCACAGAGGTAGCGATCTCCTCTAAATAAACAGCGACTTAAACGCCTATACCAAAAGAAAAGTAATATGAAAAATATTTTTTAGGATGGTAATTTTAACTCTTTCAGACCTTTAACTTTACGCTTTTTTTTCTGATTTGAGTGCAGCCATTAACAATTGAATGCCATAAACAAATGACAATCTATGACTTGTATAAATGATTATACCGACTGGAAACTGATCACTTTCCTTGAAATAGCCTTCCCTGCCAGGTATCACGTTCTTGGAGTAACTTTTCGAGCTTGGCTGTAAATTCGAAGTTTTTCAGTCCCCATCTTGGCGCAACCAACAACTCGTCAGGAGCTTCACTAACAAACCGTTCAACCACAATTTCGGGATTCAGTAATTCGAGGTATTTAACCACCAGCTCAAGATAAGCTCCGACAGTAAACATTGGAAACTGCTCCGGATTTTGAAGGTACTCATGATACATACGCGTATTTCTATGTATTTGAAGCTGATGAAGTTTCAGGTTTTCGACCGGAAGTTGGGAAATAGTCCGGGCCTGATCAAGCCAATCCGCCTCTGTTTCGCCAGGCAAACCCAATATCAAATGAGCACAATTGTGAATCTTTCGTTGCACAGTTTCGTTCAATGCCAATACCGATTCCTCAAAAGTATGACCGCGATTAATTCGATCAAGGCTGGAATTTTTATGCGATTCAATGCCAAATTCGATCATGATATAGTATTTCTCAGCCAACCACTGAAGATAATCCAAAATTTCAGGAGACAAACAATCGGGACGGGTAGCAATCACCAGTCCAATTACTTGCGGATGATTTAAGGCCTCTTCATAAAGTAACTTCAGATTTTCAATAGGTGCATAAGTATTACTATAAGCCTGAAAATAAGCCAGATACTTCATCGAACTATATTTTCTTGAGAAAAATTCTATTCCTTCGGTCAACTGAACAGTAACACTCTTTTCAAGATTACAATATGCCGGACTAAATGTGCGGTTGTTACAATAGGTACAACCACCGATTCCGCGCGAACCATCGCGATTAGGGCAGGTAAATCCGGCATCGATTGAAATCTTTTGTACACGGCCATCAAACTTTTTCCTGAAATATCCCGAAAAATCATTGTACCGTTTATCACTTCCCCATAAGAAAAGACTCATCTTTTTACTTTTGAGTTACGATGCAAAAGTAACCCATTTTAGCTGTCATCAAAAACTCATTTGGCATTGACCAGATCATGATTTATTGCTTCAAGAAGAAGAAGAAACCAGCACGATTTTTCAAAAAAAGACAAATCAAGAGTTATAAATAAAAAATAATTCAACACACAACAATCATTAAACACTGATAATCTGAAACTTAAAATTACCAACAACACCTTCAATTGTTGAAAAAAAAGTTAAAACTTTTGGAGCCATTGACCTTAAATAAGCATTTTCTTAAGATTGAATTTTTATATTTAAGCAACCATAAAACGCTGCTATGTTTGGATCAGAAGATATCAATCAGATTGTTGCCAGAGGAAGTCAATTGGAGATTGTTAAGCGGCAAATAGAAAATTTTAAAACCGGCTTTCCTTTCCTGAAAATAACTGAAGCAGCCAGCCAACAACACGGACTTATCAAATTATCAAACAGCGAAATAGAAAAATACATTTCAGTTTTCGAAGGAAAAGTAGCTGAAGGAATTGAACTTTTGAAATTTGTACCCGCCTCCGGAGCCGCAAGCCGAATGTTCAAATCATTGTTTTCAGCATTGGAAGCTCTTCAAAAGGGAACAGAACATTCAGAAGTAATAAAGGACCAGGAAGTTGCCCGATTTCTGGAAAAGCTTGACCAGTTTGCTTTTTATGAAGATCTAAAAAAACTCGCTGCAATTGAAAACATTGCTATTGAAGACGTTCCGCTTAAAAAGTTACTGGAATGGAAACTTCTTGAACAAGGACTTAACTATGGAAATTTGCCCAAAGGATTATTGAAGTTCCATACTTACCCTGAGGGATACCGAACACCATTGGAAGAACATTTGGTAGAAGGAGCTTCTTATTCGAAAAATAATTCCTCAGTTGTTCAACTTCATTTTACAGTTTCTGCTGAACACCAAAAAGCGTTTGAAAAACATGTAGCAGAGATTTTACCGCAATACGAACAATTGTTTGGGGTAAGTTACAAGATTGAGTTTTCACAGCAAAAACCATCAACTGACACCATTGCCGTTACACCTAATAATGAGCCATTCAGAAACAAGGATGGCAGTTTGCTGTTCAGGCCAGCGGGTCACGGAGCATTGCTTGAAAACCTCAATGATTTGGAAGCCGATCTCATTTTTATAAAGAACATCGACAATGTGGTTCCTGACCGTCTTAAAAAGCCAACCATTGATTATAAAAAAGCTTTGTCCGGTGTATTGCTGAGCCTTAAGGAAGAAATTTTCCATTACAAGAAAACACTGAAAGAGAACTATAGCAGCTCACTTGAAAGTGCTTTTTATGCCGAAG
>JANYJT010000264.1 GCA_025358395.1 Bacteroidia bacterium
GTATACAGAATGTGCTCCTTTGTCAAGTAGATATTTCATAGTTATACATTATCTACTATAACCATAAAGGTTTCTGTTGGTAGGATGACGGCTATCATCCCCCATCTTGCGAAGGGGGACTTCCCGCCTGTTTAGTTAAAAGATGGAGAATCCTTGCTGATTGTGTTGAAAATAAGTTTTAAATAAGTATAAGAGGGAGCGACCCCCTTATACCTCCTTTGTTATATCACCTCATGATGATACAACGATTTGGTCAATACTTTAAACGATTTCAGGTAGTTTAAAGAGTTCGTTTTAAATATAATTTGTAGACCGCGCGATTTGACCGTATCCGACTTACTACTACATTTACCCTATATAACACAAACTATAATCTATCTAAACATTTTAACAACTTAACGCAAAGCCCGGGGTTTATTCAACAACTGCGAGTTCGTAAGCTCACGGTATAATTCACTCCCTGTTTTCGGACTGATCTACCTTTCTTTTTAAATCCGGGTGGACGTTGATGGATTGTCCTTTGCGTGGCTTGCTCTAACACCTTTTACCACATACCATTACCTCAAATATCAACATGATCAGATATGTGACCGTATGTTTGTCATCGCAAGTGGTTTCATGAGAGGTCACTACCCCGTCAATCATTACCGCATTACTGCCTTCTCGTTTCCTCCTGCACCATACTTGACAGAGTGATTATGCATTCGTACTTCGAGAAACTAGTTTACGGGAGTGACCCGAAACTGTTCCCACCCGCATCGCGTTGGGCAACAACTAGTTTACCATGTATATATAGAGTGTTCTTTATTATCACGTTTTTTCTTGTGATATTTTCGCTGATTTTTGTCGATTTATGCATTAAATGCATATATGTGCCGGATTGTAGTACGTTTGTGACTACTCCCACGGATAAAAAGTTGGGTGTTTGTAGGCATATATGTACCTTTTTTCCAATTAGTTTTGTATCAGCGCACCCGGGTGCGGATCGTTATTTACTGGTAATTAATCCGTGAACCATTTCACAATGCGGACAGCGCACCCCATCCGGTCGTCCTGCTGTCGGTAGATCAAAGTTTTTATGGCATCTCCAACAGGTATAGACCACTGCCGTTGATTTTGGCTGATTCTGTGTATTCTGATTTCTGTCCGTTCTTGTATAGTTTTCTGTTTTGCGTGTATAATTTTCGCCCATGTTATGTCTCCGTGTTAATGTTGTATCAGGTTATATGTTAAATTATTGATGTGTATGGCTACATCATTTTAGCCACCGCCTTGATCTGCTGACTCGTATCGTTGGTTTATTATAAGCGTGCCTTTAGGTAAATCATTAACGCTCATAAATCCTTTGTCCTCTTTCCCTTTGATCGTAAATTTTTTAAGAAATCGTTGATGGTTATTTCGGCATTCACATCTGACCAAAACCGTCTAATGCGTATATCTGACTTATTACGTCACCGACTGAAACTCATAGATGAAACCCATCGGGAACATTTTGCTATCCCTTCTGATTTTTGATAGGACACAATGCCCGTAATTGATGAAATAATACTTAAAATCGAACCTGAATCCGAGTTCGTGCGGACTTTCGATAAACATATTATCACATCCTCATTAATCGGTCACGGTATAGACTATATACACGTTCTCCGGGTTTCTTACACCCGTGTTTCTCACATTGTTCTTTTACCATGATTGCAATCTGCGGCATTGCTAACTTCGCATTTTCAAAGAATTCAAGTCCGTGGTTGCATAAAACTTTCTCGATTGCTCCTGTGATTTCACTGTCAGGTAATTCCGGTAAATCATTATCAGGGTTTTTTGGGTTCGGGATTTTTGAGATAATCGGTTTCTCTTTAACTAAGTTCACGAACGTACCGAATTCGTTTGTAACCCATACTTTTCCGACAACCCCTTCCCACCGGTTTTCTTTGCACAACGTGAACAATCGTTCGCGGACAGTTAACAGTTCTTCGAGAGAGTTAACTGTAGTTATCTCAATCAGATCAACTCTTGGGATACTGTTAACATCACATATATTTGAGAAAGAATCCCATTTCAAGAATGGATGTTCTGTACATAAACCTTCGATATATATATCGAATGCCTTGAAAGAATCTTCTCCGTTATAACCGATGCGTTTCGGAGATTTCCCCCTTAATATATATTCTCCGAAGATGATTACGTGTTTATCTGGGGTTTCTGATTCGATTGTTTCCAGAACGTTCTTGATGTTTTGTGCATATGGAAGTTTTAAGAACCGTTCCCGCATATCTTCGGAAATATGCTCCTGCTCACTTGTTCGAATTTGCATTTCTTTGTTTTCGTCAAGATAACATCCGACGTTCATTCCATCTTCTTTCTTCTCCCAATAGATCGGGTTTCCGAATAGTTTCTTTTCAATACCGACTACCTTGTTTTTTGTGAATCCTTCGATTCCTGTAATGCTCGGGTATGACGGTAACTTTCCTGTTTTTGACATAATTTACACCTTCGCTTTTATGGGTTTCGTAGTTATAACCCGTTCGATTGCTTTCATGGCTAATGTTTCAGCATCGCCTTTGTATTCGATAATTCCATGCATGGTGTGTTCACCCTCATTATCTGAACGGTAATCCATTGCGGCTATTTTGTACTTGTTAAGTTCTCCCGGTAGTTCGCCGGTTTTTATGCGTTCTGCGGAGATTACCGTAAGGATTTCGTGGTTTGCCTGTATTTTTATAATAAGCGACACGATTTACACCTTTTTAGTAAATGCCATGCACCCATTTTCCGATTTTAGTCCGGGGATTATATCGTGATACATCGGAATATCTTTGATAGTAGTTACGGTTTTTCCTAACACCCGACACCACTGCGGTTTATATTCCCCATACCCCCCGCATCCACACAGTTTACAGGGTAATTCATCAGTTAATGGTTCCATAATTTACTCCCATGACTCGCGGTCTGCAAGTACTACAATTAACTTTGCGAAACCGGGATTTCCGTCTGCTATATCAGTTTGGATATAAATACCCCAACCTCCTACGGCGCAGGTTTGCCCATCTCTCGCCTCAATACCACAACCATCCTGCGGGAATGGTATTGCGAGGTTCATCGTAGTATTAATGAGGTTTACTAATTCATCAACCTCTATATGGAGTATTTCGAGTTTAATGACTTTTGATGCAGGGTATGAAATAATCTCCATTTTTGATCAATCCTTTGGTTGAAGTGCGTGACCTTCATAATCGTAGAAATCACTGTGAATCTGATATTCGCTTGATTTGTGACCGCGTTTGAGAAGATTGAAGTATTGTCTTGGGGTTAAAGAGAGGTTGACTAATCCGATAAGGCAGTTTGAACATACATTATATGTTTTATCCACGTTATATGCATCTTTAAGTTTCCACTGAACATTGAATTTTTCACAACATTCGCAGGTCTCTTTTGATTCTGGGGTTGTCATTATTTCACTCCATTGATATTTTCTATTTTACAGACCTTTAGGACAAGGGATCGCGTATCGTTTGCGATTAGTCAACTACCCCACCCTAAAGGACGGGGCTTGGACATTCTTGGTGACATCCGTTTGGGTGGCTGACTGACACCCCTGTAATTCAGAGTTATACCGAGAATTACGTGTTCTTTGTTCAATATTCCGTGCTGCGTTCAGATCT
>JANYJT010000265.1 GCA_025358395.1 Bacteroidia bacterium
AGATCTGAACGCAGCACGGAATATTGAACAAAGAACACGTAATTCTCGGTATAACTCTGAATTACAGGGGTGTCAGTCAGCCACCCAAACGGATGTCACCAAGAATGTCCAAGCCCCGTCCTTTAGGGTGGGGTAGTTGACCACAGAAGTAAACAAGTATAAAGAGATTAAAAAACTATCAGATCCAGCCCCATTATGTGAGACGGATGTAATAAAATCACAAGAACAATTTTATAAGCACCGCGATTTAATGGCAGCGAAGATCAAATCTGCTACACAATTATACAAACAGCAAACCGAAATAAGAAGTAACCTCATAAAATTAGGGTGTGTAAGTAGTTACGTCAATGTATATTGCAAATGTTCTTCGTGCGGAGAGTGGTACACCTCACTAGAAAATCTATATGCAGATTTCAATTTCAGAACCGGATTTTCAGAACCGGATTATGTGAAGAATGCAAATGCGATGCGGATAATAAAGATACCGCGAACATCATCAGTAAGGCAAAAGATGTAAAAGGTGTTTTTGACGACAGGAACAATTTGATTAAAATCACGTTCGAATCTGATGGGAAAACATTCTCTGTCTCTAACGAACGAAAAGACGGATATAAAAACGAATTAAAATTAGAAGAGGAATAAAAACATGGCAAGAAACACAATGCAAGCGGTTTGTTCGAATAACTGTAAGTTCGCAACAAGATCAATGATGTTATGTTATGGGACTAAACAGGGCGACAATTATATTGATGCAGATTATATGTGGAGATGTACAATTGTTGATCAGTTAATTATGCCGGACGCAATCTTATACAAACTCGGGTGTGGTTCATATAACACGAGATGTTGCAATAATGTGAATGCACAGGCAGAGAATTTAATCAAAGAAGTCGAAACCAAGATTGACGAGATCAACCAGTTAATCCCAAAAGTCGAAACACCTATAGTAACCCCGACAGAACCCGCAGTATCCGCAATCCCTGCAGCAGAACCTATCGTAGCGGCTCCATTAGTTGCAAGTGACATCCCAATCAATCAGATCACAGTAGAGAAAGTTGAAAAACCGGTCGTAGAACCGAAAAAGCGAAAAACACGGGTTGCGAATGAGCCTCACACCGATGCATTAGAAACACCCCCTGTTGTAGACTCGCCAAAGTGATAATATGTATGAATTACACGGAAAATATGCATCTGCACTTATCACAATTGATGATATTGAAGCAGAATGTATCACACAGATAAAAGAATTCCTTGATCACCCTTTATACGCAGGGTGCATCATTGTAATCATGCCTGATACGCATGGCGGAAAAGGAAGTGTAATCGGATTCACATGTTCGCTTTCAGCAAATGGCATTTGTGTTAACGTCGTAGGTGTAGACATAGCTTGTGGTCTATCATGTTGGGAGATTGATACCGTTGATCTATTTGAGAAAGTCGATCAACGCATCCGAGAATTTGTTCCACTCGGTATGAACCAACACCAAACCGCAGTAGTATCCATGAAAGACAATTACCCGTGGGAACAGGCAAACAAGGACGTATGGCACTTTGTGTTCATGTATAACAAGAAGTTCGGGACAGGATACAATGCCCCCGAAATCAATTACGAATGGTACTGTAACCTTGCATCAAAACTTGTAAGAAAAGGACAATCCCTCGAAGATTACCTTGCACGAGTTGACAAATCGATTGGAACTTTAGGTGGCGGGAATCATTTCATCGAAATTGATGTAGACTGGCGAGGTCAGCAATACCTGATTGTTCACAGTGGAAGTCGCAATCTCGGAACAAGAGTTGCAGAGTATTTCCAGAAGATTGCTGAATCACAGGAACACAACAAAGGCTACAATAGAGATTTAGCTTACCTGAAAGGACAGGACGCAATCGACTACTTCGTAGCAATGGTGTTCATGAAGCATTTCGCAAGTATGAACCGCGATACAATCGGGTACTTGATCTCTCGTAATTGTGACCTTCACATTCGTAACAAAATTGAAACTATCCACAACTTTGTTGACGATAAAGATTTCATAATCCGTAAAGGAGCGATCCGCAGTTATGTGGGGGAACACGCAATTATTCCGTTTAATATGCGGGATGGTTCGTGGATTGTCGAAGGAAAATCAAACGCGGTGTGGAACAAATCATCTCCACACGGAGCCGGGCGTTTAATGTCACGTACTCATGCAAAACGTTCACTGGATTACGAAGAATATGTAAAGCAGATGAAAGATGCTAATGTGTTCTCTACAAGTATCTGTAGTGAAACACTCGACGAAGCTCCGAATTCTTATAAAGATGCGGCAATGATTCAGGCAGCAATCAAAGATACGGCGACAATCATACACCAGTTAAAACCGGTATATAATCTGAAAAGTTCAGAAG
Source organism: Bacteroidia bacterium (assembly GCA_025358395.1). The sequence goes on from JANYJT010000265.1 coordinate 2,389, forward strand.
AACATTCATACGGTCAAAAAAAGAAGAAAACCAAAATTGTAGCGGAGATGTAATATGGGTTTTTTATCACACCTTTTTAAAGATCCCCCAAGATTCGAACGACATATTCATTCATGGAAACGGGTTTGAAAAGAGGTTACGATGAAAAAAACAAGGTGATAAAATAATGACTCTCAAAAAAACATGTGAAACGTGTGATTACAGAAAGACTACGCGCTGTCCTATACAGAAATTCAATTTTGAAACATTAGATCAAAAAGATGTTACTGATAAAAAGATAAAATTCATGTGCGAATTCATAAAACGGGAAGACCAAAAAATGATGGATATAACTTATCTTATCCCATGTTCAGCCCATTCATCAAATGGAGTTAAACAATGAACCGCATTAAGAATACCAATCAAGTAAACTTCATATGGAGTTAGATTATCATGGCAACAACTATGACTAAAAGACGTTGGGCATTATCAGATGCAGATGTAAGGAAAGTAATCGACGACTACAAAGCACATCCAGATAAAATGCAAAAAGATATTGCAACAGAAATCGGGTGTTGCCCGGCAACAGTTTGCACTCTTATCAAAGAATTTGAAAGTGGTAATAAGAGAACCGTTAAACGTTATAACAACGGAGGTATTTCAAGTTATAAGGGTTCAGGGCACGCATTGCACACAAGCGACGACCCGTTAAAACGCCCGGATACTCTGCACGTAGTCCGACCAAAATCAACGGAAAAAGCAAATGTGACCGGGAAAGCCCCGACAATGAGTATATCTCCGGGGAAACACGCAGCTATCCCTCATAAACTGAGTGTAGTATATAAGAACTTAGATCGACAGGAATTAGCATTCCTGAAAGCCGCAAAGAAAAGCCACGACTTTATCACGTCGTATTTCAAACATTTTGGGTTTGATCTCAAAACGTCCTCTAAGCTGAACGAAGTATGGAAACGCAGAGAAGATATCCTGAAATACGAAGACGAAAAATTGCATCATGCAATTGAAAAACCCAAACTGAAGAATATTGTAGAACCGAGAAAAGAACGCGAACGGGAAGCAATGGTTGACGACGACCGGTTACTTACAACAATCTGCAGCAATGTAACATTGTTAATGAACATGCAGACAGAAAATCGCAGATTGCAGGAAAGTATTGCAGCATCGCTCGGTATTGAAATTCCTGAACCAATCTAATCATTTTTAAGGACGTGAATTATTATGCCAGAATCAGAAGGTGGAGAGGGAGGATTTGACGAAGATCGTGTATCTTCTTATGGATATGCTCAACGGGTTTCTCAAAGATTGCCCCCCACATTACAAACTCCCCCAAATAGAGGGCTTATACCGGGGGTATTCTGTAGATGGCATAATACAGAAGTATTAAATCCAAATGACATTCCCTGCAGTAACAGTGCCGGGATTCGAAGTTGTATGGAATGCTCACATGCATATGTACAATTTTTGAATGTTATGGGTCATGTGCGTAAGGTAGAAGCAACCTTGTATAGATCTGATCTTAAACCCATACCTACAGTAAATCCCTTTGCAAAGAAAGATAATAATCCGACAAGATTTGAAGATATTATATAAGGTGAATTTATGGCAGAATGGGAAAGTTGCAATGGAGGGGGCGGTGGGGGGGGGTGTTTTTCACGATCCTCATACCTACAAGGGGTTCGATATTGCAGTTCAAGAAGTGCAACCTGATCATGTTCACCTGTTTATCCGGGCACACCCAAAGTTTGCACCATCAACGATCACCAAGGTCTTGAAAGGTATTACCGCTAAGAAACTGTTCGAGGAGTTCCCAGAATTACGGTCAAAATTGTGGAATGGGCATCTGTGGAACCCGTCATATTATATCGGAACCTGTGGTGACTGCTCGAAAGAAGTAGTGACCAAATACATCGAAACGCAAAAGGAAAGATAACGTGCTGAAAGCATACCAATACCGACTGTATCCAAAGAAATCACAAGTCACGGTACTGAACCAGACCCTTGAACAGTGCCGGATGGTCTACAACCGGGTATTGGCACTAC
>JANYJT010000300.1 GCA_025358395.1 Bacteroidia bacterium
GATGACCATTCAGGTAAAGAGTGTCATATCTGAGGTCAATCCTGTGGTAGACCTTGATTGCAAAGTGCTGGATGCACTCCTTAAAATGACTGATTCAGGCATGGGGGCCGTATCTGTTGTGGCCAATGATGGAATGCTTGCCGGCATTTTTACGGATGGCGATCTTCGTCGTCAGATGAGGAAAATGGGCGATCACATCCTTACAGCAACGGTAGGGGAGTGCATGACAGCCGATGCCATTTCGATCGATGCTGATGCCATGCTTCAAAAGGCCACAGATATTTTTAATACCAACCAGGTTGATAATATTATAGTTACCCAAAATGGCAAGCCTATCGGGATGTTGGATATTCAGGATTTGGTCAAACTTGATTTACTAAGCTAAGACTTCATTTTAGATATAAAAAAGGCGGAACTTTTCAGTTTTGCCTTTTTTATTTTATATCAGGCCAATGATTTGCGGATTTTTTCCACCTTTGCAGTAAGCTGACAAACTGAACTTTGACACGAACACAGATGAGGAGGCATCCTGTAATAACGGAAGATATGCAAAAAGGATTCTTCCTGTTCCTATTGATTTTTTGCCTGCAAAAAACTTTGCAGGCTCAGCCTTTCATGAGGGTTAATTCAGGTACAAAGTCTGATATCCGGCATATCTCCATGCTAAATGAAAGGGAGGGATACTTCCTTGCAGATAAAGTCTACTCTTTGGTTGATGGAATTGAATGGATGAAAGCTGACAATCCAACAATACCTTCCATTGCTCACTTCTCGGCTAATTCACTCAATGATTTCTGGTATGTAACCAATCTGGGAAATAGCACGGCCATTATCTATCATTCTGTTGATGGGATAATGGTAAATATGCCGGGTCCATTTGGTGTCTCAATATTTTCAATGTTCGTTTCTTCTGACAATACCGCTTTTTTTTCAAGTTCTTCCGAGCTTGCTATTTATGAGAATGGCAAATTTAAAAGAGTTGAACTGGCTCCGGAAAAATCAATCATAAAAAAAATAATCGGCAGGAACAGTCAGAATTTTTGGATTCTTACCGAGCAAAACGAATTGTATTTTTACGATGGATTTAAGTACAAATCAGTAATAAAAGGTAAGAAAGTAAACGACTTTGTGGTCGTGGATCAAAAAAATGGATATGCGTTGTGCGAAAGCGAAATTGTTGGATTTGATGAAACGCATTCCCAAAGTCTACTATCCAATGATGAGTTGAGGAATACCCATAAAATTTTTGTTTCACCTGATAGTTCTATCTGGTTGATTGGTTCCCAATCAAAAATACTGAAAATCACTTCAGGTCATGTGGACGATTATTCCTTAAAAGAAAAATTTAACCTGACTGATTTATCATTTGCAGGCAAAGAAGCCATATGGATTTCCGGGACCGACGGCGTACTTCTTTACCGGGGCAACAAAAGGTTCCCCCCATTTGAGAAAGGCAATCCCGGTTTTTCATCTTTTAAACTAACAAATTTCAGCATTGATTTAGACAACGAGTATGGAGTAGCACTTGCCGATTTCGATGGTGACGACAAACTGGACATCTTCTCTGTTTGTATTTCTAATTTTAATCGTTTGTTTATTAATAGATTAGCTTCCAGTACTGATTCCATAAAGGGAAATTTTTTCAGAGAGGAAGGATTTCAGAGAAAGTCGGAAGGAACCTCTGACAGCAAAAGTGAATCAGGTTACGCTGAACTAAAACTGGGGGTAACAGTGGCCGATGTAGACAACGATGGAGATGAAGATCTGTACATTTGCTACCTGAATTCCAGAAATAAACTTTTGCTTAACAATGGCAGTGGCGTTTTTCGCGACGTTTCCAATCAACCAAACCGGGCGTGTGAGGATTTCGATCGTTCTACTGCTGCAGCATTTGCCGATGTTGACCTGGATGGAAATGTTGATTTGTATGTAACCAGTGAGAACGGATCGAATAAATTTTTCCATAATGATGGTACAGGACATTTTATGGACCTCACTGAGAGTTCAGGTCTTGGAACTATTTCAGGAGGATCATGTGCTACCTTTAGTGATATCAACGGAGATGGATACCCCGACTTGTGTGTTACATTCTGGTATGGCAGGAATAGAATCTATTTGAATGAATCCAAGAACGGAAGAATAAGATTTCGGGACATCACCGATCAAACAGATCTGATCAAGGCCCCACCGGTTAAAAGCAATGGCGCCACCTTTGCGGACATCAACAACGATGGTTTTCCTGATCTCTTCATTGCCAACAAAAACGATGAAAATAAAATATATCTCAACGACGGCAATGGTATATTTAAGGACGTTTCGGCCAATTATCTCGAGAGAAATGTGTACCTGTCAAATGGTGCAGTTTTTGCCGATTTTGACCTGGATGGTTACCAGGATCTCTATCTTTCCAATGTAGGATCAAATATTCTGTACAAAAATATCAATGGCTTGTTTTTTAAAGATGTTACTTCAGTCTTCGGAGCAGAAATGAATGGTTATTCAACTGGATCAGGTGTCGGCGACCTTGATGAAGATGGTAAACCGGACATATATGTTGCTAATTATTTGGGTGGCAGCAGTAAAGTCTTTTTAAATCAGAGCAGAAACGTACAAACCATCAAATTCAAATTGGAAGGCACACGCTCAAACAGAGCTGCCATAGGGGCTAAAATCTACCTTTATTCAAAGGACCAGACATCCGGAAAAGTAAATTTGGAAGGGTTTCAGGAGATAAGCGGTGGCGGAGGTTATGCCTCTATTTCTGCCAAGGAGGCTATCTTTCCTTTATTTCAGGGGTATAAATATTTTGCCGTAATTAAATTTCCATTTCCTGAAAGCGAATTAACGATTGAAAATCTGAAACCCGGACTTCTTCTGGTTAAAGAGCAAGTTGGAATCAAAGCACTACAAACACGATTTATTAAAACCTTTCTCCGTACAGTCACAAACCCCGAGATTCTGAAAGAGCATTTTAAAATTGGTATTTTCCTCCTCATATTGGCGTTATATTACAGGAAATATATTACAGGCAGGAACCGCATTAACTGGATCAGGAAAATCTCCGTTTTCTCAATTTTCACTGCTTTCTTTTTCCTGAATTTGTTATTTATTTACTCATCGTCATTCTGGGTGTACATACTTCCAGTTTTGGTGGCTTTCATTGTATTGGTTATCATGCATTTGGTAACCGAAAGATTGCAGATCTCTGAAGCGCTTTCAAAACAAAGGATGAAGTTGAGGGAGAGGATTTCGCGGGATTTGCACGACGATCTTGCATCAACGCTGGGAAGTATTTCCATTTATACGGATACACTTAAAAGGATTGAAAATCCGGTGCAATCAGATTTCAAGAAACTTTCATTAAAAATTGCCGATCTCACTCAATCAGCACTGCAATCCATTACCGATATCATCTGGATGACATCGCCCAGAAATGATTCACTCCAGGGACTGTTGGCTAAAGTAAACAACTATCTATACGAAACTTTAACGGACAATGGCATTCAGTATCATTCTGAAATTAATACCCCTGATCAAACTATTTTATTACCGGATGAGTTAAAAAATGACACTTTTCTGATATTAAAGGAGAGCACCCACAACATCATCCGCCATTCAAAGGCCAATGGCGTCACATTCATTGCTGATGTAAATGGCTCATCATGTTCCGTTAGTTTAATGGATAATGGTGTTGGATTTGATGAAAATAACCTTCAAAGTGATGTCTCACACGGAAACGGATTAATCAATATGCGAAGGAGAGCCGAAGAGTCAAAGATAGATTTTTCGGTATTTTCTCAAGCTGGGAAAGGGACTTTTATTCATTTGATATTTAAAATATGACCCGAAAGGGCTATGGTCTTTTACAATTTTTTATGGTTACTTCGAAACAAAAATTAACTATGGCTGTCACCGTTGGGATCGTTGAGGATCATGAAGAGTTTAGAAAAAGTCTGGTCTTTTTGGTCTCCTCAACCAAAGAATATGTGGTGGAATGGGCGTTTGGATCGGTAGAAGAAGCCATAGAAAATAAAGAGGTTACGGATGTTGTCTTGCTGGATATTAATTTGCCCCGAATAACTGGTCTGGAAGCAATACATGTGTTCAAAAAAATGTGGCCGGAAACTAAAATCGTCATGCTCACCATTCTGGAGGACGAATACAATATCATGACTGCGATCAAAAATGGGGCAGACGGCTATATTCTGAAAAAGACCAATCCCCAAAAAATCCTGGATGCCATCCAACAGGTATTTGAAGGGGGGGCAGCTTTGACGCCAATGGTAGCCAAACAAGTTCTCTCTTTTTTTAAACCAATTACCAAAGAGAAGGAGCCGGTTTCAGTATTGACAAAACGAGAGCAGGAAATTCTTACTTATATTGTCAGTGGAATCACTAATGAACTAATTGCAATGGAGCTATTTATTAGTACCCAGACTGTTAGGAATCACATCAAAAATATTTATGAAAAATTGCATGTGCACTCCAAAGCTCAGGTTGTGGCCAAAGCACTCACTGAGAAAATGATTTAAAATTAAAAAAATGACCCCAATGGGCTATTTCATGCATGGTTGGAATTATACAGTTTTGGAATGAAAACAATATTTGTTATAAGTGCTCATTGTTTTTGCTATTTTGTTTTAAAATTGAATACACAGCATCTGATAACTCATTCGTTTCCTCTTTTTTTATTGAAAGATTTAGAGACGACTAAACCTGCCCAAGGGAGCATAAATTGCTAGAATGGCTTACGAAGTTCAATAGACCGCCAGCAAATGATACTTCGGAAGTCATTCTTCTCCCACTTTTTCAATTTTTTCACTTTACATTTTGTCAGGGGAGACCTGCATCTTATGGGCAGTATTCATTGAAGTTGCGGTTAATTTGTATCTTGCAAAATCAATCATTTGCGAGGGTCTGGGATGCCGTTTAATTTTAGGCTTT
>JANYJT010000288.1 GCA_025358395.1 Bacteroidia bacterium
GTTAGTTGGGTTATTTCAAAGTGGGAAGTTAATCAATTTTCAAACAATATGCCAGAATGTTTGATGTAACGTTGCCGGAAAACATAAAAAAGCATAAAAAAAACAAAAGCATGTTGTAAAACATATTTGATGCAAACGTAACCGCAAACGATTGCGAAACATTTTTTCTGAAACCATGCTAAAGAGTAGATTAAATGATTGTTAAATTATATTTATTTGCGCTTTGAAATGGTTTTAGGAAAGGCAAACGGGCACTAAACAAATTGATTTTCAACGTTCTTATTTTTTGATTCTTAAACGATGCTCAAAGCATTAATTCTTCAACCATGATTTATAAAACTATAATTTGATTCACATGAAACGAGCATGTGACAAATCTTGCAAGATGCATCATTGGTAGGTTGCGAGATCCATGAGAAATTATTAATAATCATTAATTTAACTAAATTATCATCGAATGAAATTTGAATTAGCAAAGATGAAGATTCTTTGGTTTTTCCTTCTAGCGGTGTTTACACTGCCGGCATTGGCTCAGGAAAAATCAATCTCCGGAACTGTTTCCGATGCTTCCAATCAGGAGTCTCTGATAGGTGTGACCATCAAAGTAGATGGTACTACCAACGGAGCCGCTACGGATTTTGACGGTAAGTTTACCCTGAAAGTAAATACGGGGCAGAAATTGATCGTTTCTTTTGTAGGTTATGTTACACAAACCATCACCGTCGGGCAACAGACGAACTATAAGATTGCCCTTGTTCCTGAGACCCAGGGATTGGATGAGGTAGTGGTAATTGGTTACGGTACTGTTAAGAAAAATGATGCAACCGGAGCCGTTAGTACAGTAAGTTCCAAAGATTTTGCCAAAGGCGGAATAACCTCTCCACAGGATCTGATCATTGGTAAGAGTGCCGGTACAGTGATTACCTCATCAGGCGGTGCTCCGGGCAGTGGTGCTACAATCCGTATCAGGGGTGGTTCATCCATGTCGGCGAGCAACGATCCTTTGATCATTATTGATGGTTTTCCTGTCAGCAACTCCGGAATCTCCGGATTGGCGAATCCTCTGACTACCATAAACCCCAACGATATTGAGACATTTACTGTACTGAAAGATGCCTCCGCGACGGCCATTTATGGATCAAGAGCATCGAATGGTGTCATTCTGATTACCACCAAAAAGGGAACTGCCGGGAAACCAATGAAAATTGAGTACAATGGCACTATGTCTGTCAACTCTATTCCAGCCTTTGTTGATGTTCTTTCAGGAGATGAAGTGCGTGCAATGGCTTTCGATCTTGCTTCGAAAAATGCGGTTGGTTTGAATTTGAACAGCTTAAATCGTCTTGGAAAGCAAAATACCAATTGGCAAAAAGAGGTTTATCATACTGCTTTGGCGCAAGACCATAGTGTAAGTATAAGTGGAGGAGTCAAAACAATGCCTTACCGCGCTTCTATTGGTTACACAAATCAGGACGGTATTTTGAAAACGACCAACATGGAGCGTTCTACCCTTGCCATTGGGGTCGATCCTACATTTCTTGACAATCACCTCAGGGTTAGTGTAAATCTTAAAGGTAGCTTTACCAAGCAAAATTTTGGTGATCAGGGCGCTGTCGGCTCTGCTGTCGCTTATGATCCTACACAACCAGTATATAACAATAATACCAAGTTTGGAGGATTCAATACCTGGGTCAACCTATCGGATGTTTTGGCCGACGGATCCATGGATCCAAACGGTAGCCCTAATCCAATCGGTGTTTCGAATCCGGTTGCCATGTTGTATCAAACAGACAACAGATCAAATGTGAAGCGTAGTATTGGGAATGCGCAATTTGATTATAAATTTCATTTTCTTCCTGAGCTAAGGGCAAATTTGAATTTGGGTTATGACTATTTTACCACAACTGGTCACAACAATGCCACCAATGATGCTGCCTTTACTTTCCGCAATGGAATAGGTAGAAAAAATGACTATTCACAAACCGGAAAATCTCAATTGCTTGATTTCTATTTGAATTATGTGAAAGAAATAAAATCCATCAAGAGCAGAATTGACGCTACCGCCGGATATTCATGGCAAAAATTCTACAAAGAAGGATCTTCATTCGTTAGAAACGGTGATGAAACACAGATTTCGGATAATTCGAAATTCATCAATGAAAATTATTTGGTATCCTTCTTCGGCCGTTTGAATTATACTTTACTCGACCGCTATTTGCTGACTGTTACCATTCGTGATGACGGATCTTCAAGATTTGCTGAAGCCAACAGATGGGGTTTATTCCCTGCTGCCGCTCTTGCCTGGAAAATTAAGGATGAATCATTTCTGAAGAATGTTAATGCGGTTTCGGATTTGAAACTGAGATTGGGCTGGGGTATCACAGGTCAACAGGATATTGGTAACGATTTTCCATATCTCCCTGTTTACAGAGAGAGTACGGCTACTGCTCAATACCAGTTTGGCAATACTTTCTACAAGACCATGCGTCCAAATCCATATGATGCAAACATCAAATGGGAGCAAACAACTACTTACAATGTTGGATTGGATTTTGGCTTCATGAAAAATCGTATTACCGGTACAATCGATGCTTACAAACGCGACACAAAGGATTTGTTGAACTTCATTCCTATTGCTGCAGGTAGTAACTTCTCTAACTTCCTGACGACGAATGTTGGTAATCTTGAGAATAAGGGAATTGAATTTTCTGTCAACGCACTAATCATTCAATCCAAGGATCTGAACTGGAGTGTAGGTTTTAATGCCGCATACAACGAAAATAAGATCACCAAACTTACCAAGACAGACGATCCGAATTACACAGGTGTCGATGTAGGAACAATTGGTGGTGGTGTGGGCAACTTTATCCAAAATCAACGTGTTGGATTTCCTGCCAATTCATTTTATGTATTCCAGCAGGTGTACGGCTCAAATGGTATGCCTATCGAAGGGCTCTATGTTGACCGCACCGGTTCCGGTGGAACTGTCACAAGTAACAACCTGAACAAGTACCATTACAAAAAGCCGGCTCCGGATTATACTTTGGGCATTAATTCAAGGATTGATTACAAAAAGTTAGACTTCTCTTTCTCCGGAAGAGCAAATATTGGCAACTACGCGTACAACAATGTCGCATCGGGTGCATTGTACTCAACCGTTTACAATCAGTCAGGATTCTATAACAATGTACCACGACTGATCAACAATGCAAAATTCACAAACACACAGTACTTCTCTGATTTTTATGTTGAGAATGCCTCCTTCTTCAAAATGGACAACATGAGTGTTGGGTACAATTTCGATCAATTTGTTAAAACCAGATTGAGCTTTACCGTTCAGAATGTCTTTACAATTACTAAATACAAAGGTCTTGATCCTGAGGTAAATGGTGGTATTGACAATAATTTTTATCCTCGTCCGAGAGTCTTTGTACTTGGCGTAAATCTTACATTTTAACTTTATTAAGAATACGACATGAAACTTTATAAAATAAAATCATTGGCTGTTATCTTGGTCACACTGATGTTTTCCTCGTGTGTCAAAGACTTGAATGTTACGCCTAAAGATCCGAACATCGTAACATCGCTAACTGTATACAACTCTCCAGCTGCCTACAAACAAGGTTTAGCCAAACTGTATGCAACTTTTGCCGTCAGCGGACAGCAAGGGCCTGCAGGCCAGGCTGATATTGCAGGTATCGATGAGGGTTTCTCGAACTATCTTCGTCAATACTGGAATGCACAGGAATTATCTACCGATGAAGCTGTGATGGCCTGGAATGATGCTTCAATCAAAGATTTTCACTGGCAAACATGGGCTCCTAACGACGTATTTATAGCCGCGATTTACTCAAGAATTATGTATACCGTTTCATTGTGCAACGAATACATTCGCGCAACTACCGGTAAAACGGATGCCGACATCGTAAAATACAATGCGGAGGCAAAATTTCTTCGTGCATTAGCCTATTACCATGCTATCGATCTTTTTGGTAATCCTCCATTTGTAACTGAAGCTGATGCACCAGGAGCATTTTTCCCGAAGCAAACAACACGTGCTGCCTTGTTCACATACATTGAAACTGAACTAAAGGCGATTGAAAATACACTTGGCGCTCCTAAATTTGAGTATGCAAGGGCTGATCAGGCTGCTGCCTGGACTCTTTTAGCTAAGCTGTATCTGAATGCCAAAGTTTATACAGGTCAGGATAAGAGCACAGAATGTGCCACTTATTGTGCAAAAGTAATTGCTGCAGGATATTCTCTGACACCAAAATATGCCAACAATTTCACTGCAGACAATAATCTTAGCGCCGAAATGATCTTTCCTATCACTTCGGATGGTCAAAATACCCAGACTTACGGCGGTATGACCTACCTGATTCATGCACAAATTGGCGGAAGCATGTCTCCTGCTGCATTTGGTGTAGGTGGTGGCTGGGGAGGTATCCGAACTACCAGTGCTTTTGTAAACAAATTTACAGATACGAGTGGTACTACCGACAAACGTGCGATGTTCTGGACTGCCGGACAAAAGCTTGAAATTAGTGATATTGGCCAGTTTACCGATGGTTGGGCAATCACAAAATATTCTAACCTGACTTCAACAGGCGCAGCTGCACCCCATGCGCATCCTGATTTTGTGGACACTGATTATCCTCTTTTCAGACTTGCTGATGTGTATCTGATGTATGCTGAAGCAGTTCTTAGAGGAGCTGCTTCGGGTAATGCAACTGCCGCATTAGGTTATGTAAATGCCTTGCGAACCAGAGCTTACGGAAACACAAATGGGAATATTACCTCTGCTCAAATGACACTGGATTTCATCCTGGATGAACGAGCCCGCGAATTGTACTGGGAAGGCTATCGCAGGACAGACCTCATCAGATATGCCAAGTTTACCGGCAGTGCCTATCTTTGGCCCTGGAAAGGTAAAGTTGCTGCAGGCGCATCAACCGAGACCTTCCGTGATCTCTATCCAATCCCTTCTAATGATTTAGGAGCGAATCCGACTTTAAAACAAAATCCTGGTTATAATTAATCTTCTAAATATTGATACAATGAATAAAAAAATATTTATATATCTGACTTTCATTGGGCTGATCGGACTTTTGTTTTCTTGTGAGAAGGAAGGAACAAAGGCGGTTTTGATGGATAACCCAATCGCACCAACACTTGCGTCTGTACCTAATTTGACCCTTAAAAGGACAAACGGACTGAACGTACTGGAATTTGTTGGTACTGCCGTGGATCCCGGATTTCAGGCATCCGCAACCTATTACCTCGAAGCATGTGCAAAAGGGAATAACTTTCAGGACGTAATGTTAATTCTGAGTGACAAACAGTGTCTTTCTTTGAAAATAACTGTTGCGGATCTTGACGGCCTTATGCTGAAGAAATTCCCTGCCGATCAGGTAACTTCAATCGATTTTAGAATTAGGTCTGTGTTGTCTTTGAGCAGCGGCACCGGTTCATTCGTTTACAGCTCTCCTGTTAAATCGGCAGATGTTACTACTTATGGCCCTCCAACATTGTCCTTTACGGTGGCCGCAAAATTACAAGGCGTTGTTTCCGCAGGCGACAACAAGGTTTACACCGGTTGGATTTATACAGATGGGACTCCATTCCAGTTTACCAACAATGATGACGGAAAGAAATACGGCGGAGTTTTAGCAACTGGTGCAGTTTCCTGTGATTTAACTGAGAATGGCCCTGCAATCAAGCTGGATGCCGGGGCATACAACATGACTACAGATATCAACACCGGTAAAATGAAGATGACCGTTGCCGATGTGACCATTGGTATCATTGGAGATGCTGTTGGCGGCTGGAGCGATGACACCAAAATGGTCTTTAATTTCTCAGACCGTACCTGGAACATCACCAAAACAGTTACTGCTGGTGGAATCAAATTTCGTACACACAACAGTTGGGCTGCGGTTAACGTAGCTTACAATCCTGCCGGTCACAGTCTGAACAATTTGTACCAGAATAATGGCACAACTGACAGTCAGAATATTGATGACGTAGCCCCCGGAAAGTATAACATCAAATTATACCTGGAAACTACTCCAATGAAGGCAGTCTTTACTCCAACCAATTGAATCGTTTAAAAATATTCTCTCATGAAAAGAAAAACAATCTATAGAATATTGACGCTCCTGGTCTCTGCCGGCATCTTTGTTGCAGCATGTACCAAGGAAAAATCGGATGTTAGATTAAGTCCGACGTTGGCCTCGACGCAAACGTTGAATATTAAATCCGATGCTGCCACTGTGGTGGGATTTGTGGTCGCCGAAGGTGATGGCTTTATCGAAAAGGGTGTTTGTTATGCCACCTCTCCGGCACCTACTACCTCTGCAACGAAAGTGGCCTATACCGGTGAAGCGACAACAGCTACGTTTAATGTTGTTTTATCCGGTCTTGCCTATGCAACCAAGTATTATGCAAGAGCCTATGCAATCAATGCCAGCGGTACCATTTATGGTGATGAGCTTAATTTTACCACTTTGCCTGTTATCCCAACAGTTACCACAACTGCGATTACTGCAATTACAGGTAATGCTGCAGCAGGTGGCGGAAATGTTACTGTTAGCGGCGGAGCAGAAGTTACGGCACGCGGAATTTGTTTCAGCAGTACAAATCAGACACCAACAGTATCAGATACAAAAACTTCTGATTCAAAAGGTACAGGTGTTTTTACCAGTGCATTAGCCAGCCTGAAAGGTAATGTAACTTATTATGTTCGTGCTTATGCTATAAATAGCGCCGGTACCAGCTATGGGGCTGTTGTATCTTTTAAAACGCTTGTTGATCTTCCGGTTGTGACAACTACAGATGTTACAGCCATCGGTAAAACCGGTGCTACCTCAGGTGGCGCTGCCACTTATGATGGCGGAGGAACCATTTCTGCAAAAGGAATTGTATGGAGTACAAGTGCAAACCCAACCATTACCGCAACAAAAATTGACGGTGGTACAGGTCTTGGAGCTTTTGTAAGCGCACTAACAGGATTACAGAAATTCACTGTTTACCATGTTCGTGCATTTGCGACAAACAGTGCAGGAACTGCATATGGAGCAGAT
>JANYJT010000294.1 GCA_025358395.1 Bacteroidia bacterium
TATACAGTACCCCCTTCAAATCATAAGAAATATATATTCTTATTTTTTTTAGGGGGTATAGGTATAAGAAGGTATTCTATGCACTTATGCACTTTTGTTTGAAAACCGGATGTAGGTCTTCCCGTTTGATCGCTTTGGGATCATTTCTAACCGATAGGTAAGAGCGTATTGTTTAAGATAGCCTGTGAAGGTTCTTTGTCCTATTCCTGACTCCTCACCGAAGCAGGTAGTAATGAAATCTTCAAATAGTGAATGAACGTCATATTCTTTACCGATCTCAAAATTCTGCAATTTTATCCATTTGGCAAAGTCGTTGGAAGTCGACTGCATTATCTTGTTCTCGTTTATGGACCTGTATTCATAATATTGTAACCCATCTTTTAAATAGAACTCCGCACAGTGCAACATATACGTATAGAATCGGTTCCATTCTTTGCAATCCCATTGGTCTGAAAAAAACATACAGCCATGGGTGATAATTATCGGCTCGATATTTCCTTCAATCTGTTTAGAGTAGAAATTCCCAAACTCGACTTCAAACTTCCTTCTATCGTAACTTTTCCCTTCACCTGAAATGACTGTATTGCTTGTAACAATAATTTTTGGATTTGTTTCTAATGTAATAAGCGGCTTATTCTTATGCTCAACTTGCCAGCTTCCCGTTATTTTCGGGAAAATGCTACTTAATTTAAAATCTGGTCTGACATCATCAAAAACACTGACCTGAGTAGTCTGATTAATGTTCTGATATGCAAAGCGATTATTATCCTGTAACATTCTCCCATCAATGATGTCCAATTTTCTCAATTCTTTAATAGCCTGTAAAACAATTCCTTTCCCACTTCCCCCTTGTGGTGTATACTTATTTGTCAATTCTTCATCTAAAAAGATTACAGCTTGATTCGTTACTGGATCGCTAAAATTATGCAGAATGTAACCGATTGCCGACCGAATAGCTGCAATGCGATCTTCCTCGCCGTTCATGACATTTGTGATAAATTGGGAAAATTGACTTGAATTTTCATCAATTTCAAAAGTTCTTTTTAGTCGATGGTCGTCCCAAATGCATTCATCCTTTAGATCCTTATAATCAACAAAGGAAATGCAGTCTGTAGTCACTTTAGCGATACTATTTTCAAAAGGGAAATACATCACTGTCTTTGTGTCCTTTAATATTGGCTTATTATGATTTGGTAGAAAACCCAAAACTGTATTACAAAAAAAACTTGGACAATTATCCAGAAATATTTTCATCATCAACTCAAGTGATGCCTTGAACTGCAGACCTTCATGTACAATGTTTATGGAACCGACCCTGTGAATAAGAATATTAATTACATCTTTAATATGCACAATCTCCTTTGCTGCAATGATATTCTGTTTCTGTTGAATGTATTCGAAATCTCTCGCAGAATAAAATCTTTTTAGTATTCCGATTGAAGCTATTTGCTTTATTAGTTGATATCTGTTAATCCGGCATAATTCTGTGAAGATTTGACCAGTCTTTTTATCTTTAATCAGATTAAAGGAGAAGAACCAAACTGCATATTCTGAATCAGAGATTTTTACGACCTTAATAGACCTTTCAATAACCCCGGAGGGAGAAACTTGTGAAATAGCACTTTGTAAAGGTCTTTGTGGTATTGAGGTTAATCTAGTCTCTTGACTATATTCCTTTGTCAGTGCGCTAATACATCTGTTCCAATTGTTGTCAAATTCAAGCAGACAGATGATCTGAACGGATGTATAACCTTTGACCTCGAAAGGTATCCAATTGGAACTAAATACGGTAAACTTTTTAATTCCATCTTTTGGATCCTCATTAAACTTTGCACTAGGTCCAGAAGATAATTCTTTGCCAGGTCGAGTCCAATGAACATTATCCAATGTCTGACCTCCAGCTCGCTTTAATAAATCGACAGACCGGTCAACCACGCTCTGAATTTTACTAAGTTCGTCACTGGGTCGCCTAAAATCCCGAGGAATCTCCGACACCTTATTATTTTTGGCTTCATGTATTTTACACTGAGAAGCCGGATTCAATTGTGCAATTAATGTAGAAGCTTCAACATGGCCTGTTCCAGAATAATATGCATCTTGATCGTAGCTAAAATAACAAAGGCGAGAAATGTCTTTGCCCGAAGGATCTGCCTTAATTTGATATTTATCAAAAATATAATTTGATACAGATTTGAAATAAATGCCATGATCTTCAACCTTGGCGTTGTTGACTCTAACAAAGACCTTTAGTCCATTGGCTGAGGGTGAAATAAATATCAAGGCGAAATTCAATACAGTGTCGTGAATAAGTGTTTCCTTAATTTTAGTGTCAATGTCGTCAAAATCAATGACTATTATGCCGGAATACGCTATTAGCCCTTTTGCTGACCGAGTTTCAAAAGTGCCAGAAACAGTGAATGAGGAAAGAATTTCATTTTTCAGTTGCTTCCTAGTTCCTGGATCTGAATTGCTCCTTATTCGATTTATCTCCTTCTCGTGAAATCCGAACTTAACTTCTTGCCAAACTTCTTTTAAAGTTGATTCTTTAAACGGTATTTTGGTTGTTACCGGTGCCCCAAATACCGAAAATTGATTATCTTTGTTTTGCGAGAACGAAGATAAGGGACTGGAATTGTGGTTATTTTCCATGGTTCAGCCCTTTATTTTGTAACCTAGTGGAAGCAGATATTAGAGGAATGAGTGCTTGTTCAACTTCAGTACGTTTGTAGTAGATTCGATTACCAATACCATAGGCTTTTAACTTTCCAGACTTTGTCCAATTGTGAATTGTTGACATGTCAACCTCCAGCAATTTTTTGACATAAGTTCGGGTCAGGTATTCTTCGGGGTTTTTAAGATGAAATTCAGACTTGAGGTTGTCTATTTCAGTCTTGAAACGGTTGCAAATCCGGTTTTCTAACTCTTCCGGACTCAGCTGAATAAATTGAATAATACTTTGCATAACTATTAATTTTAATGTAATAGCTGCAAGTGTACATTAGGGTTATTTAAGGGATTCTTTAGTTTTCCCTAAAAGCGTTTAAGTAGATTGAAGCGGGTTGTTGTTTTTAGTGATATGGCCCATTTTCATTAGTTTCCGGGTTACAATTTGAAGGTTCTTTTCTGTTAAAGGATTATTTCTTGCAGAAAAATCTTTTGACACAATAGGATTTAAGTAGGACTGTGCTGTTGTTTGTTTAATTCCGGTGAAAGCACTTATAGCCTGGGCTAATTTGTTTGTTGTTGTGTTAAAGGGTTCTTTTGTGCGCAGAAAGTCAAGAATACCCAACTCGTGGAGAAAGACAATTTTCTCGGCATCTGAATTGTCTGAGAAATCTACGACAATCTCATGATTTTGTCTACCATTCATCATTTCAGTTAAATATTCAATTTTCTTTCTTTGAGAGAAATAAATTCTGTCATATATTTCTGATGTAAAAATAATTCGAAGTTCTAATTGATACTCAATCTCTCTGAGAACAAATTTATACTTCATCTGGGGAGTCATGAGTAAAGGATCTGGCCTTTCGCATACATTGAAATCCCTAATTTCCTTTTCGCAAAAATCGTGTATTGTTACATATTGGTTCTCTTCAAAAAAAATCAACCTCCGCTGCTCAAAATTCGCTTTATAGACATCATAAGGACAAAATTGCCAAAGATAATTCTCATCCAAATTATTAAACAATATTATAAATAGCTTACTAAATCTATCCTGAAGCTCTGAAAACCCATCTGTAGATCTCAATTTAGTCCATTCCTTTATATGTCTTATATATTCGTCATTAAATTGGAAAAGAAGTGTTGATGCAATTTCATCTAATTCATTATGTAATGAAGTACAATCGAGTTTTTTAATATCATTCATTTCTCTTTCCTCCTTGTTTATTAAATATCTTACTCTGCTTTTCTTAAAACAGTCATTTTAGGCTTCTTCTTAACTCGCAAAATCTCATTACTCCAATAATCTGCAAGTTGTATGGCAAAATCGTTAGTTGTCTTGCCAATATACTCAAGAAATTGCCTTTCCGTACTATGCGCAGTAATACTCATTAATAGTGCTGTGGGTATTTCTCCATAGAAATTAGAAGCGAATGATCTACGGCAAACGTGACTCGTTATCAACTCGTGCTTAGGATACGTTCCAAATTCCTTGCGCCATTTGACATTCTCGTCTTCACCAATTGCCGTCAATTTCGCACCATAAGTTGGCTCCTTAATTTCGGCCAATTTACAGACATCTTTAATGTGGAGATTAAACTTCTGATCACTAAGTTTCTCTGGGAACTGTCCATTCCTTTTATTCAAAATTGATTTGACTTTTGGGTGTATTGGGATAGCAATGTGTTTGCCTGTTTTTTGCTGAACTAACTCAATTAGATCCAGTCCATTTCTAACTTCAATATTTGATGCTGTCAGTCGCAACAGGTCGGAAACTCTTTGTCCTAAATAACAACCGATAATTAACCAGTCTCTCGCATTTGCAAGTGCTGACCGAATATATTTTTTGTTTTCAATAACTTCAAGTTCCTCAAAAGACAAAAATTCTTTGGTCGATTTCTCTGTGAATCCCTTGATTTGTGCCAATTGCTTATTTACTTCAATACCGTTTAATTGAGCATCAAGACATACGGTCTTTAACGTTCTTACATATCTCCCGGCGCTGTTACCATTTAGTTTGTCGACCTCAGTAAAATATTTAAGTAATTCATTCCTAAAATTAAGGTCAACATCTTTTAGATAGAAATGTGTTTTCTTGTATTTCTCAAAGTCAGCAATCTTGTTTTTAACCGTTGTATATTTTTTGATAGACCCTTCGGCAGCTCCCCTTTTGCCGTTTGGGTATTCTTTGAACTTCAAATTATCTACATAATATTGGATGTAATTTGTCAATCGAGTAAGGTCTGTTTTTTTTTGCTTTTTCTGGACGACATCAATCTGTAATTGTAGCCAATCCCCGGTAATCTCCTCCCCTTTTGAAATTGCAAGATTAAGACTGTCCTCAATAGAGGTTGACAACTTGACTAAATCTGCTTTAAGTTGTTTAAGTTTTTCGTCTCCTTGTTTGGGTAAGTGAGTAGCTGTACTCCATCTGTCTGGATCAATTATATAACCAGTCTTCCTTCTCAAAACAGTATTTCTATCAAGTGATAAACGGAGGTATATATTTGCTGGATTAGTTTTACTCTGAAGGAAAAATTTAATAGTAGCCATAACTCTAAGATTTAATCAACGGAACAAATATATAAAACTTAGTCAACGGTTAGTCAACCAAATTGCAATATTATTCAATCTGCTTAAATGTTATGCAACATCAATATTTTTCATATGCCCAATAATTAAAGGGATTTAGAATGGTTTTTACAGTATATTCAAGGGTAATGAAAGTGATCAAAATTGATGGTTTCGATTCCGATATTCTCCACAGAAAGGGTTAAGTCGCAAGATTTGACCCTTTTTGCATTAAGACATTTTAGTTCGTTTGGCTATGTAATATTCGAAAAATTAATTTATACACCTTAAATTAAAGCGAAAGATTAAAACTTAAAAAAATACAAGCTCTAAATACTTTGCACATAATTTGCTAAGTTTGAGAATCATTTGCATATAAATGAATTATCGTCAGCCAACCAATGCTTCGCCCGAAATAAATAAAAAAGAACTCAGCGAAATAGACATCTGTGATCTTTTTATCACGCCCGCAATTAAAAATGCTGGCTGGGAACCTTTTACCCAAATCAGGCGTGAAGTTACCCTGACTCCGGGTCCTGTTATCGTGCGTGGTAATATGTCGGTACGAAACAAGAAAAAGAAGAAATTTGCTGATTACATCCTTCAATGGGAACCGGGAGTTCCTTTAGCGATTGTTGAAGCCAAAGACAATAAACATTCTGTTAGTCATGGGTTACAACAAGCATTGGGTTACGCTGACATTGTAAAGGTTCCAAGTGTTTTCAGCTCCAATGGTGATGCGTTTGCATCACACAATAAAGTTGCGGTTGAAGGCGATGACATAGAAACCCAATTCCCACTTGAAGCCTTTCCGTCACCAAACGAACTTTGGGTGCGATACAAACAATACAGGGGTATTCGGACTGAAGATGAAGATTTGGTCGTTCAGCCTTATCACACCGATGGTTCGGGTAAAGAAGCCCGTTATTATCAGGTTGAAGCCGTTAACCGAACTATTGAAGCGGTTGCGCGGGGACAGAAACGAATTTTGCTTGTTATGGCGACCGGCACGGGGAAAACCTACACTACTTTTCAAATCATTTGGCGATTGTGGAAAGCTAAACAGGTCAAACGCATATTATTCCTTGTTGACCGTAATATCCTTGCAGATCAAACGCTGATTAACGATTTCAAGCCGTTTGGTTCGGTGATGACCAAAATTAAAAACCGGAAAATCGATCCGTCATACGAAATATACCTTGGCTTATATCAGGCCATAACTGGCCCCGATGAAAGCGACAAAATATTCAAAAATGTATCGCCCGACTTCTTTGAACTGATTGTGATTGACGAGTGCCACCGTGGAAGTGCTGCCGACGATTCAGCATGGCGTGAAATCCTGAGCTATTTCTCGGGCGCCATTCAGATCGGTATGACAGCCACACCAAAAGAAACTGAATACGTTTCAAACATTACCTATTTTGGCGAACCGGTATATACTTACAGTTTAAAACAAGGAATTGCGGATGGATTCCTGGCTCCCTACAAGGTGGTGCGCATAGACATTGATAAAGATATTGAAGGCTGGACCCCGCCTGTTGGAATGAAAGATGATTTGGAACAGGAAATCGAAAACCGCACCTACAATCAGGTCGATATGGATCGGATTTTGGTGCTGAACCAACGTACAAAATTGGTTGCCCAACGGGTGATGAAATTGCTGATTGCTACCAATCCATTTGATAAAACCATTATTTTCTGCGAAGATATTGACCATGCCGAACGAATGCGGGTTGCCATTGTAAACGCCGCCGGAAAGCTGGCAACCGATAACCCCAAATATGTGATGCGTATTACGGGCGATAGCGTGGAAGGGAAAGCCGAACTGGATAATTTTAT
The DNA here is from genome assembly GCA_025358395.1 of Bacteroidia bacterium. The sequence goes on from JANYJT010000294.1 coordinate 7,072, forward strand.
CGATCCTGAAAGTAAATTTCCGGTGATTGCTACCACTTCAGAACTAATGACAACTGGTATTGATGCCAAAACCTGCAAATTGATTGTGCTCGATAAAACCATTCGTTCGATGACCACTTTTAAACAAATCATCGGACGTGGAACACGCATTGAAGAAGATTTTGGCAAGATGTTCTTTACCATTATGGATTTCAAGCGGGCAACGGAATTATTTCGTGACCCCGATTTTGACGGTGACCCGGTGGTGATTTATGAACCCGGCGACGATGACGACCCTGTTCCACCTGATCCTGAAGACCCTGAAGATGAAGGAGAAGGGGAAGATGAAGAAGAGCAAACCGGGAGCCGAAAAGTATATGTTAGTGGTGTTCCGGCCAGAATTGTTTCGGAACGAATTGAATATTACGGCGACAATGGCCAGTTAATCACCGAATCGTACCGCGATTTTACACGCAAACAGGTACAAACTGAATATGCCACTTTGGATGACTTCCTGAAATCATGGAACAATAGCAAGAAGAAACAGGCTATCATTGAAATGTTGGAAGAACATGGGATTGTTTTGGAAAATCTGGCTGAAGAAATCGGAAAAGATTACGGCGATTTTGACTTAATTTGTCACATAGCATTCGATCAACCTCCGTTGACAAGGAAAGAAAGAGCTAACAATGTGAAAAAAAGAAACTACTTTACCAAATATGGCGAACAAGCCCGGGCGATTCTAAACAGTTTACTCGATAAATACGCCGATAAAGGGATCACATCCATTGAAGACACCAAAATTCTGAAGTTAAAACCATTTAGCGACATGGGTACTCCAATGGAAATTATCAATCAGGTTTTTGGTGGGAAAGCCAATTACGACAAAGCCCTTCAGGAATTAGAACACGAACTATTTAATCAGGAAAAATTAGCATGAGCAATGTATCAGGCATAATCAAATCCATTCAGGACATTATGCGAAAAGACGTGGGTGTCGATGGTGATGCCCAACGAATCAGTCAATTGGTGTGGATGTTCTTTTTAAAGATATTTGACGACCGCGAAGCTGAATTGGAATTGACCGAAGACGAGTATAAATCTCCTCTGCCCTTGCACCTACGTTGGCGAAATTGGGCTGCAAACCCTGAAGGAATGACCGGGGAAGTGCTTTCGGATTTTGTAAACATGCAACTCTTCCCAACATTAAAAGACAAACTGAATCTTCAAAATGTACGGGCACAAGTGGTTCATAATGTGTTTGAAGACGCCTACAACTATATGAAATCGGGTACGCTGATGCGGCAGGTGATCAACAAAATCTGCGAGATCGATTTTAACACCAAAGACGACCGCCACACGTTTGGTAACATCTACGAACAAATATTAAAAGACCTGCAAAGTGCAGGGAACGCCGGAGAATTTTACACGCCAAGAGCTGTTACGACCTTTATTGTAGATCGGGTAGCACCACAGCTTGACGAACTGGTACTTGACCCTGCTTGTGGAACTGGCGGTTTCCTGTCGAATGTAATTGAATACAAACGCGAACACTTTGTGCGTACAGCCGCCGATGAAGAAATACTACAAAGTACCATTCATGGAGTGGAAAAGAAGACCTTGCCGCACATGCTATGTACGACCAATATGATTTTACACGGCATCGATTCACCCATCAACATCAGGCACGATAATACCTTGAGCCGACCATTGCGCGACTATGGCCCTAAAGACCGGGTGCATGTGATTGTAACCAATCCGCCATTTGGCGGTATGGAAGAAGATGGGATAGAGAACAACTTTCCGGCTACTTTCCGCACACGCGAAACCGCTGATTTGTTCCTGACACTCATTATTCACCTGTTGAAACTTCATGGCCGTGCCGCCTTGGTATTACCTGATGGGTTCCTTTTTGGTGAAGGTATTAAAACCCGTATCAAAGAAAAGTTGTTCGAAGAATGTAACTTACACACCATTGTTCGACTTCCGAATGGCGTGTTCAGTCCATATACAGGCATTAAAACCAATCTGTTATTTTTTACCAAAGGTCAGCCAACCGATACTGTTTGGTATTACGAACATCCTTATCCTGAAGGCGTAAAGAGCTACAATAAAGGTAAACCCATGCGTTTCGAAGAGTTTCAACCCGAAATAGACTGGTGGGGTAACGAAGCCGATGGTTTTACTTCACGGGATGAGAACGAACAAGCTTGGAAAGTTTCGCTTGATGATATAAAAACCCGTAATTATAACCTTGACATCAAAAATCCGCACGTGGGCGAACAAATCAGTCACGATCCTGAAGATTTGTTGCGGAAATATGAGCAACAACAGAAAAGTATTTCCGGCATTCGTGATCAGTTGAAAGCTATTTTAAGCGAAGCCCTAACCGGCAAATAATTAACTACAACGTACACAAAGGGAGGCACAAAGATCACAACGTTAAAATAAATTCTTGGTGTCCTTCGTGAAAAGACCTTGGTGTCCTTTGTGGTAAAACACTATATATGAACACAATCATAGATAAAATAGACCTTTGGACAACTGCACAGGAACTGAAGACCAGCAATCGCGGACGAAGTGCCAGCAACCAAAGTTTATTGGGTATTAAAAAACTACGCGAACTGATTTTGGAACTTGCCGTACGCGGCCAACTCGTTCCGCATGACCCGAATGATGAACCAGCCAGCGAATTACTGAAAAAAATAGAGGTTGAAAAAAGGAAGCTCATCAAGGAAGGAAAAATCAAGAAACAAGCGGCATTGACTGACGTTGGTGATGATGAAAAGCTGATTGATTTACCTGAAGGATGGAAATTAGTAAGATTATCTGACTATTATGATGTACGTGATGGCACTCACGACAGTCCAAAAAAAAAATTAGAAGGTTATCCGTTGGTTTCCAGTAAAAACCTTTATACCGGCAAACTTGATTTCTCAGATATAACTTATATCTCAGAAGAAGATTTTATAAAGATCAATGAACGCTCAAAGGTTGATAAGGGTGACATTTTATTTGCAATGATTGGAACAATAGGTAATCCAGTTATTGTTGATGTTGATGTTGAATTTGCCATAAAGAATGTTGCCCTTTTTAAATATTATTCCAGAAAGTTGTCTTCGCCAAATTATCTTCAATTTTTTCTAAAACTGGCATCTATCGAAATGAAAGAAAAAGCTCTTGGAGGAGTTCAATCCTTTATTTCATTAGGAAAATTAAGAGAATATTTAATGCCACTTCCGCCTCTTGCTGAACAACACCGTATCGTTGCTAAAGTGGATGAGCTAATGGCCTTATGTGACGAATTGGAAAACCAACAAACGAACAGCAATGTAGCCCACGAAACTTTGGTTTCAACCTTGCTTGGCTCGTTGACCGATCCCGAAAATTCCAATTCCTTTGATGAGTCCTGGCAACGAATTGCCAACCATTTCGGCATCCTGTTTTCCACCGAACATAGCATCGACCAACTCAAACAAGCCATTTTACAGTTGGCCGTAATGGGTAAACTCGTTCCACAAAACCCGGAAGATGAACCCGCCAGTGAATTGCTGAAAAAGATAGCCAAAGAAAAGGCACGATTGGTCAAAGAAGGTAAAATAAAGAAACAAGCACCTCTCCCCGAAATTACCGACGATGAAAGACCTTTTAAATTGCCTGAAGGATGGGAATGGGTACGATTAAATGATGCTATTGATGTTAGGGATGGTACCCATGATACACCTAAAGAAGCATCGGGTGAAAACACGTATCCATTGGTAACCAGCAAGAATTTTGAAAATGGTAATATAAAATTTGATGAAGCCAAAAGAATTTCAGCAGAAGATCATTTTGAAATATCTAAACGATCAAATGTTGAACGATTAGACATTTTGTTCTCAATGATAGGAGGGAACTTGGGCAATCAGGTTATGGTAAATGATGATATACCATTCAGTATTAAGAATGTAGCTCTCTTTAAATATTACAACATGGAATATACATCGCCTTTTTTTGTGAAAAAAATCATGGAGCACATTGCCCTAGATTTACAGAACAAATCTATCGGCGGAGCACAACCGTTTGTTTCCTTAGGCTATTTAAGAAATATTATAATTCCATTACCACCTATTGCCGAACAGCACCGTATTGTTGCCAAAGTCGATGAACTTTTTGCTATGTGTGAGGAGTTAAAGAAATGCCTTGTGGAAGCCCAAAACCTGCAAAATCAAATGGCGGTGGCTGTAGTTGAACAGGCGCTGGCAATCCAACCAAAGGAAAATGTGAATTACACCATCAGCGAACAAATCACTATGGCCGCAGAGCCTTAAAAATGTATGGCTAGATTTT
>JANYJT010000302.1 GCA_025358395.1 Bacteroidia bacterium
TGTCCCATTTGCGGTCTTTCTATCGACCGTGACGTTAATGCTGCCCGGAACATTCTCGGATTGGGGCTACAATCCGGTGCGTGTACCACTTCAACAGTACACGTCAGATGCCCGCGAATTTATTCGCGGGAGTAGTCACAAAAATGAGTGATATTTAAAGTCATTATATCAGATAACACTTTGTAACAAAACGACGGATTAATATTTATGTAATGCACATGTTTATACTATTACAAAACACAATCAATTGAGGTAATCAAACCATGACGAACTATAAAAAACACGCAGAAACATTATTTACAATCCTTGACGATATCGATACGTTATCAGATATTGCAAAAGGTGACAATCACTTATACAGGGTGCTTGTAGAAAAAGAACTTAAAAAAAGATTCAATTGCGCATCGACTGATGGACACACATTAAAGTGGAAGTGAACTATGGTAAAAATTGCAGAAATTGACGGAACCGGAAAAGAAATTAAAACGTACCTGAATCAGATCATATCAGAAATGGATGATACTAAAAATTATTCATTGATGTTTAAACTAGTAGATCCAAATATTGACAGGTGCGAGTAATTATGGCAAAAAGTGGAATTGATAAAATGCTTGACAGTATCCAGAACCGCGATGTAGATGATCCGGTCGGACTGAAAAATAAAAAGAAAGATATTACTGAAAAAAACCCGACACAGAAATTAGGTGGCGGCTTTGACAGTATGATTGATAATATCCGTAAACGGGACGATGACGATCCGACCGGTACTAAATCTAAAAAGAAAGATAAAGAAGAAAAACTGGAATCTAAAAAAAAAGGGAAAGGCGGATTCGATGGAATAATTGATAGTATCAATGACCGCGATGCAGATGATCCGACCGGTTCAAAATCAAAAAAGAAAAAAGAAACGAAAGAGGGGAAAGAAGATAAAACCCATTTAGATGGAGTAGCAAAATCAACAACTGATATTGTGACTGCCGGTATAGGTGCAGTGGTTGGAATGGGGGTTCTGAACGCAATGGGCGGTATGCTGAACAATAAGTGAGTTATTATGATCGTCGGAAAATGGGTGGAACTCAAACCTAATGAAAAAAGAAGAACGTATCTTTACTTAGATTGTAAGATTGAATCCAAAAATATTACTGCGCTATATATAAGTGAAAGCGAAACACATTATCTTGAATGTTCTGATGGGAAAGTTATTGTTAAACCCGGTTGGGTTGCTATTTCTATAGATGTTGATAAATGGACATACCCAAAGAGAGAGTGAGATTAAATATGGCACTTGACAAACAAAGCATGGGTAAGTTTGCGACCGTAATCGGATATTTAGTATATGCAGCATCAACCGTATTCGGGATATTCCTAATCTTTACAGACCCTACACAACTCTATACTACAAAACCGTCAATGATCCAACTCGGCGGATTGTTAATTATATGTTACGGTATTGTTGAATGTGCGGTTACGTTCTATAACAGGTTACCGCCATTAGAAGTAAAAACCGCAGAACAAGTTTCTGTAGATAAAGCAAGACTCCGTGAAATTAACGACCGCAAAAGCAAAGAGAAAAAAGCACAGTAATTATGTTCACACCTAATAACATAATGAACGCGATCAACAAATTCATTGATCGTTTTGATTCCGTTGGTATAGCAGCAATCGGTGGAGCTGTTGGGATGTTAGGTGTTTGCACCATATTAGGATTCTTTATCTATTATCAATTAACCGAAGTCAACAAATCTGTTCCAATGATCGGATACACATTTAAAATGTATCCTCTTCTTTTAATAGGAATTGCATGTATAATCATATCTCATAAAATATTAACAATAGCAGTAGAGCTAAATAAAATCCAAGTTATTAAACTATATTAAGGAGCTGATTAAAATACCGTGCAAGTATTTATTCAAAAGTGACCACTCATCTTTAGGATACTATTGTAATACAAACCATCTATGTGAACATATAACTGATATGAATTTTGTGTGTCCGATAATAGATTATGCTCGTGACTATGAATCCGGAAAACTTAAAAAAGCAATACAACCAAAAGAACCTAAAAAGGAGTCTTGTTGTAAATGACAACTCCTACTTTATTAATCTATATTCCGTCTTATAATCGGTACGATAGATTGTGCGAACAACTTGAATTAATTACACCACATCTTGATAATTATCCGATATCAGTAATCATAAACAATAATGCATCTATTGATAGTAGATACAAAGATTTAAAAATAAAATACCCGCATCCTAATATCACTATCAATCACAATATAGCGAACTTAGGTGCAAACCCGAACATCTTAAATGGATATGTAATTTCATTACCGTACGATTATGTTTGGGTATTAAGTGATGATGATACAATCACTCTAAATGCAATACCGGAAATAATGAGTAGACTATCTTGCAATGTAGATTTGTTTTATTTCAGATTAGATAACTCTAATGAAAAGCAAGACCGATACCTTATGGAAGATTTATTAGATAATATGAACCACGGATTAGGTCTTATAAGTTGCGCAATCCTGCGCACTGCTACAATCCGTGACTCTGTAAAATACGGATATGAATATCTTACGACCGGATTCCCACATCTTGCTATAATGTTCAGTGCATGTAATGAAAACAAATCGTTATCTGTATTGGAAGTCCCGGCAACCCTAATACTAAAAAATAAAATAAGAGACCAACCTGTAGAATCAAAACTTGCATATGTACATAGTATATTCGGGTTTATAAATTTAGTTGACCTTATAAAAAACAACGACCGCAAACACAAGTTCATTTACGATTGGATTATAAGTGATTTTAATTTATGGTCTATAGTAGAATACAAATATATTTTCCCGGAACGATATAGAAATCTAAAAGGATTTGTGTTCATGCAATCTCCACTACTGTTTATTTATTTCATGCTAGTCTGCACAATAATGTCAGCGCTCATATTTATATGGAATCACGTATCATTACCTAATAGGAAACGATTAAAATCATTAATCTATCCGTGACAAAGGGAACACCGGAACGCAAGCGATCTTTGATGATTGTGTCAAAGATACATGAAAAGATCGCCAACCGTAGATCAGATTTTGCCCATAAGTTAAGTCGGGATCTGGTTGACCGGTTCGGTACAATTGTCTTTGAAG
>JANYJT010000304.1 GCA_025358395.1 Bacteroidia bacterium
TTTTAGCTCTTCCAGCATGTCCAGGCGCTCGAAATTTTGTCCGGCCTCCTCGAGTTTTACCAGCACTTGTGTCGGTTCCAGCAGGGCGATTAAAAAGGCTTTCTGCGTGGCACGGGCGCCCACCACGTAGGCTCCGATGCGGTTGCCTACATCGTCAGTTTGCCAGCAATGAAGGGAGATGGGTACTTCCAAATCTGCGTGGATGTTTTAATCTTTCGCGATATTTTTGAAATTGACCAATTTGTTTTCTCCGATTGTTTGCTCCGTTTCGCCTGAATAGCAGACCGTTGTATTCCTTATCTTTTGAGGAAGAAGCTTCCGGATATGGTTTAGCCCTTTTAAAAAGCTGGTGTCAAAAGTCTGTGACGATTTAATCTCGAAAGCATCGAGGTGGGTACTGTAATCCAGAACTAAATCCACCTCGTTTTGATTGGAGTCTCTGTAAAAATATAGTTGGTAAGGCTTGAAATGGTTGTATTTGCTTTTCAATATTTCCATCACTACCATATTTTCGAACAACGGCCCCTTAAGCGGGTTGTTATTAAGCTGATACGGCTCGGTGATGCCGGAAAGAAATGCCGCCAAACCAACATCGTAGAAGAAAATTTTCGGCGATTTGATCAATCGTTTGTTGAGGTTTGCATGGAAAGGACGAAGCAAATAGACGATGTAGGAAGCTTCCAATATCGAAAGCCACGACTGGATAGTGGGAACAGATACGCCCACCTCGTTGGCAAGGTTACCTGCAACAAAAACCTGCCCGACCCTTCCCGCACAAAGGCGCACGAAGAGTTCGAATTGCCTGAGATCCTTCACATGAAGCAGTTGGCGCAGGTCCCTGTCGATATAGGTTTCCAAATAACTGCTGTAATAACGGGTTGGGTTGATTGCAGGCAACGTGTAAGTTCGTGGATAGAAGCCTCTGTAAAGAAGTTCTTCTGTGGTCGAATTTGCCGAGACAACCTGAATTTCATGAATGGAAAACGGCAGCAGCCGCAAGATGGCGGTTCGTCCGGCCAACGATTGGGAAATGGTTAGGGATAGTTCGAATTGTTGGCTTCCCGACAAAATATAGTAACCCGGTTGTTGCAGGTTGTCAACAATCCCCTGGATGTAGGATACGAGCATTGGCGCCCTTTGAATTTCGTCAATAATCATCCCGTTCTCCGATTGGCTCAGGAAGGAGCGGGGGTCGGTCAGGGCTAATTGCCGTGTATCAGGATCTTCGAGGGAAAGATATTTCTTCTCAGGAAATACATTCTTCAACAGGGTGGTTTTGCCCGATTGTCTTGGACCGGTAATTGTGACTACCGGGAAGGTGTTGCAAGCTACCATCAGCTCGTTGTAAACCTCACGTGAAATGTACATTTTATGCAGATTTAAAATATAACTTTAAAATTGCATAAAAATAATGAATTATTTGGTATAATCTATGTAAATTTAAAGTAGGAGTTTAAATCTGCATAAATATTTATCTTGCTGCAGTGAGATTTCCCAAGAGATTTTCAGTTTATTGTGCATGAAATATACATAAATCAAAATACCCAGCCGGGTGTCTCCTTTGTCTGGTATGAAATGTGTCAATACGTTCGGTTGCATTAAAACGCCTTGCCGGTTTGAGACGCCCGATCTGATTTAAACACCTGGACGGATTGAGACGTCCGACCGGACGTCTCTACGTGTTTCATTGTTGTGGGACGTGCGTGGGGCGCCCGGCCGGGCGCCCCCCTGATTGATGGGATTATCATTGTAGAGACGACCGGCCGGGCGTCTCAATTGAAACCAATTGGGATTAAATTACCCCTACCGGTGTCCCAATTCGAATTTTGGAGGCCTGATTATATATAATGTGATGCAAATCAATGAGATCCCGACCAGAGGGAGGGATCTGCCAATCAACGCGCCATACAATCATCCCGCTGTCCCTGCATAACTTAACATGCTTGGACCGACTAATTTCCCAATGGCAGCTCTGTATAAGCACGGTCTCCGAAACTCGCCAGAATTTGCGATAAATCAATCAATGCAGGCGTTCCTGTGGGAATGGCCACGCTTATACATTGGTCACCCATTTTTAAATCTGAATTGTTAAGTTTGGTAGAATCAAAAACCACTAATAAGCCAATATAAAAAAAATCAATTATCGCAACTATCCTTCTGCTAGGGATACTGAGAGCTGGGAGATTTTAAACAGTTTCAAACAACTGCCGAACAGCGTATTAAGATTCTTGAAGGGAGAGACCAGATAGCTAAAGGAGATAGTATGACGA
>JANYJT010000035.1 GCA_025358395.1 Bacteroidia bacterium
TTTCAAAAAAGCCTGACCTGAAGATGCTGGTATTAGTTAGTGCGGTTATCTTGTTTAGTGGACCAATGATTGAATGGTTATCATTGGTAAACCAACAGCTTTCGTTGCCTTCCTGGATGAGTACGGTGGAGAAATGGATGCATACTTCTGAGGATCAGGCCACTGAGATTACTAAGGCATTTCTTTCAACCAAAAGCTTTGGTGGATTGCTGGGCAATCTTTTTATTGTTGCAGTGTTGCCGGCCATCGGGGAGGAGCTACTATTTCGGGGGTTGCTTCAGAAATTGATTCTGAAGATGTCGGGGAACAACCATGTGGCGATATGGATTACCGCCATTCTTTTTAGTGCCCTCCATCTTCAATTTTTCGGTTTTATTCCCCGACTGTTGCTTGGTGCGCTATTTGGATATCTACTTTATTGGACTGGTAACCTTTGGCTTCCAATCATCGCCCATTTTGTCAACAACGCTGCAGGCGTGATCATATATTTTGTCACGAGGGAAGGTCTTGAACCGAACCAGCCTGATACACCTCTTTTCGGCAGTTCAGCATTCTTCTATGCCATTGTGAGTGCTTTGATTGTGTGGTTTCTACTGAGGTATATTTATTTGAAGCGATCAGGGATGCAAGAGATAAGAGATAAAAATTATATAAATCCAGAATAAAAACAAGCACCTAATCCGATTGGATTAGGTGCATTGTAGCCTCACCACGACTCACGAACCGTTTGTTAATCATCAATATATCATGTTGTTAAAGTTTTAAAAAGCCGAAATTTTGCAGCAAAACAGGGAAATGACATATAAATATGAATTACCTAATCCCGAGAAGAGACTTTATCAAATCCAGATCCTGCTTAACATAGATCGTTCTCGGAACCCCATCTTTGTGTGGCACAAAATTTAACCTTATTGCAGTTTGATTGGGATTATCCGGATTAGTTTCGATAAACGCTATATTGGCTATTCCAACCAACACTTCATCCCCTTCCGGTGTGGTCAAAACCAAAAATTGTGTTTGCATCTTTTATTGGTTTAGGTGATTATTACTTTTATACAGGTCTTCCTGATTACAGGAAGACCTGTATTCATTTACCAATTATCATTTTCTTTCATTTTTTTTTGCAGCCCAGCGAGAAGGTCTGCAAACTCATCCTCAGTCTTTGTAATTAGCCTATAATTTGATTCGAAAACTTGGGCTGCTTTTTTTATATTACCCCTGGAAAACTTTTCTGCTCCAGGTACATTTTTGGAATACCATTCCGGATCCCTGCCATTTTTATAGAATTCCTTTTGAGATTGGAACTCGCTAAACGGAGATTCAGGAGTTTCAATTGTACTTCCTTTAACCTGACTTCTTATGAAAATTTCACTGATATCGCACTTATACTTTCCATCTTTTACGGCAACACTTATCGTAAATGATGGATACCAATCCATCGTAATCGGCACATTCATAATACCTCCGCTCATCACAAAGGAATCGGATATGTGCGAGGATCCTTTTCCAATTAGTTTGCCGGCGGTCGGATCATCCATCTTCAACACATCGGTCGCAGATTTAAATGTCAATGCAAACCATTCTCTGGCTGAAGCATATAATTGTTTGGAGGTTTTGTTAGGTACTTCAACAACATCACTGAATTGCTGAGCACAGGCAATTATTGTGATGAATAGCAGGAAAAATGTAAAGGTAGGTTTCATGATTATGGTATTACTTTTTTTCACACTTCACTTTTGGTTACTTAAAAAACTAAATGATGTCGGTTTGGCTGGAGAGCATTAAGACGATAAAAGCCCGATGTACTACTACTAAGGCGACCTTGTACCTGTTTTGGGCAGGGGACGGTCCGAATTCAAATTACCTCCCAATTCTTCAATTCTTTTCTCCAAAACCCTGATATAACCATTCAAAGAGTTAATGGTGGCATTATTATCAGAACACTTTTTACAACTTTCATCCTTGTCCTTAACGTTCGCCTCTTGATCAACATTCGACACAGAATATTCTGGTGGTGTTTTAATCATTGAGCCATCTTCGATTAATTCAAGTATACTCACGTCTAATACCATTGCGATATTTCGCAATTTTGAGAGTGTAATATCGTTTTCATTTGCTTCATATGCTGAGATCATGCGCTTGGAAACCCCGCTTCGCAATGATAAATCATCCAAAGTCATGTTTTTAGAATTTCTTATATCCTTTATTTTCAGCACGATAGAAAATAATTAAAAATTAATGCAAAATATTGCGTTATAAATAGCAATATATTGCAATATAGTATAATATTTACTGAACTATTTATGAACAAATATAACCCCGTTCGGGAACAAATAAGGCACAATAATAATAACTAAAAATAGTGACAAAAAAGCAACTCAACAAGCTGAAAAAGAACCTTCCGACCTCGTTTTTCTTGGCTTTGATCTCCTGGGTCATCCACGCGATGAAATCTGTTTCATAGGAAGGGTTGGAAAATTCTGATTTGAATAGCTGAACAGTGAGTTTTTTATTGCTGAGCCTGTATTTAACCAGGATCTGGTTAATCCTGGCACGAATGTTCTCAATGATCAGGTTGTTGTCAGATACATCGGTGCCTTTCCCTTTGATGATGCCTTTCTTCTCATCCCAGTCGGCAGGCAATACACTGACTTTGGTGTTGATCTGGACGCGTTCGCGCTCGATGATCACCTGGATATAAAACAGGTGGGATCCTTCTTTTTTTTTCTTCCCAAATGTCGTTTGTGGCTTCATTTTTTTTGCAGCATTTTCCGAACTTTTCTATCGTTCTTAGCAATTTTGCAGCAAAATCAGCTATTTTTTAAGCCTTTTGGTTTTGTAACTGATTGATTAATAAGGTGCCGGACTGATACAGTCCGGCACCTAGTAGCCTCACCGCGACTCGAACGCGAATCTAAAGTTTAGGAAACTTCCGTTCTATCCCTTGAACTATGAGGCCATTAAAAAAGTACTTAGAGTACTTGGAGTACTTCAAGTACTTAGAGTTACGCTTTAAACGGGTTTATTAGTTGAATCAGGAAACTACAATTTTGAGAGTTCCTAACTTTAAGTACTCCAGGTACAGCTTATCACTTGTTGAATTTTACCGGTACATTTTTCAGCCGATAGGCAGCTTCTTCCAATAATTCATTGGTTTTAGCAAAACAGATCCGTATCATCTGCATCTTTGTTTTCTCGTGCTGGAATGCAGAGAATGGGATGGTAGCAACCTGGTATTCTTTGGCCAGTTTCATGACGAATTCCGTATCGGGTTCATCAGAAATTTTGCTGTAATCGAGCAACTGGTAAATAGTCGATTTCGTCGGAGTCAATTCAAATTTACTTCCAGCCATCAGCTCGATAAAATAATCTCTTTTGCTTTGGTAGAAAGCGTTAATCTCCTTAAAATTCTGACCCTGCTTCAAATACTCGGCGAGAGCATACTGCGCGGGGGTATTAACACTGAAACCTTGGTATTGCTGGGTTTTGCGATATTCTGCCATCAATTTTTCCGGTCCGGCAATGTACCCGATTCCCCACCCGTTGATGTTAAACATGACACCAAATGAAGAAACTACCAGACTTTTCGCGGCAAGTTCCGGAATTGAAGAGGCGCTATTGAAATGGTGCCCATCATAAACGATGTTGCCAAAGGTTTCGTTGCTTAATATAACCAATCGCGTTCCGTTGGTCATGCGTTTGAGCTGATCAAAATCTTCAGCACTGAAAACCTGACCCATCGGATTTTGGGGATTGTTGATAACGATCATTTTAGTCTTGGTCGTTACGGTCTTTTTCACTTCATCCCAATCAATCCGGTATTCAGGATGCTTGAGGTTTATGTATATCGGACGTCCTCCTGTCATTTCAATCAATTGGGCAAAAGACTCCTGAACGGGCTCAAAAAGGATCACTTCATCACCCTCTTTGACAAATGTGGTGATGGCAGTAGACATGGCCTGCAGTGGGCCTGCAGTAATGGTAAGGTCGGTTTCGGCTTGTAAGTCTGTGTTGTTCTGCTTGTTGAATATGGAAACAATCTGTTCCCTCAGTGACCCGACCCCTTCACTTGGAGAAAAGTCGTTGTTCCCGGCCCGCATGTATTTGTCAACAAGGTTGATCAAATCATCCGGACAAGGAAGGCCAGACATAGGATCCACAAGGTTTGTAGCCTTGTATTCCTCTGCAATCTCCATCATTGTAACGAAGGTGTTTTTCTTCGAAGCTGGAAGTTTTGTAATGGTCATACTGAATTAATATCCTGCAAAAGTACTGAAAAAAATGTGAATGGCAATTGTCAGAACGAAGGGAAAATTTTAATTATCCAAAAATTATCTACTGAAATCATGAAAATATTTCGCGTAAAATAGTTAATGATTTTATATGTAGCTGTATACCCAGATGCAAGGAAAAATAGTCTATCATTTTAATTTGCAGCTGGTTTCTATGAGATGAAGTGAGAGAAAGATTCGCCATTTCCTCATATGAGCTGGTTATAAATGCAACAAAAATAGCGCTCTCTTGTTTGTCCATATAATATAAATGAGGTGGCCTATGGGTAACGAAAAGTCCAGAGGCCATATCAAAGAACGGCCTGGATTCGTTATAATTTTCTGATGGAGAGAACCCCATGTAGCGGGTCAGCTGGATTAAAAACGAGAGATGAAAATTGGCCACTCCGGTTCTGAGCAAGTCAAAGATTTGGAAGGAATGGTTAAGGAACTGGTATAGTTCAGGCCTGGCTTCTTCCTCTTTCAGCACTTTGAATAAAAATTCCGCTAAAAAAATGGCTTGTGATGATTTGACAACATCATAAGGAACCGTCTGGTAGGGGTGATTGGCCCTGAGTTCCCTTGCACGCTGAAGTTCCCTGCCTTGCTTATGATCAACCTCCATCTCAAGAAGAAAAAGCGGTTGCAGAAGGTTGACTTTGTTGGGTGATTTTTTTGCATGAATACCCTGAAGTATAAATGAGCATCTTCCGAAAGACTCAGTATATACGGTCACAATTCTTCCATTATCACCATATTTCAGGCCATGCAAAACGATACCTTCAGTCTTGAAGAACATGGTTTGGAAAGTTTGAAGGGTTCAAAATGATTGAAAAATTACCGATTGTTTAGTCCAAAATCTAAATCACCTAATGAATCACCAGCAATTTAATGATTTTTGTCGTTTTTTGTTGAGGTGAGTTACAGAAAATAAGGTAAACACCAGTTGAGACCCTTGTTCCTTTCGAATTCCGTGCATTCCAGATTGCCCTTCCTCCCAACGAAGTGGTATGGAATATCAGATTCCCGGCAACATCTGATATTCTTACATCTGTCTGCTCGGTCAGACCATCGATGGTAACATTTCCTTCAAAAGTTTCTCTGAGCGGATTAGGCCAGACGTATGCCATGTTCATGTTGCTCTCAGCTGAATTGGCATCACTTTTAAATGAGTTTAGTCCGCTGCTGGTCGAAATAAATACTTCTCCGTTGCCGGAAGAAATAGCAATGGAGAGAATCTGATTCGAAAGCAAAGGTGAATTCTGCATGGTGAAATGGCGCAAGAGATAATCACCCTGCCGGGAGAAAAGAAACAGTCCGGAACTTGCTGTGCCAATCCACTTTCGGTTTCCGCCATCAACAGCAATAGATGTGATTTTTTCATTTTCCAAAATAGGTTTGAAGATCCCTTCTCCGTCATTGAGAGAAGGTTGTGTGCCATAAAACGCCTCAGCATCGAATATTTTGTCGGGATTGCTATACACCACCAATCCTGTCCCTGTTCCAACCCAAAGTTGATGACTGGCGTCTTCCGCAATGGCAGAGATATCGCTAAACGGAGTGATCAGTGTAGTTGCACCATTGCTGAAACGGCTTTTAACGGCAACCTTCCGGTACTGATCGTCCGAAATATTCTCCAAACTGCCCTTCATTCTAAAGGCAAACAACCCTTCATCGGGAAGAACAACCCAATGAATCGCCGAAGCGGTTACGATGGCATTCCCGGTTGATATGTTTGAATAATTCATCCCCGGATAGGGGAGATTTAAAAAATTGCCGTTTGCCAAAAGACCTCCAATAGGAACTTTCCCGGTAGGATTGGTGTACCAGAGATTGTTTTGGGCATCAGATGATAAACTGTTTACGATACATGATCCATTAACGGCACCTAATGTTGAATTAAGCTCATTGTAACGGGCTGCCACCCTATTCTTTTGAAAGTAAATGAGTCCGGAGCCGGCCGAAGAAGCCCAATACTCATCTGTTCGCAATGGGCTAAAAGCAAAATCTGTGATTGGCCCGATGGATTTTAGTCCAACATCCTCAGCGTCCGTAAAATTTTGCCATACTCCTCCTTGAAAAACTGAGATGGAAGCTTCTTGAATACCACTTGAGTTTGTGGTGACATTCGCCGTGAAAATATTCTCATGATCAGCTTTAAGGGCGGTAATCTGATCGCCGCTTGGCGAGTTTGGCAGCAGGTGTGAAAAGATTGAAGGGCTGATTTGCAGGGTCAGTCCATCATGGTGGTCACCAATCCATAACGTTCCATTGTCAGCGATCAGCGCATCTCTTGGATCAATTTCTTTTGAGTTACCGCTTGATGAGTAACTGTTTATCAGCGTGTTTCCGGCTTTGCCTATTAGTGACACTTTCTTATCGGTGAGCACGATAAGGCCTGTTGGAGCGGTTCTGATTTCTTTTATATTTCTTAAGTCAGGATACCTTTGTTGCCACATAATTCCGTTCCATTCCAGGAGTCTGTCGTCGCTTTTGTCATGAGCGTACAGCATACTGCCTGATAAAGCAAATGAAGTGAATTCTGAATCCGCCTGTGGAACAGACCATACCTGCTGCCAGTTCCGGTAATCCTGTAGGTTGAAATTTACTTTGGCAGCCTTGAATAGACCCCTGTTGGTAGCCGCATACCAGCTATCGCCGTAAGAGATGAGGTCATTAACGGCTTTTGTTTCATTTCCTGCCCCAAGATACCATGTTTCAGCCACTTCGATTTTCAGTAAGTCAATTTTAACGATGCCGAAAGTACAGCAGAGCCATGCAAAGTTGCCTTCGCAAACGATCCTTCGAATAGTCTTATCTGAAAGGCCGGCTTTCATGGTAAGATCGGGAAAATTATTTATTAGCTCATTTTGAATCAGGTCTACCTGTCCGTTTTCATATCCGATAAGAAGTATTTTCGGATCTGAAGCAAAGGCAATAGAGGATATTCCCACTCCTGAGAGCCCGTCAGCTTTGGTTTTCGTAGTGAGCTGGTTGGTGATTTTGTCGGCAAAAAGCAATCCGTTGGCAGTAGCAGCCACAATGGATTCGGTTGTTTCAGCAATTTTAATGACAGGGTTAAAAGAAACATGGGCTTTCCACTCTCCGATACGGCTCTGACCGGTTACGAACAGCGGCAGAAAAATCAGGATGTGGATAAGCTGCCTCATTGGCCGCCTGGGAGATGAGGATATTCATCGGTCAGGAATCTGACTAGTTTTTGAACAGCGCGTCCGCGGTGGCTCATGCTGTTTTTTAGATCGGCCTCCATTTCCGCAAAGGATTGGTCGTAACCATCCGGACGAAATATCGGATCGTAGCCGAATCCGGCAAGACCTCTTCTCTCTGTAATGATCTCGCCATCAACCCTTCCCTCGAATAAATATTCATGTCCTCTGATGATCAGGGAGATCACACAACGGAAACTGGCTTTCCGGTTCTCTTTGCCTTCAAGTTCTGAGAGAACCTTGGCTACATTGTCGTCCGAATTTCTGCCTTCGCCGGCATATCTGGCAGAGCGGACCCCTGGCTCATTGTTCAGTGCCGCCACTTCGAGCCCTGTATCATCAGAAAAACAGTCGGTTTGGTATCGATCCCAGATGTAGAAGGATTTCTGCGAGGCGTTGGCTTCCAGAGTTTCACCAGTCTCGGGAATATCGTCTGAGCAGCCGATATCATAAAGGCTAAGCAAAGTGAATTCTCCTTTCAGAATTTCGCCGAGTTCTCTCAGTTTATGGGCGTTGTTGGTGGCAAATACCAGTTGATGCATACTAAGTTATAAAATTGTTTTGGCTATTTGCCGTGTGTTGTCGGTAATCCCGTAGGTATAGATATGGAGGCAAGGCACCTTATTGGCAATGAGGTCTTTGGCCTGAAATATGGCCCATTCTGTTCCTACTTGTCGCGCTTCATCGTTGGTTTTGCATCTCCGTACTTCGGAAGCAAATTCTTCCGGAATATCGATACTGAAAATCTTGGGCAGCATGGTCACCTGGTTCATCAAGGCAAGGGGCTTGATGCCAGGAATGATGGGAACTGTGATTCCGGCAGTCCTGCAACGTTTTACAAATTCATAATATTTTTTGTTATCAAAAAACATCTGGGTGACGATGTATTCCGCTCCGGCATCTACCTTTTTTTTCAGAAAGAAAAGGTCCGTTTCCGGATTGGAGGCTTCTGAATGTTTCTCAGGATATCCGGCTACACCGATGCAAAAATCAAGGGAGCTTTTGTTTTTTAGGTCGGGGTCGAGATACTTACCTTCACGCAAATTGACGATCTGCTCAACCAGTTCATTGGCATGGGAATGACCATTTTTTTCAGGAAGAAAATAGCTTTCTGATTTCAACCCATCTCCTCTAAGAGCCAGAATATTTTTGATATCCAAAAAATTGAGATCGATCAGCATGTTTTCGGTCTCTTCTTTGGAAAAACCTCCGCAAACGACGTGAGGTACGACCGGAATCCCATATTTGTGCTGTATGGAAGCTGCAATTGCAACAGTCCCAGGTCGTTTGCGAACAGTTCTTTTTTCCAACAGCCCGTTTTCCAGCTGGCGGTACTCAATCTCGTCGCGGTGGGTAGTCAGATTGATGTATTTGGGATTGAACTCTATCAGCTCATCGATGGTTTCATAAAGTCTGGAAGCATTTTGCCCCTTCATCGGAGGTAGCAACTCGAAAGAGAACATTGTTTTTTTGGAAGACTGTATCAGATTGATGACCTTCATTCTATAAGCTTTTAAATTGTAGGAATCGGTTTTTTGCAAATATAATTGTTTAGAAACGAATTTGGTCTGAATTTTTATTTTCGAATTGATACTATAGTCGTTCGAAATTTTTTATTATCTTTAATGATTCTAAAATAAAAATTCATGGCAAAAGGGAAAAAGCTTGATCAGGCGATCAATTTCAACAAAGCCGGATTAAAAACATCGATCATGGCTCTCTTTTATGAGGAGCCATCGTACGTCTACAATTATAAACAGCTATCCGGAAAGATAGGCGTTAAAAATACGACAGCCCAGATGCCGGTGAGTGTGGCTCTGCAGGAACTTCGCGACGCCGAAGCCCTGGAAGAGGTCTCAAAGGGAAGATTCAGGCTGAAGCCCAAAAGTGGCGGAACAATTATCGGAAACATTGAACTTAGCAATAAAGGGTTTGGGCAGGTTTTCTGCGAGGAGTTGAATGCGACTGTTCTCATCCAAGCTCCGAATATGAATCATGCCCTTGATGGAGACAAAGTAAAAATTCGCCTTTTTGCCAGAAGAAAAAAGAGTGATCCTGAAGGCGAAGTGGTAGAAGTCCTGGAAAGGGCGCAAAAAACGTTGGTCGGAACGGTTGAAATATCTAAGTTTTCAGCTTTTTTGGTGCCAACCAAGCGTATGCCTTTTGACCTTTTCATTCCAAATGAGAGTCTCAAAGGAGCCAAACACGGGCAAAAGGCCGTAGCCCGAATTCTGGATTGGCCGGAGAATGCGCGCAACCCTGTAGGTGAGATCATCGATGTGCTGGGAGATGCCGGATCCAACAATACTGAGATGCATGCCATCCTCGCTGAATTCGGATTGCCTTACAAATATCCTGAAAAGGTGGATGAGGCTGCCAATAGAATTCCAATGGAAATTTCTATTGAAGAAATTGCCAAAAGGAAGGATTTTAGAAAAGTACCGACTTTTACCATTGATCCGGCAGATGCCAAGGATTTTGACGATGCGCTTTCCATTCAAAAACTTGAAAATGGCTTTTGGGAGGTTGGTGTACACATTGCTGATGTCACCCATTATGTGAGGTTCAACTCTATTATTGAAGAGGAGGCATACAACAGAGCTACATCAGTATATTTGGTAGACAGAGTCGTACCTATGTTGCCGGAGCGGCTTTCGAATGGGGTATGTTCTCTGCGGCCACATGAAGAAAAATTGTGTTATTCGGCTGTATTTCAGTTGGATGAAAATGCCAGGGTGCAAAAAGATTGGTTTGGCAGAACCGTCATTTTTTCCGACCGGAGATTTAGTTACGAAGAGGCTCAGGCGGTGATTGAAACCGGAACAGGCGATATGAAAGATGAAATACTTGCTCTTGATAACTTAGCCAAGAAGTTGAGGGCCAAAAGATTTGAAGGTGGATCGATTGATTTTGACCGGGTAGAGGTGAAAATTGAGGTCGACGCAAATGGTAAGCCCATCCATGTATTTTTTAAGGAGTCGAAGGATTCCAACAAACTGATTGAGGAATTCATGTTGTTGGCAAACAAGAAGGTGGCAGAACTTATTGGGAAACCCGGTGCCAGAAAAAAAGAGAAGACATTTGTATACAGAATCCATGACAAACCAGATCCTGAAAAGCTCGAGAAATTCAACCATTTTATCAAAAGGTTTGGCTATGGAATCATGACAAATTCTCCTGCAGCTGTTTCAGCATCCATGAATCAATTGATTACCAACGTAACCGGAAAGAAAGAACAAAATGTGATTGAAACACTTGCCATTCGCACGATGGCTAAGGCTGAATATTCGACCAGAAACATAGGACATTATGGTCTGGGTTTTGAATTTTACACACACTTTACTTCACCTATTCGCCGGTATCCGGATATGATGGTCCACAGGTTGCTGGAGCGTTATCTACAGGATGGTACTTCTGTTGCAGCCAGTAAATATGAGGAGATGTGCAAACACTCCTCCGACATGGAGAATCGTGCGGCCAATGCTGAGAGGGCTTCCATCAAGTACAAGCAGGTCGAGTTCATGTCAGATAAGATTGGGATGCAATACAAGGGTGTAATTTCAGGGGTTACAGAGTGGGGCATTTATGTCGAACTGGAAGAGAATAAATGTGAGGGAATGGTTCCATTGCATGAGCTTACAGATGATTATTATCAGTTCGATGAAAAGAACTATTGCATTACCGGAAGAAGGTCCAGGCGCCGATATCAACTTGGTGATGAGGTCGAAATAGAGATTCTCAGGGCTAATCTGGAAAAGAAGCAGCTAGACTTCAAAATTGTTGTTTCTTCAACAAAATAATTATATTTGGCCATTAATGATCAACCAAATCCAATGAGCAACGAAAACTTAGGCACAAAAAAAGATGCTGTTCGTGAGAATATTTTAACGATCGCACAGGAAATTTTCAGCAAATTCGGTTACAAAAAAACCACGCTGGACGACATTGCCAATGCTGTCAGAAAGGGCAAAAGTTCTCTTTATTACTACTTTACCAGCAAGGAAGATTTGTTTCAGGAAGTAATACAGAAAGAGGCTGATATTCTAAGGGTAGAATTAGCCAAGGTTCTTCAGAAGGACATGGATCCTGCAGACAAATTACGTGATTATGTGATGACAAAAATCACTACCTACCGGCAATTGGCGAATTTTTACAATGCCATTGAAAATGACACTGCTGCTGTTGAGTTCATTGACAAGATCAAATCCCAGTATGATCAGGAGGAGATCAGGATGATGAAGCGGATTTTATTGGACGGCGCCAGGCAGCACAAATTTGTGATTAAGGATTTTACACTGGTTGCTATCGGTATTACTACAGCTATTCGCGGACTGGAGATGCCGCTCTCTGCCGGACCATACAGATCAAATGATTTGGGAAAAAGTGTTGATGCCATTGTTAAGATTATCTGTTATGGCATCATGAGAAGGGACTAAAATATCGATTACAGATAAAAAAAGCCCCTCATGTCGCGGAGGGGCTTTTTTTTATCTGTAATGTACTGAACCACCACTTGAACTATTGGTGTCACGGGTAGCAGGATTTCCGTATACTTTTATTCCCGCACCACTGCTTGCATGGGCCTTCAAATCTTTGGTAACATTGACATCCATATCAGCACCGCTTGATGCAGTAACATCTCCATTTTCCGCCACCAATTTTGAGGCATCGAGATTGGCACCACTTGAGCAGCCGGCTTTAACCGATTGTGTGGTTCCTGAAACATTCATTTTGCTACCGCTGCTTGAGTCCAAAGAAACCATGGTACAACCTACTTCCATCCTTATTTGGGATCCGCTGGAAGAGTTGATTTTTAAACTCTCAGATTTAATCTGATTTTCAGATTTAACTTCAGAACCCGCGCTGGCTTCCAAAGCTTTCAGTTGTTTTAAGGTTACATATACCTTCATTTTCTTGGCATAATAAACGCCTTCTTCCAGGTATATCTTCAATTTTCCGCCAGTTACTTCGGTTTTAAGAATTTTCTGGATATTTTCATCCGCTTCGACCACCACTTTTTCGAAGGAGTCCTGTGTAAGGGTCACTTCAATACCTGTGCTGGCTGAAATTTGGTCAAATCCCGAAACAGACCGTTCTTCCTTTACAACCTTCCCGTTTCCATGAATATGGGCGATGCACGAAACTGCTATCAGTGAGAATGCCACCAACCATATTGTCATCAGACTGCGCCAATTTTTTTTCATAGCTTAATTTTTATGATTAATTTCCTATTCATCAAACTATAAGACGCAAAAAGTTTCGATTCGTTACAAAAAAAAGACTCCGACCGATGAAAGTCGAAGTCTTTTTTTCTAAACGATTGGTATTATTGTTTCAGGGGTTCGTTTTTCTTTTCTTCTGTAGCAGCAGGAGGAGTAATTGTTTCATCTTCCTCTTTCATCGCTTTTTTGAATTCTTTCATTCCCTTTCCTAGTCCACCCATCAATTCAGGAATTTTCTTTCCTCCAAAAAATATGAGCAAAACTGCGATAATGATTATCACATGCGCACCACTCAAAACTCCCAATATAAATAAGTTCATAACGTCCTTTTTTTAGCGTTCGGGGCAAATATAACAATAGTTTTAATCTGTTATCCTTTACTTACCTAAATAATTTTATGATGTCATTCCCATTGGCATAAAGCAACAGGGAGAATAGCAGCACCATGCCACCGATCTGGGCATATTCTAAAAATTTGTCACTGGGTTTTCGGCGGGTTATGATTTCGTAAAGTAGAAATAATACATGCCCCCCATCCAAAGCAGGAATAGGCAGAATATTCATTACAGCCAGAATGATGGAGAGGAAGGCGGTAAGGTTCCAGAATGATTCCCAGTCCCAGACTCCAGGGAAGATGTTTCCAATGGCAATAAAACCGCCCAATGATTCATATGCCTTTGTTTTTGGTGAGAACAAAAGTTTAAATTGTTTGAGATAGTCACCGACAGCCCTGTAACCTTTTGAGATCCCGGCAGGTATAGCTTCGAGAAAACTGTACTTGATGGTTTTGTACTCAAATACACCTTCAAGATCATAAGATCTTTGAATCCCTATTAATCCTGATGCCCCAATATTAATTTTTCGACTGAGGGCTATCCCTTTCCGCATGAATTCGATATTGACAATGGTATCTTTGGCGCTTGCCAGTTTGTCAACAAACTGATCATAAAATTGGAATTTTGCACTGTCAACAGAGAGGATTTCATCTCCCAATTCCATGCCGGCGTCTCTCGCCGGAGATTGTTTGGCAAAAGCTATGATTTTGCAGGAAAATGGAACCCGCAGGGAGAGAATGTTTTTATCGATAAGTAATTTCGGAATAATCTCCTTCTTTATCTGAAGGGTTAGTCTTTGCGAATCCCGTTGTACTTCTATGGTCTGTGCACCATCTAATACGATTGTTGGAACAATTTTGGTGAAGCTATCTACTGCTTTCCCATCAACAGAAAGGATTTTATCACCATTCTTTAGCCCAATTTCCCGACCCGTTTCAGATACAACGATTCCATATTTGGCATTTTGCGTGGGGAGGTACTCTTCGCCCCAGGTAAACAGGATCATGGCATAGAGTACCAGGGCAAGTATCAGGTTGAAAAGTACACCCCCGATCATGATAAGTAGGCGCTGCCAGGTAGGTTTGGACCTAAATTCCCATGGTTGCGGGGGAAGTTTCATCTGTTCCTTGTCCATCGATTCGTCGATCATCCCTGATATTTTGACATATCCACCCAGTGGGAGCCAACCTATGCCATATTCAGTTTCACCTTTTTGCGTTTTGAAAAGGGAGAACCAGGGGTCAAAAAAGAGATAAAATTTCTCCACCCTGCAACGGAAAATCTTGGCAAATAAAAAGTGTCCGAATTCATGAAGAATTACCAGTATTGAGAGGCTCAGGAGGAGCTGGGCTGCTTTGATCAGTATAACCATCTTTTAAAAAATTGTTTATTTACTGCATTTTGAGAATCAATTCTTCAGCATAGATACGAGCTGTTTCATCTGAATCAATGTAATCATCCAATTCAGGATGAATGACATAATGAATATGTCCCATGACCTGTTCATTAATTACAGCAATATCTGTAAAAGATATTTTTTCGTTTAAAAATGCCTTCACTGACACCTCATTTGCGGCGTTCAGCACACAAGCCAGGTTCCCACCTTTTTGCAGTGCTTCATAAGAAAGTGCAAGGTTACGAAAATTTTTCGTATCGGGAGTTGTAAAAGTAAAGGTTGAACAATCGGCAAAGCTAAATCGCTGAATGGAATTCTTGATGCGAATAGGGTATGCCAGTGCAAATTGTATAGGCATTCGCATGTCCGGAATTCCAAGTTGAGCCTTAATGGATCCATCGCAAAATTGTACCATGGAGTGAATGATACTTTGTGGATGGACCACTACTTCTATCTGTTCAGGCTTCAGTCCGAAAAGCCACCTGGCCTCAATTACTTCGAAACCTTTGTTCATCAGAGTGGCAGAATCGATTGTAATTTTTGACCCCATGTCCCATTTGGGATGCTTCAATGCCTCTTTGACAGTTACTTTCGAAAGTTGTTCGGCTGTTTTTCCATGAAAAGGTCCACCCGAGCAGGTTAAAATGATTTTCTCCACCGAATCTTCTGCTTCGCCGACAAGGCATTGAAAAATGGCTGAATGTTCCGAATCGATTGGAATGATCTCTGATCTGTTTTCGATTGAAAGACGGGTAATCAGATCTCCGGCAACAACCAAAGTTTCCTTGTTGGCAAGACCAATTTGCTTACCTGCTTTTACAGCCCGGAGGGTAGGTAATAATCCTGAAAAGCCTACCATGGCAGTTATAACCGTATCCACTGAACCCATTTCCACTACTTGAGCAATGGCATCGCACCCGGAATATATTTTTATTGGATAAGACGATAAAGCATCTTTTACCTTTGCATATTTCTCTTCATTTCTGATAATGACTACGTTGGGTGAAAATTTTATGGCTTGTTCAATCAGCAGGTCTGCATTGTTGTTCGCGGTGAGTACCTCGACCGAGAAAAGATCCGGATTATTAGAGATCACATCAAGGGTCTGTTGACCGATTGATCCGGTGGAGCCAAGAAGGGCTATATTTTTCATGTTGGAATGAATGTTAAAAGCTGATGTAATCTTCAGGATTGGTTGGGTTGCCGTTTACCCAGAGTTCAAAATGAAGGTGAGGGCCAGTCGTTTCTTTTCCGGTATTTCCCATGATAGCGATTACTTCGCCAGCTTTTACTTTATCTCCTTGTTTTTTAAGAAGTTCGGCATTGTGTTTGTAACATGTTATGATATTCTGCTCATGCTGGATCATCATTACATAACCTGTTTCCATGGTCCAATCGGAAAAAATTACAGTTCCATCCAGGGCTGAAGAGATTCGTGAATTTTGTTTCGCCACGACATCGACACCATAATGACCGGAGGGGAGATCTTGTTTTCCTGTCACCATCCCTTTGAGAGGAGGGAAAAAGAGCATGCTTGCCAGTCCGCTTTTTCTTGTGCTGCCTGTGCCGAAGTTGAATTGTTCCTGTTCCAGCTCATCCTTGAAAAGGCTATCCTGGTTCACTCTTTTTAATACATTCAGGTTCGGTCGGATGATGGAGTCTCTTCTGGCGACAGTATCCAGCGAATTTTCGCCGCTCAGCATGGCGCGCATATCGTGAAAATAGCGATCGTAAAGGCTGATTTTTTGTTCGAGGGAATCTGTAATCAGTGCATTCTGAATCAATCTTTGTCTAAATTCTCCAGAGGGATAACCTGGGATATATTCCCGCAAGGGTGTAAAAGCGATGAGTATGGTAACGCCTATGATGATGGTCACAACTGCTCCTACCAAACCCAGCAACAGCGTACGCGCATTAAATCTGATCTGTTTGATAATATGAAGGTTGAGGTCGTTGAAGATGACAATCCGGTAAGGATTTTGGAACAGCTTCTTCAATTTATCTCTCTTTCTTTCTGCCGCCATAGATACAGTTTTCTTGAAAACTCAAACATACACAAAAAACTTCCATTTATATTGCAGAACCGGAAAAAACGCCTATCTTTGTACCCACAAAACCGACACAGCTGGTTTTAAAAAATATACTGTGGGGTAGAGCAGTTGGTAGCTCGTCGGGCTCATAACCCGGAGGTCGTGGGTTCGAGTCCTACCCCCGCTACAAAGAGATCCCTGTAAGCTTCTTGCTTACGGGGATCTTCTATTTTAGATGTTCAATCAGTATCTTGAGTCCGATTCCCATTAGGATCACGCCTCCCAGAATCTCCACTTTGGAGCCGAATTTGCCTCCTACATCCTTTCCGATCCTGATGCCCAACATGGAGAAGAAAAAGGTAACTGCTCCGATGATAACTGCTCCGCCAAAAATTTTTTGCGTTTCCGCAAGTGCGTAAGAAAAGCCTACGACAAGTGCATCGATGCTTGTAGCCAGGGAAAGGGTCATGATGTGACGAAAAGAGTAAATATCAGATTCCTTTTTGTCGGCCGGCATAGTGATCCCTTCGTAAATCATTTTTCCTCCCAGGTAGGCCAATAAGATAAAAGCAATCCAATGGTCTATGCCTTCCACATAGCTTTTGATGCCGGTACCCATAAACCATCCTATGACAGGAAGAATACACTGAAAAGCAGCAAATGCCAAAGCAATTTTGACTGCATGGGTAAAAGAGACCTTTTGTTCAGCTAATCCACAACTGATGGATACTGCAAAGGAGTCCATTGAAAGGCCGATGGCCAATACCAATACGGTGAAAATATCCATGGTTGAATGTTTAGCCGTCAAAGATAATTATCTCTAATAAATATAGGATGGAGATGAAATAGATACATAAAAAAGAACGCCGGAGAAATTCTCCGGCGTTCGACTTGTGACCAGTGCTGGTCGTATATATTTGGGTTGACAATTACATCATTCCACCCATTCCGCCACCCATTCCGCCGCCACCTGGCATCTGTGGTTCATCTTTCTTTTCTTCTACGAGTACACATTCTGTTGTCAGGAACATGCCGGCAATAGAAGCTGCATTTTCCAGAGCGATACGTGTAACTTTGGCAGGATCGATAACACCTGATTCATATAAGTTCTGGAATACATCGAGGCGGGCATTGTAGCCATAATCGCCTTTGCCTTCTTTCACTTTCTGAACTATTACTGCACCTTCGACCCCTGCATTTGAAACAATGATACGTATTGGTTCTTCGATGGCACGTTTGATAATGAGAATACCGGTTGTCTCATCTTCATTATCACCTTCAAATCCTTCGAGTGCTTCAATGGCACGAATCAGGGCAACACCTCCGCCGGGTACAATACCCTCTTCGATGGCTGCACGGGTTGCATTCAATGCATCATCTACGCGGGCTTTCTTCTCTTTCATCTCAATTTCGGAAGGAGCACCAACATAAAGTACAGCGACACCACCTGAAAGTTTAGCCAAACGCTCCTGTAATTTTTCACGATCGTAATCGGAAGTTGTGGTTTCGATCTGTTTTTTGATCTGTCCGACTCTTGCAGAAATTAATGCTGAGTCGCCGGCACCATTCACGATGGTGGTTTTCTCTTTGTCGACAGTCACTTTTTCTGCTTTCCCAAGCATCTCAAGTGTGGTGTCTTCCAATTTCATTCCCTTTTCTTCGGTAACGACGGTTCCACCGGTTAAGATGGCAAGATCTTCCAGCATTTCTTTACGACGATCGCCAAAACCCGGGGCTTTAACGGCACAAACCTTCAGGCCTGCACGCAAACGGTTGACAACCAGTGTTGCCAATGCTTCACCTTCGATGTCTTCAGCAATAATCATCAATGGACGACCAGATTGGTGGGTAGCTTCCAGAATTGGAACAAGTTCCTTCATTGAGCCAATTTTCTTGTCGTGGATCAGGATGAATGGATGCTCCATCTCAGTAGCCATCTTTTCTGTATCTGTAACAAAATAGGGAGAAATGTAACCACGGTCGAACTGCATACCTTCAACAACTTCTACATATGTGTCAGTTCCTTTTGCTTCTTCAACAGTGATCACTCCTTCTTTGTTTACTTTTTGCATGGCTTCGGCAATCAGTTTACCGATTTCAGAATCGTTGTTTGCAGAAACTCGTGCGACCTGTTCGATCTTATCGTAATCACTGCCAACATTAACTGCCTGACCTTTCAAATGAGCAACTACTTTTAATACTGCTTTATCAATACCACGTTTCAGATCCATTGGGTTGGCTCCTGCAGTAACGTTTTTCAGTCCGACGGTGATGATAGACTGAGCTAGTACAGTGGCAGTTGTTGTTCCGTCGCCGGCATCGTCGCCTGTCTTTGAAGCAACTTCTTTAACCAGATGGGCGCCAATGTTTGCATACGGATCGGCAAGATCGATCTCTTTTGCTACGGTTACACCGTCTTTTGTTACCATTGGAGCGCCAAATTTTTTCTCAATGATCACGTTACGGCCTTTTGGTCCAAGGGTAACTTTTACTGCATCGGCCAACTGGTCGACACCTTTTTTCAAAAGCTCGCGGGCTTCAATATTGAATTTAATTTCTTTAGCCATTTCGAATAAATTTTATGTTTTGACAATCAATTAATTAAGCGACGAAAAGAACGTCTGTCTGGTTAACAAGCAGGTAATCTTTTCCTTCGATGGTAAGTTCAGTACCGGAATATTTTCCAAAGAATACTACATCACCAACTTTAACCTCCATCACTTCATCTTTTTTAGCACTACCAACCAGAACAACTTTTCCGGAGAGTGGCTTTTCTTTAGCTGAATCAGGAATGATGATACCACCAGCTGTTTTTTTCTCTGCTTCCTGCGGCTCGATCAATACTTTGCCGGCAAGGATTTTACCTTTAAGTTCTGCCATTTTTTAAAAATTTATTTAAGTAATTATGTGTGAATAATAATTTTTACAACTCAATCCTATCAGAATTTGTGCCAAAACGATGAAACAGGCATTGCCAACTCCATTTCGGACAAAATTACAACAATAATTCGTAACAATGATCGTTAATAATTATAAATATCAGAATTTCAGTTAATTGATTTGATTGGGTGTTGTCAGTTTTGCCTGTCAAGATGACATAAATTAAAAAAGCCACTGTGGTTGCAGTGGCTCTTCTGATATGTCTTTTTTCAGTTATTTTGTTTTAGCTGAATCTTTGCTTTGAGGAACTGACTGAGGAAATGTCGGCAAAGCAGTTGGATCCTGGACACCTTGGATTTGTTGTTCGATGGCTGATTTAGCCTGTTGCCCCTGGCGTGGCAGGAAAGCAGTAGCCATGATGCAGAGTACAACTAAACTTCCGGCAAGGATCCAGGTTCCCTTTTCAAGGAAATCTGTTGTCTTACGAACACCCATGACTTGATTGTTGCTAGAAAAAGAGGAGGCAAGTCCACCGCCTTTCGAATTTTGAACAAGAACAAGCAGAACGATAAAGAAACAAACGATGAAAATCAGGACACTTATAAATGCGTACATAATGAATTAATTAAGCAATTTTTTTATCTCTTCAATTTGCTGGGCAAAATAAACACTTTTTTCGGGAAATTTCAAACTTAACCGCTTAAAAGAATCTATGGCTTTTTGGTAATGGCCTTGTTTGAGATAAATCCTTGATAATGTTTCTGTTATATATTCATCTTTTTCGTTTTCGACTTCGTCCTTTACCTCTGTCTGCTCTTTTTGTGTAGATAAAATTTCGGTTCGGGGTTGAATAGTCGGATTGACTTTGATGAATTGTTCTATCAAATCAATTTTTTCTGCTGTTTTGCAATCTGCTTTCTCCGTTTGCACCGTTGGCAACTCTTCAGGATTTTGCTCTGGTTCATCCAGTTGGAAAGTTTCATCCTGCTGATTGAAACTTAGCATATCAAAATTGATGATATCCGGGTCTAAGGGTTCTATGTTGGAAAATTCAGGAAAATCAGTTATGGTAATGAGATTTTCCTCGGAAAGTTCAAAAAGCGGAGCTGATTCCTGAACCTTGGATTCCGCCGTTAGGGTTTGTTTCTGGAATTGTTCGCGAATTGATTTTGGCTGGAGAAGTCTGTAAAGTATACTTCTATCGGTCGCGTATATTGAGCAAATTTTTAAATAAGCATCGTATCGAAAGTTGGCCCTGGAATGAAGGTTGTAGGTATAAAGAAGTTGCGCTGATTGGAAATAAGGAAATTCGTCCACAATTTCCTTGAGGTCACCAATGGTCTGCTCTTTGAGCAAACCGGGTTTTTCGATAAACAGGAGCAACTGATCTTTGGTTAGTGACATAGTTGATTTTTTTTACCAGTTGGCGACAGATTTGTTGAAAATATCATCAATCAGCTGTGTATTAATAACTTGTACCGCATCATTTTCGATCTGATTGATGGTTTTGGAGCTATCCCAATCGTAATAGGCTGAGAAAGAAGTGTTAAAATCCTGATCGTGATCTTTGTTGTTGACGAATATAACTTTGACGGTAATGGTCAACCTGTTCTGTGACGCAAAATCTCGTCCGGTTTCACTTTTTTGGATAGAAAGTGGCCGAACATCGTAGTTTGTTATTTCGCCTGAAAATTCGAGATCTCCCTGGTCTGTGTTCAAGGACAAGCCGGTCTCGTTGACAAACTTATCCTTCATGGCTTCAGTGAAAGTCTGGCTCAAAGTTGGATTGATCACCTTTGACCGGTTCCTGAAATAATCGACAAACACGGTTTTTACCTCCGGTGAGATGGAGGCACCACTCATGGAGTATTTGATTTGGCATCCTGAAGTGAAAGCAAGGAGCAAAATCATCATCGGAATATGGATTCTCAGGTATGGTTGGGATATTCTCATTTTTGTCTGATGTTATTTTCTTTGATTTTCCGGTAAAGGGTCCGCTCGGAAATGCCCAGCTCTTCAGCAGCCAGTTTCCGTTTCCCGTTATGCCTTTCGAGCGCTTTAAGAATAAGCTCCATCTCTTTTTCCTCAATTGAGAGGGATTCCTCAACGAATTCTTCGGTATCCTGAATGTGTGCCTTCGTATTTGGTTTCAGGTAGCCCGGGAAAATAGGATCATCCTGGTTAAGGCTGCTTTTTTCTTCATGGTACAATTGCATAAAGCCGTCATCTGTCTCATCCCCCCTAACGGTGGAAGGAGCAGTTTTGACGAGTTGACTGAATTTTTCCTTGAGCTCATCTAACTCTTTTTTCAGTCCAATCAGGGCGTTAAGCATCATTGTACGTTCATTCTCCAGGGTCCTGGCATCTGATTCCTTGTGGTACAAAGCAGGGAGAAGGCCGGTATCCTCGGTGGGAATATAGTGAATCAGCTTTTCAGCGTTGATATCCCGATCGGTTTCAATAATAGAAATCTGCTCTGTAATATTTTTTAACTGTCTGACGTTGCCGGGCCACCGATATCCCAGAAAAATTTTCTGGGCCTCTTCATTGAGGCGAATGGAGGGCATTTTGTAACGCTCGGCAAAATCGCCGGCAAATTTTCTGAAAAGTAAGAGAACATCATTGCCACGTTCGCGAAGAGGCAGTACTTTGATGGGAACCGTATTGAGACGATAATACAAGTCTTCTCTGAATTTACCCTCTTTGATGGCATTTGTAAGGTCAAAATTTGTGGCAGCGATTACGCGGACATTTGTCTTTTGAACCTGAGAAGAGCCAACCCGGATAAACTCACCGGTTTCCAGCACCCTTAAAAGTCTGACCTGGGTTGAAATGGGAAGTTCTCCGATCTCATCCAGGAAAAGCGTTCCCCCATCGGTGACTTCAAAATAACCTTTCCGGTCGTTCAGGGCACCGGTAAATGATCCTTTTTCATGACCGAAAAGCTCGGAATCGATAGTCCCTTCAGGGATAGCCCCACAGTTGATGGCGATGTATTTGCCATGTTTTCTGGGTGAATAATAGTGGATTATTTGTGGAAATGACTCCTTTCCTACACCACTCTCTCCACTGATTAATACAGAAAGATCTGTAGGTGCCACCTGAAGTGCAACCTCAATGGCCCTGTTCAGTCCGGGAGCATTCCCAATGATGCTGAAGCGTTGTTTAATCTCCTGTATATCCATGAAATCGTCAAAATATTTGGATCACAAATTTAACATTAATCCCCGAATAATTGATTAGACCCTGAAGAAAGAGACACCAAACCCCTCTTAACCACGGATTGCACAAATTTCACAGTTACACGAATTAAAAACACAAATTAACCCCATTCCCTACCACAGATTACACAAATTA
>JANYJT010000045.1 GCA_025358395.1 Bacteroidia bacterium
GCATTGATCACGGCAAAGGGTTCATTTACTGTGCCATCGGCCATCAGCAATGCGTGCGCCGTGCCCCAGGGCTTCTGTCTTTCGGGTGAAATCGTAAAGCCTGCAGGAAGTTTGTCTAATGCCTGATAGACATATTCTACAGCAATCCGTCCTTTTAATTTTGGATCGAAACGTGCTTTGAAGGCTTCTTCAAAATCACGACGGATCACAAACACGACCTTCCCAAATCCAGCCCTGATGGCATCGTAAAGGGAATAGTCGATGATGGCTTCTCCGTTGGGACCAACTTCATCAAGTTGTTTCAATCCACCGTAACGGCTGCCCATTCCGGCAGCAAGAATGACTAATGTAGGTTTCATTTAGAAATAATTTTATGAACGAAACTGGTAAAAGTGAGAGATGAGATATAAGACATGAGACATGAGACATAAGACATGAGACATAAGACATGAGACATGAGACATGAGACATGAGACATGAGACATGAGACATAAGACATGAGACATGAGACATAAGACATAAGACATAAGTCGGGGGATAGCAGACATAAATGTTAAATTTTTAAACTCACAACTCTCAACTCACAACTCTCCTATTTGATTTTCTACCAATTCTTCTTCTTGTAACCCCAGATCGAATAATAGATAAATAGTATATAACTGGGTAGCATGACAAGATACGCAAGTTGGGAACCATAAATGTCAGACAATTTACCCCAAAGAAGTGGAAGCAGTGCACCACCGAGGATAGCCATAATCAACATAGCGGAGCCGGTTTTGATGAATTTACCCAGGTTGTGAATGGCGAGGGGCCAGATAGCCGGCCAAACCAGCGCATTTGCAAATCCAAGAATGGCAATAAAGAAAACTGAAGTAATACCTGTCGTGAAAACGGCGCACATCAGGAAAATAATTCCAAGAATTCCTGACCACTGTAAAGCAAAACGCTGAGAGATAACCTTTGGAATGAGGACAATTCCCAAAATATAGGCCACTGTCATGGATATCAGTGTATAGGAGGTAAAGACTTTCGCTTTTGAAATTTCTATGCCAAGAGACATTCCGTAACGGATGATGGTATCTCCCGCTATGACTTCAGCCCCAACATAGAAGAAGAGTGTAATGACACCAAGAATCAGGTGTGGAAATTGCCAGATACTAGTCTTTGCAGCTACACCATTGGATTCCATTTCATCGTCACTTTCCGCTTCAATTTCTGGCAGCGGTGAGTAGCGAACCCCGATACCGAGTAAAAAAAAGATGACCGTCATCACAGAATAGGGACCAATTACACGATGAGCAAGTTCGTTCAGGGCAATATCTTTTGCTGATTCGTCCATTTTTGCCAGACTTGCCACAAAGGAATCGCCATCATTCAGAATATAATAGGCCAAAATAAGAGGCGCGATAGCACCGGCCATCTTGTTGCAAATTCCCATGATGCTTATTCTCTGCGCCGCACTTTCGCGGGGACCAAGGATGGTTACATATGGATTGACAGCAGTTTGCAGAATTGTTAAACCTGTTCCCATGACGAAGAGTCCGGTGAGAAACAGTCCGTAGGTTCTTGTGGCAGCTGCGGGAATAAATATGATTGAGCCGAGGGCCATAACCCAAAGGCCTACCATCATTCCGTTTTTGAATCCAGTTTTCTTCAAAACCCAGGAGGAGGGCAGTCCCATCACAAAATAGGCAATGTAGAAGGCAAATGCGACGAACATGGCCTGGAAATTGGTCAGCTGGCAGGCAATTTTAAGGTAAGGAATCAAAATTCCATTGAGCCAGGTGACGAAGCCAAAAATGAAAAAAAGTACCGCAATAATGACCATCGGAATCATATTGGAAGCTTTCGGTTGAGCTCCTGCAGAAGTGGGTTTAGACATAAATATTGTTATTTGTTAGTTTGTCTGCAAAATAGTAAAAAAAGAGATAAGAGATGAGACATAAGACAGAAGATTTCGTTCTCTCATGTCTCATGTCTCATGTCTCATGTCTCATCTCTCTTTGTACCAACTTGAGTAAGTATGGTAGTTATTGGCAATGCGGTTGATCTCGCTCTCAATCAATTCAATGCTGATCTCTTTGATCTTTTTTGCCGGGGATCCTGCAAATATGGAGCCGGATTCAACGACCGTCCCTTTTGTAACAACTGCTCCGGCTGCAACAATGGAGTTACTGTGAATGACCGCGTCGTCCAGTACGACCGCATTCATGCCGATCAGAACATTGTCGTGAATGGTGCAACCATGGACAATGGCGCCGTGGGCGATGGAAACATTGTCGCCAATATTGGTCGCAGATTTCTCAAAAGTGCCGTGAACAACTGCATTATCTTGTATATTTACATTATTGCCTATCTTAATGTAGTTAACATCTCCCCTCAAAACGGCCCCAAACCAGACGCTGCAATTGTCTCCCAGAACAGTGTCGCCAACAACTACGGCATTCTCGGCCAGAAAACAATTTTCACCTAGTACGGGTGTTTTGCCCCGTAACGTTTTTATGATGGCCATTTTCTAAAAAAGTTTAAATTTGTGGATCAAAAATAGCAAATATTTATTCGAACAATATGTCAATTGAAACAAAAGTAATTGAACTAGAAGAGGTATCAATTCGGTTTTCAGGTGACTCCGGTGATGGCATGCAGCTTACCGGCACCTTGTTTTCCGATACCACTTCCCTCCTTGGAAACGACATTTCTACCTTTCCCGATTATCCGTCTGAGATTCGTGCACCTCAGGGAACAGTAGCCGGCGTTTCCGGATTTCAGATTCAGTTTGGGAATAAAAAGATCAGTACACCGGGGGATTTGGCGCACGTACTTGTCGCGATGAATCCTGCAGCTGTCAAGGCCAATGCTAAATTTATGATGCCTGGCGGGACCATTTTTTTTGATTCAGACAGCTTCAACCAAAAGAATTTTGAAAAGGCGAAATTTGTGACAGATGATCCATTCACGGAACTCAACCTGATCGATTACAACAAAGTTCCTGTTCCCATCACACAATTGACAAGAGAGGCCCTGAAAGATCTTGAAATTGACAACAAAAGTATCCTGCGAAGCAAAAACATGTTTGCCCTTGGATTGATTTGCTGGGTATTTAGCAAGCCACTCGATTACATTGAGAATTACATTACCAGGAAGTTCGGAAAGAAGGAACTCGTACTGGAATCGAACCTGAGGGTTTTACGTGCCGGATACAATTATGCCTGGAACCTGCAGCACATGACACCGCGGTATGTGGTTCATCCGGCTCCGATCGAAAAGGGTCTTTACAGAAATATCAGTGGAAACCAGGCAACTGCA
>JANYJT010000057.1 GCA_025358395.1 Bacteroidia bacterium
AATGAACTGGAGTACATCAAAGGCGAAATATGGGCTAATATATGGCAGACTGACACAATTGTTATCATAGATCCTAATACGGGGAAAATAAAGGGAGAAATCGATTTAAAAGGCTTATCAGGAACTATCCTTCAAAATGAAAGAGGGCAATTGGATGTTTTAAACGGAATTGCCTGGAATCCACTTTCTGATAAAATCTATGTAACCGGCAAATTTTGGCCTAAAATCTTTCAAATAAAACTATTAAAAAGCCCTAATTAAAACAAAGTCATTGAATTGTTTCCTCCCGGAATTTTCCCCAAATGACTATATGCCAATTCCGTAACTTCTCTTCCTCTTGGAGTTCGCTTAATAAATCCCTCCTTTATCAGAAATGGCTCATACACTTCTTCAATGGTTCCCGAATCTTCACCAACAGCAGTGGAAATAGTAGAAATTCCAACGGGACCTCCTTTAAATTTATCAATAATGGTGGACAAGATTTTGTTGTCCATTTCATCTAAGCCAAACTTGTCAATATTAAGTGCTTCAAGAGAATACCTCGTAATTTCAATGTCTATTTTGCCATTTCCTTTTACCATGGCAAAATCTCTGACCCTTCTTAAAAGTGAATTTACAATTCTTGGGGTACCTCGGCTTCTTCTTGCTATTTCATAAGCAGCATCATTGTCAATTTTAACATCAAGTATCCTCGCCGAACGCTTAACAATGCCCGTTAGTACATCAATATCATAATACTCAAGATGACAAGTGATGCCAAATCTGGCCCGCAGAGGACGAGTAAGCAATCCACTTCGTGTAGTTGCTCCAATTAATGTAAATGGATTTAATTCCAGCTGAATGGATCTTGCACTAGGACCTTTATCAATCAGAATATCTATTCTAAAATCTTCCATCGCAGAGTACAAATATTCTTCTACTACCGGACTTAACCGATGGATTTCATCAATGAACAGAACGTCATTTTTTTCAAGATTTGTAAGAAGACCTGCAAGATCACCTGGTTTATCCAAAACCGGACCAGAAGTTAATTTCAATTTAACCCCAAGTTCATTGGCAATGATATTGGATAAAGTAGTCTTGCCTAATCCAGGTGGACCATGTAACAACACGTGATCCAATGACTCACCTCTCATGATGGCAGCCTGAACAAAAACTTGAATATTGTCTATGATTTTAGTTTGTCCTGAAAAATCAACAAATTTTAAGGGTCTTAACTGATTGTCAAAATCCTTTTCAGTATCGTCATTAGCAAGATCTCTTAGATCAACAAATTCTCCCATTCAAATAATTCTTATTCTATCAACTCTAAATTAATTTTTCTCACCCGATCTTACTAATTCAAAAAATAATTGAAATATTAAAATTCAATGGATTCAATTATCTCAATAAATTTGTATGCATTAAATGGTTTTTCCATTAAGTAATCCATTCCATTTTCGAGGCATTTTTGGAAATCATTATTTAAAGTATTAGCAGTAAAAGCAATAATTGGCGTATATCCTCTGCTTTTGTCTTCCAATTCAAATTTTCTGATCTCCAGGGATGATTCATACCCATCCATCACAGGCATCATTAAATCCATCAAAATGACATCAAATTTTTGATTTTTAAAGAATTGAAGTCCTTCCAGACCATTACTTGCAGTCTTAACAAAACAATGCAATTTAGTCAAATTAATGCTCATTAGCTTTTGGTTCAATGAATTATCTTCAACCAGAAGCACTCTCAGGTTTTTTCTAATTTTTTCAGCAGGTATCATCAGCAGGTATGCAAATAAATGAACGAATTAAATAATCAGGTTCACTTTATAAATAAAGGGTATCCATAAAATGAACAAGTTAATATAATAAATTTTTAATTTATGAAATCTAAAATTGAAATTTTTATTTATATGCTGTTAATATTGTTTATAATAATTTAAATATATATTAATTTTTGATTTTTAAAAAGATGCTCAATGTTTATTAACTTTATAAATAATTGTTGAACTGATAAATATAGTTTTATTAACAGGTTGTTGATTTTATATATTAGTTATTTTTTTATTTGGATTTTAATAGTAATTTTTTGTAGATTTTGTAAATTATATTTTAAAATTATATTTTTTAATAAATCAAAATTGCTTTTAGTTAAGTGAAGATGCTTTTGTTATAATTTCCCCAAAATTTATAAACATTTATTAACAAATTTTTATGGATTATTTCAAAGTGTTAAAGATATGGTAAAAATAGCATTGGCATCGGATCATGCAGGATTTGACTTAAAGAATAAAATTAGCTTATTTTTACAGGAGCAAGGTTATGAAACTATAGATTTTGGCTGTTTTACCAGTGAAAGTTGCGATTATCCTGATTATGCCCATCCTTTGGCATTTGCAGTAGAGGAAGATCCAAATATCGTAGGCATTGTTTGTTGTGGATCGGGTAATGGAATTAATATGACTGTTAACAAGCATCAAGGCATAAGATCTGCAATTTGCTGGAATGAAGAAGTTGCAGAGTTGGCTAAATCTCATAACAATGCCAATGTATGTTCACTGCCTGCACGTTTTCTTTCAACGGAAGTTGCCTTAAAAATTGTTGATGTATTTTTAAATACCGATTTTAGCTACGGCAGGCATCAGATTCGTATTAATAAGATACCACTTTAATGGTTTTGCTTATTACATAATTTTATGGCTGGATTATATATCCATATTCCTTTTTGTAGTGAAAAGTGTATTTATTGTGATTTTTATTCTGGCAATCAGTTATATCTTATAGATGATTATGTAGATGCCATAATTCTTGAAATTGATCTTAGATATATCTATTTAGCAGATAAAGAGATCAATACAATTTATTTTGGAGGAGGTACTCCTTCGTTATTGTCAGGTAGTCAAATATCAAAAATCCTTAAAGAGATATTTTTAAAATTTAATGTTAAATCGGATGTGGAAATCACGATTGAATGCAATCCGGAAAATATTAATTCTTTATATGTAAATCAATTTACAGAGGCCGGAATCAACAGGGTTAGTCTGGGCATACAATTTTTAGATGATAAAGTGTTGGCTACATTTAATCGAAAGCATACAAAAGCATTGATAATTAATGCTTTAGATGCGCTTAAATTATCTAATATAAGAAATTTGTCCGTTGATTTGATTTTTTCTGTGCCAGGAATATCTGATCTGGATCTGCTCGATTCTCTTAAGCTTTTATTGCTATATGATATAAAACATTATTCGGCATACAATTTAACAATAGCAAAAAATTCTAAACTCTTTTGGAAAATTAATAGTGGTGAATTTTTAGAGAATGATGAAAGTGTTTTTGTGAGTCAGTATTGGATAATATATAATCATTTAATATCGCATGGGTATAGTCAATATGAGGTTAGCAATTATGCGCGGCCTGGTTATATTTCGAAACATAATCTCGCATATTGGGAGCAGGTACCTTATTTAGGAGTAGGTGTTTCTGCGCACAGCTATAATGGACTTTCTAGACAATGGAACCATACGAATATTAAAAAATATATTCGTGACTTAAAAGGGAATGTTGTGGATTTTGAAGTTGAGCAACTTTCTGAAATAGATCTATATAATGAATATGTGATTTTGAAATTGAGAACGTATTCGGGCATATCGACTTCTTATTTAAAAAATAATTTTGGAATACATCTGGTGGATCATTTTTTATATAATGTAAATAAATTGAATCAATTGGGTCATTTTATTTTAATGGGCGATCTTGTTATTCCAAAGGCATCAGATTTGTTATTGGCAGATTATTTGGCAAAAATATTGATTTATTAATTATGTAATTTATTAGTAATTTGATGAGTATATATTTTAATTGCGAGGATGTTGTTAGTCCGGGGCTTAATTTTGATTCACTGATTAAGGTGTTGAAAAGTGAAGTTCGGATTTGTAAGTTCAGGTTAGGAGAAATAAATTATATCTTTTGTAGTGATGCTTTTCTCTTGGAATTGAATGTTAAATTTTTGAACCACGATTATTTCACTGACATAATTACTTTCGATTATACTTCCGGTGGAATTATTTCGGGTGATGTGTATATAAGTATTGAAAGAGTGTTGATTAATTCAATTACTTTTGAACAATTATTTGAAGATGAGCTTGTAAGGGTTATTGGACATGGATTGTTGCATTTATTAGGTTTCAATGATAAAGAGGAACATGAGATTGACGTAATGAGAAGGGCGGAGTCCAGATTGGTAAAAAAATATTTGGATAACATAGGAACCAATCATTAATATTTTATTTGAGATATCTTCATGAATTTGAATAGGGAATATGATGTTATTGTTGTAGGTGGTGGGCATGCCGGTTGTGAGGCTGCAAGTGCTGCCGGAATTTTAGGTTCTAAAGTTTTGCTTATAACAATGGACCTTAACAGGGTTGCGCAAATGAGTTGTAATCCGGCCGTGGGTGGAATTGCTAAGGGACAAATTGTAAGAGAAATTGATGCCCTTGGCGGGATGATGGGAAAAATCACAGATATTAGCTCATTACAGTTTCGAATGCTTAATCGTTCGAAGGGTCCGGCGATGTGGAGTCCCAGGGCGCAGTGTGATAAGATTAAATTCTCAGAGAATTGGAGAATTGAGCTTCAATTGAATAAAAATGTATTTTTTTGGCAAGGAACTGTCGTTGAATTGATCATTGAGGAAAAGAAAGTTCTTGGTGTTAAAACTGAGTTGGGGATCGAGTTTCGTGCCAAAGTAGTAATTTTGACCAATGGAACTTTCCTGAATGGTTTATTGCATTTTGGGCAGACCAAGCTTGGAGGGGGTAGAATTTCAGAACCTGCATCATTTGGGGTTAGTGAGCAATTGAAAAAGTATGGTTTAACTGTTGGTAGAATGAAGACAGGTACTCCTCCGCGATTGGATAAGCGAACAATTAATTTTTCTATTTTAGAAGAGCAGGAAGGAGAGGATGGCAGGCAATTTAGTTTTTTTCATAGAAAATCAGTAAGCCTTCCAAATATTAACTGCCATATAACTTATACAAATGATAAAGTACATCAAGAGTTGGAAAAGGGGTTTAAATATTCACCAATGTTCGATGGTACTATCAAGAGTTTAGGTCCAAGATACTGCCCGAGTATAGAGACCAAGTTGGTTGTTTTTTCAGATAAGAGCTCACATCAACTCTATTTGGAACCTGAAGG
>JANYJT010000060.1 GCA_025358395.1 Bacteroidia bacterium
TGATTCCTTCTTTGGAGTTTCAAGATGAGTCTTTAGGGAGATGATCTTCTCGTTGATGGCATTTATCTGATCTGCCCCCAGCTTCTTGCGAAACTCGACAAATAGAGAGGCATCAAATGGTGGATCTATTGAAAAACTAGAGTAACCCAGAAAATATTGCATGTACATATTCTCTGAGATCGTTTCAACCACTTCTCCGTCGTCAAGGTTCATCAAATGCTTTATGATCATAGAACCGATCACAACTCTTGGGCTTAAAGGAGGTCGGCCGGTCCTGCTAATGCCTACATGTTTCAGGTAGGTTCCACATATATCATCCCATGGGATGAGATTGCCCGGAACAACCCAACGATTTGTCGATTTAAGATGCGAGGCAAATGGAGTGGCGAACGATTCGAGTGTGAGCTGGTTTGGACTGATGTAACTTGGGGTAGGTGCACGCTTTCTTTTGGCTTTTATCATAATTCCTTGCACTTGGTTATCCAAATATCGCTATAAATATCTATATTTCAACACAATTATACTTAAACAGCAGACCCTAAATATTTTTAATTGTGAATTTAATTTATTGGCTTACTTTCAAAAGTATCTAAAAAATCTGTAAATTCGACAAAAATGTCCAAATCGATCGGTCAAATGGGAAATGAATCTTTTGGTAATTATATCAGGCGATTAAGAATGGAAAGGAACCTTCCTTTGAGAAAGGTTGCTGCTCAACTTGACATTGATACATCAACACTAAGCAAAGTTGAAAGGGGAGATCGTCCTATTTCAATTAAATATTTGGAACCGCTGAGTAATGTACTTGAAATCGAGCTAAAGGAAATTCAAGTTAATTTTATAACAGATACTATCTATCAAGAGTTCGGCCAATTGGAGTTTATCGAAGAAGGATTAACAGCTGCACAAAAGCAAATTAAAGATAAGGGAAAGTAAATGCCAACAAAATTTTTTACAAATCAAGACGATAATAGCTTACTCAAAAAATTTGAAGGGGTTTTTACAAATATTAAAAGTATTCGTCATTTCGATGCTTTAGTCGGCTATTTCAGGACTTCAGGCTATTTTAAAGTGCGAGCTTTTCTCGATAAAATTCCT
Source organism: Bacteroidia bacterium (assembly GCA_025358395.1). The sequence continues at coordinate 1,099 of JANYJT010000060.1, forward strand.
AGAATCAGAATTCTTGTAGGTATTAATGTAGACCTGTTAATTAAGAAATATCACGACAAAGGACAATATTATCTTGATAATCCTGAAGAAACTAAAGCAGACTTTCTTGAAGAATTGATTAAGAATATTCAGGAAGCTAATTATGATGAAGTTACGGAAAGGGGAATACTACAATTTATTGAAGATTTATCTGAAGGTAAAATTGAATTAAGAGCTCATCCCAATAAGAAAATCCACGCCAAAGTTTATATTTTTCGTTCTGCCTCATTCAATGAATATGCACCATGTGAAGTCATTACCGGTTCATCCAATTTGACTGATGCCGGACTTGGTGCAAACCCTCAATCCAACTACGAATTTAATGTCAGCTTACGCGATTACGAAGATGTGAAGTTTGCTACCGAAGAATTTGAAAGGCTTTGGGATGAGTCAGTTCCCATTTTGCAGGCAGAGGCTGAAAGGATTAAAAACAGAACATATCTGAAGGATAATTTTACGCCATTTGAGCTTTATATAAAAATGCTCATTGAATATTTCGGTAAAAGGGTCGATTACGATCCGTACAATATTGACTTACTTCTTCCCCCAAAATATTTCAGGTTAAAATACCAGTCTGATGCGGCTAATCAGGGTTATGCAATTATGATGAAGCACAACGGCTTCGTTTTAGCTGATGTCGTTGGTTTGGGAAAGACAATTATTGCCTGCATGATTATTAAGAAGTTTATTTATGAAAATGGAACACATACAAAGGTTTTAGTTGTTGTGCCACCGGCAATTGAGGATAACTGGAGAAGAACAGTAAAGGACTTTGAATTGGATAATCATTTTACATTCATAACCCTTGGTAGTTTACATAAAATTCTCGATCGTCATAATTATTTTTACTCCAATCCTGAAGAAATTGATCTGATTGTGGTGGATGAATCTCATAAATTCAGGAATGACTACACCGAAATGTATCTTGCCTTGCAGGAAATCTGTAAAATGCCGAGGTCTAGAGTTGCTGAAAACGGAGATACCAGAAAGAAAGTAATTTTAATTTCAGCTACACCACTGAACAACAGACCGCAAGATATCGAAAATCAACTTTATCTTTTTCAGGACAGGAGAAACAGCACACTTGAAAACATTCGAAATCTTCAGGAATATTTTAAACCAATCAACGAACAGTATAAAAAATTAGCTTACGAGAAAAAACTGAATATCAGAAAGTTAAAAGCTTTGTTTCAGAAGTTGCGGGAAGATGTTGTTGAACCATTAGTAATCCGAAGAACAAGAACTGATATTGAAAGCAACAATGAATACCTTGAGGATTTGGATGCTCAGGGTATAAAATTCCCGAAAGTTGGTGACCCAATTCCACTATATTATGAGTTGGATAGACCCTTGAGCGAGCTATTTCTTGACACAGTTTCACTCATTACAAATCTGGATGAAGAGGGGAACAAAATTGAAGGTTTAGGTTATTACAGATACCGGGCTATCGAGTTTCTTGCAAGAGATGAAGATAAGAAGATGTACGGTAATGTAGAATCCATCTCCGGGCGACTATCTGCTATAATGAAAACGCTATTGGTTAAAAGGCTGGAAAGTAGTTTTTATGCTTTTACACAATCACTTTCAAGGTTTCAAAAAGCCATTGATAACATGATTGGAATGTTTGAGGATAACCGGATTTTTATCGCACCTGATTTGGATATCAACAAACTGCTGGAAGAAGGTTTGAGTTATGACGAAATTGAATCAAAGATCAATGAAAAAGGAGGCAACAATAAGGAATATAGGAAAGATGCATTTGATAAGACATTTGTTTCCCTTCTGAAGCAAGAAAAAGAAAAAATCGATGATTTAATTGAACGCTGGAATAAAGTAAAGAAAGATCCGAAACTGATTGAATTTGCAAAACAAATAAATGATGAGTTTTTTCAACCGAAGAAAAACAACAGTGGCAAGTTAATTATATTCTCAGAATCTAAGGAAACGGCAGAAGAACTAACAGCCAAACTTTCAAAGATCACAAAGAAAAAGGTTTTAACAGTAAGTGCCGAAAACCGAAAATTCGTTGAAAATACGATCAGGGACAACTTTGATGCGAACCTCGAAGAAGACAAATGGAAGGATGAATACGATATAATAGTTACCACCGAAGTCTTGGCTGAAGGAATCAATTTGCACCGCAGTAATTTGATCGTGAATTACGATGTTCCATGGAATTCAACCCGTTTGATGCAACGTATCGGACGAGTAAATAGGATCGGTTCAAGATCTGACAGAATTTATGTGTACAACTATTATCCCTCTGCTCACGGCGATGCACAAATTCACCTTGTGAACAATGCTTTACGCAAATTGCAAGCCTTCCATACTGCTTTTGGTGAGGACAATAAAGTTTTTTCAATTCTTGAGGAAAAGGGAGAAGGCGCTTTGTTCGGGAATAAAATCCAAAAGGAAGAGAGTGAAATTCTAAAATACCTTAATGAATTAAGGGATTTCAGGAAAAGGCATCCTAAAATTTTCAATGAAATTTCGAAAATCCCGAACAAAGCAAGGTGCGGAAGAGGTGTAACCGAAGCCACACAACTCATCTTGTTAGATTCTGAAAGTGGTGAGATGAATTATCCGTTGCACAACACTTCATTGACTTACCTTAAAAGCGAAAATCATCCGGGAATCTTTTGTCTGATAACGCCTGAAATGAATATCATTGAAATGAATTTTATGCAGGCAGTTAAATTGTTTAAAGCAGCTGATACCGAAAAAGCAATTGAATTGCATGCACTTCACCACAAACAAACCCTGGCAGGTCTGGAGTATTTTATATCGGAAAAAAATCAGGAAAATGTACAAACAGTTTCAAGGAAAAATTTGAGTCCGGCTGAAAACAAAGCCATCTCCAACCTCAATGCATTACTGAAAATTGTTCCCACAGAACAGAAAAGAATGTCTTTAATACGTGCCTTGGATATCATCAAAAAAGGAACCTTCGCTTCAAAGGGTTTACCTAAATCAATCAATGATTATTTTACATCCAGTGCTGTATTGTTGAAAGAACCTGATAAATTTATTGCGCAACTTTTCATAATAGTTCTTGATAGGTACGACCTTTCTCCAGGTTCAGAAGAGGGTTCACAACCTGAAAAAAACCATTTGGGCATAGTGAATCCACAAATTGTATTAACCCAAAGTTTTAGTTAAATGGTAAAAGAAAAAAAGGAAAAAATAAGCGTTAAAGGCACGGAAATAACCATTCTATTTAAAGGGAAGGTTGATTTTATTTCCTTAAGCGATATGGTTAGGAATTTTGAGGGAGGTTCCGCGCTCATTGAGCAATGGCTACGCAACAAGGATACCATCGAATTCTTAGGGGTTTGGGAACAAATTAATAATCCTGATTTTAATTCCCTCGAATTCGAGGGAATTAAAAATGATTCGGGAACAAACCGTTTCTATCTTTCAGCTAAAAAATGGATTGAAACCACCAATGCAAAAGGCCTCATTGCCAGTGCCGGAAGATATGGAGGCACGTTTGCACAGAAAGATATCGCTTTTGAATTTGGATCCTGGTTGAGTCCTGAATTCAAATTGTATTTGCTTAAAGAATTTCAAAGGCTAAAAGATGATGAAAACCAGCGCCTTTCTCTGGATTGGGATTTGCATCGTACCCTTTCAAAAATCAATTACCGCATACATACTGATGCCGTTAAAGAAAATATGATACCTGCTGAGGTCACGAAAGAGCAGGCTGCATTTATTTATGCCAATGAGGCGGATGTGCTGAATGTTGCCATGTTCGGAAAAACAGCCGGGCAATGGAGAAATGAAAATCCTGGTAAAGAGGGAAACATCAGAGACCACAGCTCACTTGAACAATTATTGGTTTTAGCGAATATTGAGAGTCTGAATGCAGAATTCATCCGCATGCAACTATCTGTCAGTGAACGATTGATTAAACTTAATCGCACAGCCATTGCTCAAATGAAATCTCTGACTGAAAATCCTCACATCAAACGTCTGAACCGGGATTCCCATAAATAAACTTCAACAAACAAATTGAATAATCACCTGAATCATAATAATCACCTAAATCATAGTTCAGACAATGGCAGCCAACAGGATTCAACTTCAAAAAGCATTACATCAATCTTACGACCGGGTTCTTTTTGCAAAAGAGGTCCTAAGCCCGGTTTTTGGTTCAGGATTTACTTTGAGTTCTGCGCTAATTCCTGCACCAGTTTCTCCCAACAAATCGGAATCTGCAGTTATTGGATGCTCATTTTTAGTAATTCCGATTATACATGTTTTGTTTTGGCTCATTACATACCTTACCTACATGATAAGTGGATCACGTACTTCAATATTGGGATTGGATGTTGCTAATGCAATAGCTGTAGCTGGGTTTTCAGTAACAGGAGCAATGCTGATTATCGCCAGTTTTAAGAAATGAAAGTTAAGGCATCAAATACGCAGTCACTTATAGTGTTGTCAATCATATTATTGGTGATAATTATTCTTAAGATTCATTCCCCGGAGAAATACAGCTTTTTAAAATTCACAACAGGACAGGGAGCTACCTCCTTGAATTTTTCAAATAGATGGCAGTACAAATTCCATTATTTAGATGGGTGCGTAACAGGCGCGTTTACTGCAAAGAACGATCATTCTAAAATAATTTATTCAAGCAATATTGAGGAAGGAACCATCGTTTACAATTTGTATGATCGCTCTAACAACCTGATTTACACCTTCCCGGTCGATAATACGATTGACTCGCTAAAAGGCGTTTTTGAGAAGGGAGAAAGATATGAGGTTCGAGCCACAGCTAAAAATGCAAAAGGAAATTTTGATTTTACGATGCAATAAGCCAGATTCAAGAGAAGATAAAAAATATTTGGCTAATCTGCTTTACGTGAAGTACTTGTCGAAGTGGTGCTTATTTTGTAGAGCCTAAAATTGTCCATAACTACTCAGAGATTATTACTTTTCAGGATGCCAAATGAACGCCGGAAACTCAGCGATTCAGCGAGAACATTTTTTTGATGTCTGTATCAATGGGCTACTGGCACAATTCAAAGCAGTAGCAAATGGCAGCAATTTGTTGCCAAGAATTTAGAGTAAACTATGTTGTTGCTTAATTGTACCTCCTTTCGGT
>JANYJT010000093.1 GCA_025358395.1 Bacteroidia bacterium
CAGTATATTCAGTAACTAACTTGTCTAACTCGTTACCGTAATCCCGCATCTTCAGAACTATTGTCTTCGTAATCTGCACTTGTAATAATTTCACTTAATTGTATTTATAATTTGTTGAGTGAAGTGTAGACGCAATTCATCCCCACCTTAAAAGATGGGGAATCCTTGCTGATTGTGTTGAAGTCATGATAATACGGCGACCAACGTTCTCCGAGATCTTTGAAACTCATTGTAAATGCTTTGTTGTCAGTTCCGATGCGCGTGATTCTCGGATTGTCCGGTAGTTCCTGAATGTGTTTAATCAGGTCGATTTTCAGGAGTTTTACTTTCTGCTCATAATCACGAATTAATTTACTACCATCTTTCTTGAGTTTTGTCATTTTTCGCCACCTATGTCTATATGGAGTATACTCATGGGAAATAGTTTGTTCTGACGTAAATTACAATTGCGATTACTGCTGCAATAATTAGAATCTGATTTGCATACGGGAATTCATAATACGTATCCTGACAAGGAACACATTTGGTAAGTCCTTTTTTATCTCTCATAATTACGTCACGTTGATCTTCGTTTTTGATCTCTTTTTAGGTTCGATCATCCATGTGAAAGAATCAGTTTCACTCCATCGCTTAATAACCAATGGTGTGTAATTCTTTGACAACTTGTCTAGGTTTGCCCCGATAGATTTCGCAGACATTCCTAATTCACGACCTATATGTTTTGACTTATAGAAACGTTTTTCTTCTGATATTTTTTCTTTCAGATGTTTAACAAGAAGTTTTTGGTTATCTGTTAAGCCTTTCATGCGTCACCACTAAAGATAATTATATTTGATGCAATAAAAATGAAAACTGCGTCGAATATAAGGACGTGCCAAGTTTCGATTTGGTAGCTAACGTTGTTATTATACCCTACTGCAACGAATATCGTTGAAAATATCAACTGTACTGCTAATATTACGAGGATTAACCTACCCGTTCTGATTTTGTCTAGGGTAGATTTCATTGTTTCAACAGTTATTGCCATTATTCCCACCTGACCACTACGTAGAAATTCCCCTTTCCCTCAACTACTCCAATGCCTACTTTCGTGTAATCACGGTTTAGTTCATTGGTTTTAAATCGCAGATTCGTGTTTTTCCATTCATCTACAACCTGCTCCGGGGAATGGTAATATGAGCGCCCGAACTCTGCCTGTGACACAATGAAAATATCTTCACGAGTGTATGATTTATCCTCACCGATATTATGATCCCGAACATCCATTGCACAATTATAACAGTTCTTTGGGATTACACAACTGATCTGATAAAATTGTGAACACCGCATTTCTGGATTGTTATATTCTTTTTTAGACATAATCAAGACTCCGTTATGAGATTGATGAATTTATCAAAATCTCCTTCGGACTCGTTGCGTTCTTTTTGTTTCTGTGCATTCTTTCGTTGTTCAGCAACACACCGGAAACCGCTTCGATCAAACGACTCATAAAGGTAACATAGGACTCAGTGCACGGGGAAGGATGATGGTACGTTTGCAGCAACACACCGGAAACCGGTTCGATCAAACGACTCAGAACGGCAACACAGACTCAGTGCATCAAGTCTCGAGAACGCACGTTTTATTCGACTTCTATAGATCCTCTCTTTTTGTTCTTCGTTCGCTAATAGTGGTGCCATATTGATATCATTTCCACATTACGGAAATATTGACTCTAATAGTCCCGGATGTTTTCTGATAGTAGTGGTGAATATTAACTCGTGGCTTTTTAAATACCCGTTTTGATGCGTATATCCACTACGAGTATCAATAATCCAATCTACCATCAGTATCCCTCTTTGCATTTGTGTTTCTTTAACTGACCTTTCGGAGTGTTCTTAATTGATTCTCCGCAATATGCGCATTCGTATAAATCATCCTGATATGGGGTGTTTTTTGCTACACTATGACGATTTGTCCATACCGGACATAGAAATGGTCGTTTCTTTTTATCTGCACAAATAATTACAGTCCATTGTTTTTTTGAACATCCCTTTCTCATCATAAATCTCACCATTCTGCATATATATTGATTAAATCCCAAGAACCCAACCCTGTGTGGGATTTTTCTGTTCGTCGGTACACTTTCCTCCGCTATTTTCTACATATAGAGGTTGCAATCTCGGTTTGACCCACAGGAGCAACTGTTTGACGAAACTAATAAAAAAAGATTAATCTTCGAGAACATCGTCCATTGATGCGAATAATTTCTGCGTCGGACGTTTCATTACATTCTCGATTGCACCACAGAACCCGGTTCTGTTTGAACGTCGTGGGGTCTGTTCTTCATCGTAATATTCATCTTCGTCGTAATCCATGATTTCACCAAAAAATTATGCAGATTCCGGACTTGTTGCCGTTCCACTTACTAAGTCGATGACATAGTATTCTTTCGTCTGAATTGATTTTGTGACTCCACAACCGTCGTTATACTCGATTGATACATCCTTTACATATCCATATGCAGGATCTTCAATCGGGGAAAGCAGCGCGTTCGTGAATTCATCAAAGATACCGCCGGGGTTCTTTGAGTTGTTAAACAGGAAGAACATTGTTACTCCTGAATCCACGGCTTCCTGCATGTTCTGTTTAACGTCGATAACAGAACCGTCGGATTTGCATTCGGTCGTAGTCGGTACGAATGTATATACTAATTTGCATACGTTGTGAGGAGGTTTGTCCCCGAAAGAGAATACTTCGTATATCACATCACAGTATCCGATATAATCCCCGTTGCCCGTTCCGACATACCCGTATTCGTCCCATGCAGGTTTCGCATGGACTTCGTGCACTGCCGGGTGATACTGCGGAGCGATGTATGAGTAAACGTATGGATCATTTACACCACTACCTGAACGAGTGTAGTCCCCGTTTCCGTCACCCACATAATTGTGCGATGCATCATAGTTTCCGTTGTGAGTGTCGTAAGCTGCGGTATCCGGAGTTGAAGGAGTGAATAGATACTTTTTATCGTAACCGTTTCCTGATCCTGCTCTATATTTTTTGTTTCCGATCTTGAAATCGTATGTTCCATAAGTTTCCTTACACATTCCAGTAAACGTGTTTCCACTAACGATAGAATATGATTCGGGAGAACCGTGAACAGCGTTGTGATGTGTCGGTGCAACATATGAATACATATATGGGTCTACAATTCCACTGCCTGATCTCGTGAAATCTCCATTTTTGCTACCTACATATGTATATGATGACCCGTGATTCTTCCGATAATTACCGAAATGTTCAGTCCATGCTTCTGAACCCCGAACGCCTTCAATCGCTTCGTGGTGCTGTACGAAAGAATAGTTGCCGTGGTGGATAATTACATCATTGCAGTGATCGAGTCCGTATGTTGCTGACGTGATTGTATAATCAGGAACACAAACTGTCGGGCTGTTCGTCGAAATCGCTGAACCTAAAAAGGCTACGCGAGTTGCACGATACGTATCTGCTCCACCAACGGTAAAGTCATGACATTCTGACTGGTCGCCGTTGCTTTTCTGAATACATGCAGTAAAGTTACCTGCTGCAAACTGGTACAGATCGCTTTCACCGGATTTGTAGATTACATACTTATCCCAACCGGGATTCTGCCCTTCAATCGCTGACTTGTCAGGATTGAATCTTGAATCGAATGTAAGGTTCTGTAATTTATTTGAAACCCATACGTTAAGATCCTGCGAACTTCCCCCGGCACGTACCATGAAGATAGCATAGCCGTAACTTGATGGGTCGGTTACACCGCTATTAGTAGCGCGGTATAGACTGGTTACACCTGAACCTTTGTTCTCAACGACAGTATAACCATCGGTAAACTTGGCATACTGGTCTTCGGTCATACTTTTTCCATTATACCATACTGCTGATACTGACGGTACGCACAGCATGATAATAATCAGGAGCGTAAAAGCTCCTTTCATTACATTTTTTGCCATAATGATTTCTCCTGTTTGTAAGCCTGATTTCATTCCGTTCTCTCGCAGCTCTCGCCGTTCATTGAGATCAGATGTGACAATCGACAACTGTTATGATTGTATCTTTTGGTAATGATTTTAATACCGATACGAACTGATTTGCATATTTTTCGTCACCATCAGGATCGCTTGAATCTCTTTCAAACCAATCCTCATCGGTCACAAGTGCATATGTAGTCCATATACCCATTCTGCGAACGTATTCCTTTTTTGAACCGTATTTTTCTAACAGTTCAGTTTTCTTTGATTCATACGATTCGTGATGCATTAATTTCTGTTCATCTGTCGTGGTGAACAGGAAATCCCAATGGGTTACACATTCATCTTTTTTGATGTTTCGCATTGCAACCCAATCTACATCTCCGATTGTCGCAATATCCGCATCATGCTTCGGGGGGTTCATGAATACGCCGGGGGTTCCTAATTTACCCGTTCGTCCTTTCTTTAAGACAAGTGAACCCATCCACCTCCCGCCGACTTCGTACCAATCCCATTGCGAATCCGTATTGTATGTAGTTAAGGAGTTGCCATCCTCGTTAAGATCTTGATCATTCCATTCTTGCCACCATTCCGGCGTGACATGATTTAATTCAAGTGTCTTGCGGTCGAACTCATTAAGTTCTTGCCCTTCGAATACTTTCTCAAAACATCTTTTCTGATGATCTCTGAATTCTCCTTCGATTTCAGATTGAGATTTATCTTCGTAAGGTTCAACGTCTTTATTCTCATCGTATTTGTCAAGGATGCTGTCAATGTCATCCCCTATAACTAATACTGAAAAGTGTATTTGTTCCTCCTTCAATGCCTTGATTACGGGATGATCATATCATCACATCCACATATGTCATCTCATAGAAATCCGCTTTCCAAAAAGGTTCAGGAAACCAAATATCTTCTGATACTCGATTATCCATACATTATGTCCTCGTCTTTCTTTTTCGTGGCTGGTTTTTCAGAAACGTCGGGATCAATAGACTTGAATCTATTATTAGTTGCGGCGCCCGATGCCGGGTTGTTGTTCGATCCCGTGTAATCTCCACCGTATAAGATGTCGTCAGGGATGTTGCTTATATCCGGTTTGCATTTCAGGTTGTCCGGGTCAATGTCAACAATCTTAATCATGCCGCGCGCTTCCATCTCCTTTAGTTGGTTGAGAGTCGCCATTGCTCCGAATTCTACACCTTTCTTGGCGATTTCCGGGATTGCGTCTTTGAATTTCTTTTCTGCTTTTGCATACCCGATTTTCATCGCATATACATATATAGCAAACGTAAGCTCGTTGCGTTCCGGAAACATTTCAGTCAGTTCGACTAATGCTTCAATCGGGTTTTTCTCAATAAGCGATTCTTCTACAGTTTCGTAGATTGCTTTGTATTTCCGGTCGGTTAATCCGAGTGCATACGGAACTGTTCGTGGTTTGATATTGTCTGCTGCCATAATGTTACCTCTCTTATGTGATGTCTGAAAATCATTCTGATCTCGATACAACTTTCTTGCGGGTTTTCGGTTTGATGGTTTCCCTTACATCATTCATGTCATTGAAACGAGTGATGCCGGGGTTTATATACGGTGAACCCTCCGGTCGTTTGTCATATACCTTTATCTGCTCTCTCCATTTGATATCGTGTGCCTTGATGATTTCAACCATTGCACCGTGATAAACGTCACCGCGATAACATAAATCCGTGTCTGATGTATGGATTACAAAACATTCAACGTCGTGAAGTTTGTATTTATCTTCATCCGGGATAATTGCCGTAAGACGACCGTTATAAGTCGGTTCGTCCGGGTCATCTTCCGTGAATGTGATTGCTGTGAACCCGCGTCCACCTATTCTGTTACGGTGATGGTGGACGGTAATGTTTTTCGGTTTAGGTTCCCATGACATCAAACGACCTCTATTTTGATGATGCTCTCGTAATCTATACCGAATGAAGGAGCTTTCTCTATGAACGTTGTTAAGTCCATATCGAAATGATCAATCATCGTGCCCCCGATCTGTCCTGCTCTGAACGTAACTTTTACCGTCATAATCTCACCTGAATATTTTGTTTAAAGCATTCGTGAAATCTAATTCTTCACTGAATGATATTGATTTATCCATATCCATAAACTCCTGTATTGTCGTTTCTGATATGGATTTTTTGTAATTACAATACTTGATTAAGTTGTTAAAACATTCGTTGCAAATATAACCGAATTTGGGGTTATATTTTCTACATTGAATGGAATTACAACCTTCTTTTCGACATGGCATTACACCCATAATTTCACCTCGTTTGATTCTAATAGGAGAGGTGGGATTTGAACCCACGAACTACTAAAGACCGGATCTTAAGTCCGGCATCGTTGACCTCTTGATTACTCTCCTTTCTGTATATATACTTTTATTTGCGCTGGCGGAACCCTGAACCTTGTTTGTGAGATAGGGGGGTTAATCTCCTTGTTTAAAACTCTGCGATTTGTGATTGCTCTGTTTTTAGAGCCATGATTTATTTTCATGGATTTTCTTGATTAGTTGTCATGCCGTCCGCGACCGTAGTTGCGGCTGGCATCAACTTTCTGCATATACATTAGTGATTAATCATTTAACGCATTTGTCAGAGTAAATAATTCATCATCTGTAAATCCGAGTTTTAAGATTTTATCTTGACTTTTTAGCAGTTCCTGATACGTTATTTCTGCGGATCTTGAATCCTCGTCATATCCGAACTCTGAACAGAATTCTTTAAATGATTTTATTCCCCAACATGTATCTAATATGATACATTCCAATGCGTTTTTGAGATCGCTTTCTTCTAACTCTATTTTGCCATCCCAATAATCTGCGATTGATCCATAAAACATGAATGTTTGTTCGTTTCCTTTGTATAGGAGTTTTACCCGGAACTGGTTGCGAAGTGCCGATGGATCTTTTGGGGGTTTTACCCGGAACTGGTTGCGAAGTGCCGATGGATCTTTTGGGGGTTTCGCTCCGGTGAATCCGTGTATTGATTTAACGAACTTTGCCGTCACTCCTATATCAATTGCACCGAATGTAAATTTCATACTAACCGGTGCTCCCTGTCAAGAATGTAATCTATAAGATTTTGGAGAGGGATTTTGAGGTTCATTCTGGGTAGTTCGTAACTTATGATAGGGTCATACGGATTTGGTGAGAAACAGGTTTCAATTATATCATACAGTTTTAACATATCTTTAGGGATTGTTATAACCGTTTCAATCCGGTACTTGTTATCTTTTGCCATTTTTATTTTCATGCCGTTCACCGTATTCCTTGTTGACAATTTCGTTGATTTTATCTCGAATTTTTAATAGTTTTTCGAGATTTACTATACTGATTTCGACCGTATCTTTGTCTGTGTCGAACGTAACTTTCGGATTGTCGTAGAATTCTAAAACATATCCGTCGTCGCCGTGTGTTCTGATTTCCATTTCAACATCACCCGATTGTAACTACTTTGATCAGTATCCCCGTCGTTGCAAATATGAATATCTCAATGCCTACAGCTCCGATATAGAAGGCGGTGATTCCGTGAAATAAGAATACTGCGATTGCACTGATTTTGTGACCGCTTGTCCATACGGCTTCCGTCATCCCCCATCCGATCCATATTAATGTATATGCACTTGCCATAAAGACCACTGCGACAATGAGTGCTGTGACTACATCAAATGCGGAATAGATCATCAGTTCACCCGTAGACAATGCAAGATTTGTTTTAACGTCGAATCTAACTCTTTCATGGTTTTGATTTTCTCCTCGTTAGATACCGTTAAATCCGTCATTGCTTTGATTAATGCTTGCTGCTCATCAGTCATTTTAAACCTGATATTCAAAGTAATGGCATCGTTCTTTTTTCTCACACCATAGAGGTGAGGTTGTGTTTCCGTGTTGACACCCCTGCGGGTATAGTGGTGCTTTTTTATCCCGTAGATGTTTACAGAATCCTGATGTGTCTTTAGGTTCTGTGAAACACACTTTACAGATTTCATTATCTTTTAAGGGTTTTTTACAAGTGAGAATACATTTTGGTTCTCCGTCCTTATAAAAAAACACTTCTCCGCAATCGCCTTTACAATAAAAGTCAGTCATGTTGTTACCTCTTTAATTTCTGAAATGCTTACAATACTTTCCACGTCCATCTTCTGAGTACCCGCCACCGATAATGCGGTCAACGAACTCTAAATGGAGTCCATATTCTTTACAATAATGGTGCATGACCCGTATCGGGATCTTCCTTCGGTGTAATCCGTCGTTCTCAAATGCCCGTAACTGCTCTCGCTCTGCGAGGTTGTCACAACCTCGACACATTTCATATCGCTGCCTGCTGGCTTTATCTTGCCAATCCATTTCTTTGTCAGATCTCATTATTACTCCATATGCATGTTCTAGGTTATGTTCCCGAACCGTGTTGAGATTTCGTCATTTTTCTTTGGAATGCGTTCCATGTCGATCAAAGTTCCCAAATCCTTGATATTTACGATGGCTCGATCTTTGACTTGAACACATGTATATTTTTCAAGTGTATCCTATCCCCTACGTTCGGGACGTGAATGTATGAATCGAATTTGAGTACCGCTTCTGAACACTTTTCACTGCAAACAAATCTTAATGTGGTTGTTCTTGCCGCCATGAATCTACACCTTGATCGTTGATATGTTTGCATCCGGGATACAGGCTAATGCAATGATGAAACACCCCGCACAGGCTACGTAATGGAATCCGTTAATCAATACATATAGACCGCCTAATATTGCTACAATTGCTACTGCGCATTTTGCAATATTCGTGATCTTGCATCCCGATTCTTCTACTATCGTTGACATTTCAGATCATCCGTTTCCTTGAAATTCCCGTCGATGTTTTTCCATCCGTGATTTCTTAATACATACGATGCTCTGCTTGCGAAGCGCGGTACTCCGAATCTTACTTCATCCATTCCCGCATCTTGGAATTCCGGCGAAATGTGGTTCAATTCAAGCAGTTCCCTGATTTTTACCATGTTTTTGAGTTTTGTTTTTCCGAGCCATCGAAACTCTGTTCTACCCATGTTCTCACCTACTGATTTTTGTGCATACGTATGTTTTTTTATCTGGCTTTTCTGCAAAACCGAATGCCTTGTTCCAGACTGAACCGAAAAAAGGTTAAATATCTAATCTACGGGTTGTCCCCGGCGGAGCGAGATCGGGTTCTCCTGACGCAAACTACAATAATACATAACTGTACCTCATGTGATAATGCCTTCAAATCTCGACGGTTTTTGTGGTAGAACTTTGATAGGTTCCGGGTCATCCGGTTCTATCGGTTCCGGGTCGAAGTTCATGATTGTTTTTATTTTTTTAAATTTGCGTTTATCGCCGCTTGTATAATCTACTTTCTGAACGATGATTGCCATCATTGCAAGGTCAAGAGTATAAAGATATTCAATATCCCCGTGAATCCTCGTAGTCGGAACGTATGAACCACATTCCCATGCATGAGATATATCTTGACTTGGCTCCGTTAATGACCGTTTTTTTCGATACCTCCCCTCCCCTAAATATTCTTCGTTGTATTCCTCAGCTCCGATAAGAACTAGCCACCCGGACGCTTGCACTACGTTATTTCGTATTTTCCCTTCTTTTACCCACGACATGAACTTTTTAAGGGTTGTTAATGCGCCGTGTTCACCGTCCGGGTATCCGTCGGAATGACGATAGAATATGAGTTTATCATTGCCGTTTTTTATGATGACATTACAACGGGTTGACATATTTTGCTCCTTATTTTCTATATGCATTAAACTGGATGTAGGTGGTATAAATTTTTACATTTTGGAATTCTTTCGGCGTGCGTTCAAGTTCAAAATCCGGCAATCCCCGATTGAAGTTTAAACGCATAACAAGATCATTCCATGAATCGTATTTGTGTAGACCCGGTTTGATTTTGTTGTCGGCTGCATCATCACGAGTCGTCCCGTCAAATGCTAACGCAACTTCATTAGTGATTGAGAAATCAATCCACCACATGAAACTTCCCCCACTAAAATGACGGATTTCAAATGATTTTACGTTGTTTAACCAACATTCACGGTATCCGTATTTTAGACCGTCTTTATCCCCTTTTACGGTGATAAACCATACGTATTTGCCCCAATCCCCTTTCTCTCCTTTCCATCCCTTTATTTCAAGAAGGTTCTTGAATCTGTCTGTATTTAATCTCTCGATAATCGCCGTGATTTCTCCCGGTTTCATTTTGATTTTCGTGATTACTTTTGCTTGATTTGACATATTTTTATCTCCTTTTAATGCCTTGTATTGGAGTGAACCAATAAAAAGGTAGTTTGGTTATAATCCGCCGTATTGTGGCATTTCCCAAAAAGGGGGGTGGTTTGCCGCAAACTCCTGTCCTCGTATGGCTACATGGAAAAATTCTGACGGGGTTAATCCGTATCCTTCCGATGATAACCACATTTTCATTATTCCGTACTGTATTAGAGTGCAATCCATGTTTTCCCTTTAATATATCCCTGAAAATCTGTCGCTACGTTTCCTTTCAGGTTCCGCTTTTTGGTTTTTTGGTTTAGGCTGATCTTCGGTCGGGGGTTTTCGGTCGGGATCGGTGCCGGGATGTGCATCCCAATCATTCCGGGCATCCCTGCCACTGATAAGATTGTCGGTCGTTCCGCCGGTGCGTTAGACCATCTTGTTTGCATTTCTTCTTGGATTGCCGTTTCCATACCGTTCAAGAAATCGTCTGATTTCCGGTTCGTGGTATAGTGCTCTGCCGCCATTTTCTTGTTGAAGATCCGAGCTGCGACGTAAATACCCTGCTTTGTGTTGGTTGGGTTTTCGTCAAGGGCTTTATTTATACCCTCGTTACCTACTGCGTATCCTCGATCCTATTCTGCCTTATCTTTGTAATCTCTGCTGATAACCATGTCATCACCTGTGCATTGGTCGCACAATATCTTATCCCCTCATGGCTGCTTTGAATGATTCAATCATTTCCTTATTTGGAAATCCTGTGAGATACATACAGTCAGGAGTAATCGTAATCTCAATTGAAGGGGCGCTATTGCCTTCCGGAGCGGGGATCTGTCCAGTCAATGAGATAATCTGCTGATTGCTTGATCCGACTAAAGGAATAGCGTTTGTTGCCTTATCTTGGTCATACCGTCCAGCTACTAACATATCCGCATTTGCTAATAGGCTATTCCAGCTCAACCGATCACATTTAATCAGTTCGGGGTATGTGTACCCTGTAAAGACCATCACCGTCAATCCATGCTCTTTAAGGATTGATGCCAGTTCCCCGAGCGCCGCCGCCTGATTGAACGGTTCCCCGCCGGAAAATGTTACTCCTTCAATCCCCTCAATCATCAGGATCTTGTTAGCTAATTCACTGACAGGAATGAGGTTCTTTTTCTGAAACGACCAATTTTGAGGGTTAAAACAACCCGGACATTTGAAATGACATCCCTGTACCCACACGACCGCGCGTGTACCGTGCCCGTTAACTTTTGAATGCTCTAAGAAATATGCAACGTTGATCTGTTTTTCTGACATATTTTCACCTCAATAAAACCTTATGCATAACAACGGTATGACCCGTAAATTCATCCACAAAAAATAATGCATATGGATAATTTTATGCTTCATCTTCTCCCGGTACTTTCTCGTTTGCATAAACGATAATTTCAGTTTCCGTGTAATTGTCGTCTAACTTGTCAAACTCAGCTCCCGGAATATCCGGGATCGGAATTCTGTTTCTCGCGCTCATGGTTATCTCCTGAAAAAATATTTAATCAGTCATCGCAAACCGCGACGCGGTTCCGGTGCTTGCTTTTCGGGGTTTTACGACCATATCGAATTTATCATCATCGTCGGTTTTATCCCGGATATATACATCGTCCGGTTTGACTTCCGTATCCTCGATTGGAGCTAATGCCGGGTTTGCACCCATCCCGATCATGTCGATTGATGCAAAGCGCCCTTTCGTGTCATCCAGTAAGGATAAGATTTCTTCCCGCATTGTGAGGATCTGATCGTTGTTGATCTGATCTTTCATTGCCTCGATTCGGGTATTGATTGCTTCATCACCGATAACGTTTACTGCTTTGCATTTTTCGAGCATTTTAAGGAGTGCAGCTTTTGTTTTTGCTGACAGCATCCCGTTATTCTCGTTATCCTCGATGGTCTTTTCAATCCTACGGAGCACTACCCCGTGAATCTGTTCACGGATCTGTGATGTCAGGTTATCTAACAATGTGCCACTCGTGAACGCTTCTGATTGCAGGGGTAAGAATTGCGCATCTGCATGTAACGTAGGATCGATTTCTTTCATCTGTGCATCTGCTTTCAGAAGTGCCTCGGTAATCTGCTCTTTGCTCAGATCGTTCGCAATTGCGAGACCGTAAAACTTGGCACACCCGGCATCTTTTATTACGTTGATCTGTTGTCGGATCGCCTGAATCTTTTTACGGTTCTCGGATGTAAATTTATAGTACATCTTTTTTGCATTTTCACTCTCATAGATTTCTGACTGTCGAATGAAAAAGGGTGATGACATACTGATCTGCATCACGTAAAGTTTCTGATTTCCTGCCGTTGGTGCTGCCATGATTTACTACCTCACTTTTTGCTGAAATTAATAGTGATTTTGGGTTGTTTCTATGGTAGAATCCGTAACATAAACCTCACTTTTCTTTTCCTGTGATTTTTCGTTACAGGTTACACCAATTGATCTCATGTGCTTCTCAAAATCTTTGAGATCTGTTAAGCACTTGCCGCCCGTATATCCGGATGCCTCGACTTTTATACCGTCCGGAGTGATCGTGAATTTCATCTGTTTTTTTCCTTCCATAATTACCACTCCTGAGCGATAACAACGAGATTTTTCTGCTCATCCGTTGTGGTGCTTGTTGACATACCGTTGATGTTGCTCCACTGGTAGACTCCGGACTCCTGATAATACACTTTAACGTCATTGGTCATTTCAGTGTAGAGGTTGTGTTTCCGTTCCTCGTCCCAGCATCCGTAAGAATCCCCGGACATTTCCCATGTTCCATCTGATTTCAGATTGAATCGTAGGTTTCCTTCCGGATGCCATGACTGTACCGGCGCATCAATTTTCTCATAGTGAACTTGGATGATTTTGCCGTTTGTCGATTCTTCAAAGGTCATACCGATATGCTTGTTTTTCATCTGATTTAATGCATTGATCAAGTGATTTTTGTTATCAAACTTGATCTTACTCTCAACTACTGTAATGTGACTCATTTTAACCTCAATTTGGGTATTCGAATTTCGATACCTGATGCCTTGATCTCGGAACGAACCGAAAAAAAAAGGTATTTGATTTAAACCATATCGTCAAGTCCGATGCCGGACTCAAAGCGACCCCCTGTTTTTCCGGTGGACGCTGCGATTTGTGCTGATTTTTTGCCGTCATCCTCAGACGCGTTTGTAGCATTTGTATCAGCCCATTCCCGCATTTCCTTGATTTCTTCCGCCTTTTTGATGGTGATCGGTTTAGCTGAATTGAACTGAGCTATAACGTGCTCTGTGGTTAGATCGATTCCTTCATCAAATGCGGCTCCTAATGCTTCTTGGATGACGTTCCGAACCTCGCGCCCTACGAACCCTTTAGCGGCGATTACAATTTTATCCATGTCGAAATTTTTTGGATCGCGCCCGACTTTTACGAGATGGATTAAAATGATTTCATACAACTCTTTTGCAGTCGGAACGTCCACGAAAAAGATCCGCGCGAACCTCGCCATAAGTTCAGGTTTCAAGGATTTCTGTGAATTGCACGTCGCAATCACATAGACGCCTTGATTTTCTTCCATCCATGTAAGCAACGTTCCGAAAATACGCTGTCCTACCCCGGAATCCCCGTTCCCCGTTCCAAATGACATCCCTTTTTCGATTTCATCAATCCATAAGATACATGGAGCGATTGCATCTGCGAGTTTTAAAGCTTGCCTTGTCCGGGATTCTGACTCACCTACGAGTGAACCGAACAACGATCCAACATCTAACCTGACAATCGGAAGCTGCATCTCTTTTGAACATGCTTGCGCCGATAAGGATTTCCCGCCGCCGGGCACACCTATCAGGAGCGCTCCTTTTTGGGGTAGAATGCCGAAATCACGCGCTTTCTTGGATAATCGCCGTGATACGCTTGTGATGTGCGTTTTTAGGACTTTTAATCCCCCGATGCTTGCCGCGCTTTCTGTCGTGTCGATGTACTCAAGTACTCCACTCTTTTTTATGATCTGCTTTTTCTCGGACAGTATCATATTGATGTCAAACTCGCCGCCTACAAAGCACTTAGCAAGTACGTCCTCAAACTCCATGCACGTAAGACCCCGAGCGGCTCCGATAATGCGATCTCCATATGCATCAAACTGAGATCTCATTGTCGCCCGGTTCTTTATTACGCGTGTCAACTGGTCTTTGTATTCTTGTTCTTTTTCCGGGTTGTCTTTTGCTTTTCCCTTGATCGTTTGTTCTTGTGTCCGTAACCCGTCAAGTGCCTCGCATAGAATTGATTTTAATTCTGAGTCGTCCGGTAACGGTAATTCTAATACCGTTATTGACTTTTGAAGATCTAACGGGATTTTGAATGACGGCGAAATAAACACTATCGTTTTTGATGTGTATTTCAATGATGCTGATAGATCCCTGAGTTTCCTTTGAATCTGTGGTGCATCCATAAATTTGTGGAAGTCTAACAGGATATACACACTTTTTGCACCGGGGGGAACTTGAAATTTTTCTATGTCTACTAATGCCTGAAATGGATCATGTACATGCGGTGTCGGAATCACCTCTACCGATTTATTGGTGATACTATCCCGCATTCCGGAAGTCATCGACCATATGTTTACATACTGCGCATTTGCTCTATCAAATGCAGCTTCCTCGACGAGTTTTTGTGCGCGTACTTCCTCACTGGATTCGATTGCAACAAGGGTATATTTTGCCCGGATTAAGGTGCTTATCTCAATCTTGAATTCTTCAATTTTCATCATTAGTAATTACCTCACAATTTGATATTCTTAGACGATACATGATGCCTCGATTTTCGGAGCGAACCGAAAAAAAGGTAAGGAGTTTATAAGTGATAATATCCGCTCGCGTCGATTGGCATGTTACTATAATCAGGTTCGGGTTCGATCATAATACCTCCATCTTCTTTTTCGGACTTCTATACCGGATGCATTGATTTTACCTCGATTGATGCCTATTCCCGGACTTGTCACCGGGATGAATGATAGTGTATATGCAGGTTTTAATCCCGTAAGTAGTGTAGATTGAAAAACCCGCTATAACGTCGATTATAGGCTGTTTTGAGAAATTTATACAATTGTGACTCTCCCCTGTTTCACGGTAGTACCATTCAGTCCGCGCTCAAATTTCCGAGAAAATTTTGCGTTTATTAGTAAATTTTCAGATGAAGAAATCTAAGAAGTTATGTATGACGTGAAAAATGAGATTGTCGTTTGATCAGTGATCGGTTATCGCTCGTGCTGGAGAAAATCCGGGTATAAGGCTTAATCGTCGCGTACAGTGTTTTTATGACGACTACCCACACGAGCGCAACGGTAGTACTCTGCTATTGCATTTCCCGCCTTTGTACGCCCCTTGTTAAAGGGTAAGTGTGCTGACAACGTTATCCCCGCTAAGGGAACTAAAAGGATTTTCACCTTTTTCGCCGGGTATTGGTCATCTCATAATATGATCTCGCATCTACCCCATACCGCCGGTATCTCTCGTGGTTCTCATCGTCGCTCCCCCGTTAAGCGTTTTGACAATTAAATCCGCTATGATCGAACGCTATTAGGCGCGGAATGCATAACGAGAATAAAAGAGTATTACAACCGCCTTATGAGCGATAATAAAAAATTACTTAACTTTGTCGATTTGACCGATATCCCACTCGTGAGAGAATGATACCTAAAGTCAGTATCTAATTACCACGGGAACTAACAATCAGTCGTCATACGCGCCTTTTAGCGTGAAATTGGGTTAGCGTTTGATTCAGCATCCCGCCGCAAGGATCGGCGGATCTCAAAGAAATTAAAGACCCGCCGCGCCCGTCCTGATGTGATAACGTCCTTCGAAGGTTACTCCGAATAGACTAATCTGCAATGATCCCCTTTAGCGCGTATCTCGGATACACGCTGACCCGCATGATGTTCAATCATCGACAAGAGAGAAACATAACTGCTTCCCCCTTATCGCAGGGTATGACGATATTAACCGTTGTTCCCGATGTTTACGGGGTTGTCCGGGGTTTATCCCCCGGTGTCCCCTTGTAGTGTTTTTCTGTTAACCAACCTCGCTGATACCATG
Source organism: Bacteroidia bacterium (assembly GCA_025358395.1). Next base: position 16,362 of record JANYJT010000093.1, read on the forward strand.
TTAGCCACACTTGTATATATAACCTTCTGAATTATTTTGACCCCGTTTTTGACCCTTTTATGACGTTAGATTCTATTTTTAAGATAGAGTCCACTTTGCTAAAAGCGCCCGATTTGGGGTATCCCGCCGCGCTCTTTTTGGCATCCCGCGCGTGTGCATATGCATAATCCCGACCGTTGTTTACCCCGAACCCGCCCATTATTCCACGGCGTGTTTCTCGTCCTTGCGCGTGTGTGTGAGAAGTATGTGCCGCATTTCGACCCGCCCCGCGCCGCATTAGTCCATGAGCGATCTCTATTCCGTAGCTCTCGAAAGTAGAGGGAAGGGAGGATCGTAGTAGGATAGAAGTAAGGTTGTTGGATGGTAGGGAGAGTATGAGAGGGGAGGAAGGAGAGGGGAACTTTTCGATTGTTACACACGCGCGAGGCTGTTTGACGTGCCGACCCGCCGGACGTGATGACCCCCGGACGCCGGTTTGACCCGCCCCGCGCCCGTACCGCCCCGCCGTTCGAACTGTCATGTACCTCCGTTTTTACGTCCATCTTATCCCCGTTCGTATGCTTCGTTACTCCGTATCGCTTATGAGTTTATCCCCTGTTTGACCCGCCGCGCTCCGACTGTGATAACTCTTTAGTTCCCCCGTTCGTTCTCCCTGTACCCCCATTTTTCCATTTGAGCATTACGCGCGTGTGTGTGTGCGAGAGGTGTATATGCAGCATTTTCAGAGAGCGTCCGGGGCTGACCGTATGCCTTGATTCCCCGTATTACTCAATGCCTTGATAGAGGGATTGAGCCTCGCTAGGCATTCGTTTTTGACCCTGCGGTTCCTACGATCTTCCCTGTTCCGGGCTTCCGAACGTGGTTTATTAATGCCTTGTTTAAATGCCTCGATCCTGCGTTTCGACCTACGTTTGACCCAATGCCTAATGCCTTGTTTTTCGATTATGAAGGCATTAGGCATTCGCGGTTTTATCTTGGTTTTACTCGATTGAAAATAGTAAGACGCTACGGATTTTGTGCTCCGTAATGCCTTGAATTGATGCCTTGACTCTTATGTGAATTCTCCCCAGTTCTGTTCGATCCATGCTACGTTTTGAGGGCATGGAACGTCCGGATACTTGAATGAAGTCGGTTTAATTTTCGGCGTTGTTTTTATGGATTCCTCGCGTTTTTGGTTTCGTTCTACGATCATTTCCCCCACCTTGTTTTATTGGATTTCTACCGTTTTTCCTTATCTAACGGGCACGGAACTTTCCCTTCCCTGTGCTTCCATGACCCGTTTTTATTGTGCTTGTCGCAGATTGCAACTACGACACATTCTTCACAGGATAATGGAAGTCTGTCTTGCATTTTAGTCTGTTCTCCTGAACTTGAATAGTATATCTTCTGTGCCACTAAGATCGTTCTTTTTAGCGATTTTTCTTAATGTCTGCATCATTACTTTATCGCGTAAGTTTTTCTCCGTACACCTGATTTTTTCTACCCCTTTCGTTTGCGGTCGCTCTACCGATGACCATGCAATTTCATAACGATTTGTGCGATTTGGGGATTCGTTGAGTATCGAAAAAAGGTGAGATAATTTCGGTTCGTATGGGTTCATTTCACCATCACGTAATTACCTTTTCCGGCTATTTTCCATATTTGTGATGATTTAGATTCCTGCTCTGTATTTGCATACTGATACGAGAATCCGAGATCCTTTGTATTGAGTGTTTTTTGCATCGCTTCCTGAACGATGTTAATCTCTGTTTCTATCTTTTTTTCACTGTGCGAACCACTGAATTCTAATACGGTTTCGTCAAGTACACGACCGTTCTTTTTCGCTTTTACTATGACAAAAAAAGTTGACATGATTATAGCACCATGCACCATATATCGCCATTTAATCTGACTTTCAGACCACTGTGAGTTACTGCAAACTTTGATGTGATTTTTGAGATTTTCTGTTTTTTATCACCCATATATTTCATTTTACCGTCTTTGTAATAGATCTGCTCGTACTCCCAAACATGCTCTCTTGCGGGTGCGACTATTTCTTCTATTTTCACTTTACTTGCTTTTTTTGCCACGGTTCAATCAACTCCACTCGGATATGCTTCGGTCGCGTTTGCGAGATATACAAAAACATATTTTCCGCTTGCAATAAATTCATTATATCTTGCTTTAGCTGCACGTTTATTGCGCCATTATGTTTCTACGTGCGCTGTAAACGGCGGGGGTCTTTGCGGGAATGCCGCCACTATCCATATCGCCATATTAAGACCTTGATACACCACTCCACGCTTTACCGGCTTTTTTGAGTGCCGCCATTTGCGCTACAGTTTCGTTGAGCTCTCCCTGCCATTCTTGCTGCAGGTCTTTTGCTGCTGCGTTTCTTGTTGCCGGGTTCGCTGTGATCTTTCCGTGCTGTTTTGAGTAACGCCTAATGCCTTCTACTACGAGATTTTCCCATGCCCTGACTGCCATATCCGCATTATATGTTTTATTGATATGTCGTCTTGCAAGTGCGAGAATAATCAGTTTTGTCATCTGCCTGTATAATTGTCCGTCGTTGCTTATGAACAATGATAGTTCTCTTGCAATAACTTTGTTTACGTGTGGATCTTTGTATGCTGCCATTTTTACCTCACCTGTTTAATTATAAGCTCTCCAACATTCTTTGTTGCAGAACCATAATTTTGTGTTATTATATTTATACAATCGTTTCGGTTTCTGACCGCACCAATCGCAATCGTGTTTGCGATCCGTGTTTACCATTGTTTCTCTTTCGTGTTCTTCGTGGGTATATGGGTTTCCCCAATGTGATTTTGTCATTTTTTTCTCACCTACTACCTACTTATAAAGTTTGTCCTTTTTGTATATATATCTTTTTAGCGGAATTTAAGTTCCATCTGCTGAATCGGATGCATTCTTGCAATTACGAACCCGTGACTCGAATACCATTTTATTAATCTGTCTATATCATCGGTCGTTGTCATTCTGAACCCTGTCAACGGATGTGCTGATATTGTTATTCCTTTGAATCCTGCTGATTTACATAGATTCGTAAATAGTTTCAAGGCTTTTGTTCCTTCACCCTCTCCCTGTTTGTGCGCAATTATTTTTTCCATGTTGATATATCCGGGTTTACTCTGATCCGGATATGCCTCCATATTTACATTGTATTTCTGTTCTACCTTTTTTATAATTGCATTAATTACAGGTTGTGGGTTGGGGGTCATTATTTTCCGCCTTCTAACATATCCTTGTGTGCCTTGCGCCTAGCTGTTTTCTTTGCAAATCGTGTGCCTTTACGTTTAGACTGACTGCTCCATACAACATGTTCTGTCGGGGCATTCGTGAACCGTTTTTCGTCTACGATTGTGAAATATCCGGCGTCCTCTAATTGCTTTGAACGCAATGCTGCATCTCTCGGCATTGACCATACTGTATCTTCATAAAACAGCATTTTGCTTTTGTCGTTTCCTCTTGTTACTCCGTCTCTACCAGTTCTAATTAGTACCATGTTTTTTCCTCCGTTTTCTGTTTAGTTCTTTGCTGCTGCGATTACTGTGCGCTTTAATGCTTTAAAGGTATGACTAATTTATTATCTTTTGTCATATATGGATACATTTTTGGGCGAGATAATTGTGTGGATTCACTCCAATTTTCTTCTATTAGTTCACACATGTATGCAAATTCGTCACCTAATCGTTTACTTGTCGGTTTAACGGTAATTGTTTTTATATCCGGTTTTTTCTGTATTACGGGCATGTTTATTTATACCTCCACTATATCTCCACCGCGTGATGATTTTGGCATTAGTTTTACTTTGAGTTTATATTCTGCATATATATCTTTTTCAATGTCGATTGTAGAAAATGGATTATCTTCATCTCCTAAATATTCTGATATATAGGGATATTTTTTATTCCCTACTGTTCGTATTCCGGGAATATTAACTTTGATGTTTCCTTTTGATTTTGACCATTTACCTATGATTTTCATTTTTGTATTACTTCCCCACAATTTTTTTTACATCTGTGATTTTATAAGTTTTGAAAACTTTACCCCCGGCATATGCAGAACTGTTTGATAATTTGAATGTTTTTCCATTTTCTTTTAATTCTTTTGCTACCTTGTTTCGTGCATTCTTTGCAGATTGATCCGAAGAATATCCTTCAAATTGACTGAATGACATTGCTCCACGTTCTCCTTTTATTTTATGAAATTTTATATTTTTTACACCAAATTTTTTTACTATCATATTTACCTCACCGTTTTTTCTCTTTTAGTTGTCTTGCTAATTGTTTGTATATTTTTGATCTGTTTAATCGTAGATGATAGAATTTATCTGCTATATTTGAATCCCAGTTTAATTCATCTGCGAATATTGGATACCCGCGAGTTTTCCATATTTCAGCACGTTTTGCTTCATCTACGGCCTCGCTTTTTGCGGTTATTGCCCATGCTGATTCTTGTCTTGCTGATTTCATTAAGTCCGCTACAATACTATGATTTTTCATGTTGTTTCCTCCAACACGGGATACCTATATATTTTCCTTTTGTTTTTTTATAATCAATAATTTTACCGTTTTTTCTTGAGTATTTTATCCATGATTTTGTAGAACGACTATATACTTGGAAATATTCTGATTGCACCATTATACCCTCGCCCATTTGAATCTTGCTGCATATAGATATGGACATGATTTCGGTGTCGGGATCTTTCCTTCTGAATGATATGTGCATACACCGGATGGGATCGGTCTGTCGGTTTTTCCTATGCACTTGTTACATTGGAATTCCATTATTACTCCTTGAATTCATATATTCGTATATTCGGTTTTTTACTCCATCCACTTGAATTACGGGTTTCCCTGATTTGCGCTAATGTATGTCCTGCTGCAAGGATCTGTGTGCCGTATTTGCTTACTAATACATATCGTGGTAATGCACATTCTTCTTTATATGTGTCGTATCTTTTCATTATTTATTCACCTTGCGTCCACTGCGAGAAGCCGGTGAAGATTGCATTATCCATCTCCACTCTTTGCCTTTTTTAATGTATAAGGTTACTATTCCTGTTTTGTTTTTTCCTTCATCTAACATATCCATATAATATTCTACTGCGTCTTTTTTCCGTTCAAATCCTTTCGCTTTTGGTTTTTTATCAGGTTGCTCATCTGCAACCATATATTTTTCTTTGCTGATTTCTATCGTACTCATTTTTTCACCCACTTATTGTTTGTTTTTTGGAATTCCTGACCGCATGAGGGGCAATACCATTTCTTACCCATTTTTTTCATTGGCATTTTTTCCCACTCATACTTTCCGGAACAATGTGGACAGTTTGCCATGTTAATCCTTTACCCATAATGCATATACTTTTTTCCCGCGTTTATCCGTTTCCGGAAGTAAACTTGATTGTATTCCCATTCTGTTAAATTTTTTTTGCTCGACTTTTGCATCTTCTTTATTTTCATAACGTTTATTAAGAACAAAAACTCCGCCTTTGAATGCCTTGAATTCAACCATTTAGTCTCCTTAAAAATGTGAGGGGTTTTCTCACTTAGTTTCTGCATACCCCTGTTTGTTAACCCAGCACATCTTACCTGCGCTTCCCAAGATATGTTCTTCACTTGCTCGGTGTTTAGTTCCACCTACGTTCCCCTTAAGCGGTGCTGCCATGATATATCCATCTTTCACATAGTACATATATCCGGGTTTCCGAGTAATCGGTTGTTTGCTTAATACTGGCATGTCTTTTTTTCTCCTTTACTGTTCGGGATTACACCCGACATTATTTCACCCCTTTAAAAATATGTGTTTATTATATTAATGTATATGCATTACTTTATCAGATCTTCGAACCTATTTATACGTTTTATTATAGGCTGTGTAGTTAAACTCTTTATTGTTGATCCTTGTTTTTGTGTACGTTCTTTGCGAGGCGTTGTATCAGTTACATTACATCTTCTTGATACACGCGGTTTTATGGGTCTGTCCTTGTACGGAACTAATTTCTTTTCCATTTGTTCAAGTAGTTCGTAGTAATTCTTTCCTTCCATTAAATGATCCATTGCAATACGTTCAGCTACTTCTACGTTTCTTGTATGTTCGAATTCTATTTTTGCTCCTCGATGTACTACTCTTTCATCAAAATCCTTTTCTGAATATCCTGCAGATCTGTGTCCTGCATCACATGGAACAATTAACGGTTTAGTTTCTCCTTTTTGTTTTTTCATTTTGCTCACCTTAATTCGCCTTTCCGAAGTCCGGGTCGGTTTTCCATTTCTTTGCATCGTTCCAGTGTTTCATATGGACTTCTGCAAGTTGTCGTGCGTGTTTCATTGTAGTTGCACGTTCCATTTTTTGCGGGATGATTATGTTTCCGAATCCCGGGTGTGTATGATATACGAAATATTTTGCATTTACCGGATCGTTTGATTCTATAATTTCAACTACCATTTTCGGATTTACTTTATGAGTGTAAATTGTTTTTTTGCTGTTTTCTTTCCAGTTGTCTGTCATAATTCTCACCTAATCAACTTGCTGTATCTTTTTGTCATTTCTTTGAAATCACGACTCGCTCCGATATCGTTACTTACCTTAACGTTATTGAATTTAGCGAATTTCTGCTTAGCTTCGGCTAAATTGGTTGCACTTACTGGTCTGAATGATGAGTTCATACCGATAAATCCAATAAAGTATAATTCTGGTTCTTTTACCATAATCTAATTCTTCCAGTTTTCCGGGTGTGCCTTTTTCCCAGTAAGGTATTCGTATGCTTCTCTCATTTCAGTTATTGCTTCTTTTTCTTCTTTTGAATGCCCTTTGCTTATACGTAGTGTCGGACAGTTTAAACACATGGTTTTAAGATCATGCCACCCGGTATATTTCTTTACTACCTTATCCATATGATCTAACCACTCTTTACTACCTTTTTGATATATTCCTCCGAATTGTCCGATCATCTTTGCCTTTTTTTCTTTTAAATATTGAGCGTGTCTTTTCTCTACTTCATCATTGTGTTTTTTTGCTTCTGTCGGGAGAATCCACGATCTGTATATGGTCGAACCATCAGCTCTGTGTTCAATACCAGTTGTTAGTTCTTTTATTCGAGTGCTTATTGATTTTGCTCCGAATTTACCTACAGGTTTACCTTTTTTACAAGCCATTATTAATCTACCTCCAACATCTGTTCCATGCTCGGGAACATCGGTTTTTTCTTACGGTCATCTATTTTTTCGTATAATTCTCCGAATCCGGTATCCCATTCTTTGTTTTCTTTCTTTTCGTCGTTTTTCTCTTTTTTCTTCATGTTTTTTCCTCCTTTTTTATTTGATTTCGATCCGAATGTGCCTACTCGTTTAGAGTTGTCGTAGTATGCTATCATTTGTGCGTACTGGATCGGGGTCGTTCTTTGATTTTGGATTGTTGTTGATTGGCCTCTGAATTGTGTGGGTTCGTTGCCTTTCTGGACTGTCGCCTCCGGGGGCGAGTTGAAAGGTGAGCGAGTGGCTACAGTTCCCCCTATTTTTAAAACCGCACTGGGTGGATTAAAATCTACCATTGTTATTACCTCGTTTCTTTTTTTGATTTTGTTGATACTGATATAGATCTAAAGGTTCTCTACTTAATATCTCCGGGGTCATCGGATTGACAATCTCCTGTATCGCTTCATTCTGTTTGAAATCACGTACCATGCGATTGTCATAATCATATGTCGGCGGAGCTGTTGGTGGGACTTCCCCCCCACGCAATACATTTAGATATGGTAATTCTCCTACCATGATTTGTTCACTCCATTAAGTCGTCAAGTGTCGGGAATAACGGTTTTGGGGCTTTTCCGTTTCTACCTTGTTCATTAATACCTATAAATCCACTTCCCATTATACCGGGATGCATTTTCTTATCAAAGAATTTTTCTGCATATATTTCATTTCGTTCAGTTTTTGCTTTCATTTCTTCCTCACCTTGTTTTTGATTGCATATTCTCAACTTTTTTTGAGTTTCATTTTCGTTATATCATCCATATAATTGGTTGCAATTGCTTTCCGCAATTGATCTCGCGGTTTTTGCGTAATATTTGTATTCTGATTGTTCCATTATTTCCTCCGTATAGCTTCTTTTATGTCATTTTCTTTTTCAGCAAGTTCTGCGGATTTATCTTCTAATCGTTCCGATTCTTTACAATTATGAGATTTTACCGCTTTTACGTATAAATCAAACACATGCTTTTGCTCGCCTTTTATGATTGCTGCTTTTTCCCATAATTCTTTAATCGGTTTTTTTGAAAGTGCTATTATCTGTTCTTCTTTATGTTCTTTTGTTCGTTTAGTAAGTCCACGGATTGTCATTTAGATTGTCCTCGCTCTATCTGATCTCCATGAAGTCCCGCGATCTTTACTCGTGTATCCGCTTTGGTCTACCGGGTATATATGGTAGATTCCTTTTTCTCCGGGTCTGTTCTTTTCAATGAATTTTCTTGCTTCTGCATACGATTTGAAATAAATCCGTTTGTTTTTTGTGCTCCCTTTCGGAACATCATATATCCAGTGTGTCAGTTTTGGGTCTACCATTATAATCTCCAATTTTTTTGAGAATACATGTGATATCGATTTTCCTTTGTGTTCGGTTTGATTTTTTCAAAGAATGTAACGAATGATTTTGCTTTATTTTTAATGTTAATCGGAACCGTATTGTTTTGTTCCCATTCCATTTTTCCATTAATATAACTGAATGTGTGTTGAATCATTTTTGATATGTTTCTTTCATTTATTACCTCCATTATAAAAAATTATTTTTTTATTTCTACTTTATAACTCGATAGTCCGAACTTTCTTCCTAAAAAGATTAGTTTGCCTTTTTGTCCGTCTTTCAGTAAGGTTTCCATGAGTTTTTCTGCGTGTTCTTTATCTTTTGCTGCTATGTGTTTTGTTATCATGATTACAGCCTCTTTGATGGGTCTATATCACTGCGGTTTCTTCTGAATTCATAGTATACGGATTTCGAACCATCTTCGTGAGTTACGATCCGTTTACCCGGTTTCTTAGCTTCTCTTGCTTTATCAAGATCGACACTTGTTCTACCAGTTTGGTGTTTCTTTCCTTTCATTAATGCAGTCTTCATTCGTTTCGGTGTGAACTTGAAATCGCATTTCTTGCACTGGTAACGTGCTACGGTCTGACCGCTAACGTGTTCTCTTGTGCCTTTCTTGATCGCTTCTTTGAATCCACATCTCGGGCAGATTATTTGTCCTGTTTCTTTTTGTGTGTCTGGTTTCATTTCTTTTTACCTCGATTTTTAGATCTTTCTATGTAATTATATGCATATATAGCAAGACCGGTTTGCATCGGATAATGCATCCATCTATCTTTTCTTAAATCCATATCTTGTTTTATTTTATAATTGGTTACTGTGACTAGATCACTTGATAATAATCCTTTAATGGAATCTTGGTTCATGTCGTCCTCCGCGTTTCGGTTAGGTATTCCACAAACTACGTATTTCGTTGGATAACTTGTTTACACTTGATCGTTTTCGTAATTCGTAGTATGTTCCAGTCACCGGATTATATATTCGTTTGACTTTTAATGGCGGCATCTCACTCCCCATGACCTAAGTTTAAATCCTGATATGCACTCTTACGACGACTGTAGCCCGGGATTGGTGAATCTCCTCCAAATAATTCGTTGTATACTCCTAATGGACTATCGTATTTATGCACGGATTTCGCCATTGCTTGTCTCATTGCAGCTTGCTGCAGGATCGCGTTTAATAACTGCGGTTGTTCTACAGTTGCCTGTGCTCCTTGCTGTGTCAGTAGATCAACATTTTGTTGTTGCTGCTCTGCCATTTGTTTTCGTGCCAGCCATGCTGCATAAGCTTGGGGGTTGCGAATTTTAGCCATTATACCTCTCTGATGTTCGGTGGTGTTTTGTTACCTAACGGTTTTAGATCTCCTGTTGATGGATCGAAAAACCACCATGCCACACCTTTGTCTCTTGAACCATCTCTCAACGTGTATAGATAGTTCTTGCCGTTTTTACGATCATATCTTGTTCCGTAAGTATCCCCTTTGAAAGACTTCATCGTGTCCCGGTCAAAGAAGTGTCCGGTTGCTCTGTTCTTGATTTCCTGTAATGTGTAACTTCGTGCCATGTTAATCCTCCTTACATTCACAATCTTTTGCTTTTTTCGTAGTTGGGTCGTAAATAATCATGATTACTCCTTACATTTACAATTTTTTGAGCATTTCTCTAATCCCATTCCAATGTCGTTCATCAATCTTTGAACTGCTTTCTCTTTCCTATCATTTATCCTGTAATCACTTACACAAACATGTCCATTATTTACTGCGAATCTGTAATTCGGGGGAGAGTATATTGAAAAATATCCATCTGCATCTTCAAACTCTATATGTAACTTTTTACATTTCGCTTTTAAATCTGCAAGTGTATACGGTTTAGTAACCATTATTTGAACCCCTTACCACATTTCTTTGCGTTTTTCGGTTTCTGCCACCACAATACCCACCTCATTCCGATTGCTGTATTCATCTTGTTTAACCAGAACGGATATGTTTTTTTTGCTTTTATTGCTGCTTCATACCAGTTCATAGCTTCTTCTTTAGTTTCGAATAAACCGATTGAACCGTATCCGGATGGTGGGTCTGATTTAGATTCAGTTAATTGAGATTCTGTCATTTTTTGCTCCTGTAATATACTGCATATCCGCCTTGTATCGGCACTATTTTTACATACAGATCTCCTTGTAATAGATCTTGTTCTGCACGATTTGCTGCATACCTGTTACCATACGTTCCGGATAGATTGAATTGTTTATCTCCGAATATCCTATGATCCTGTATGTTTGCTTTTAAGAAATTCTGGTGGATATTCAAAGCCATATTTTCAATCCTCCGATTTGCCTACAGTCATGCGTTTATACATATATTTTCCGATTTCTTTTAAGAAGTATTTCTGAACGTCGTCTAAATGTGCAGATTTAAATGCTATTTTCTTTGTTGATTTCTGCACTACTCTCCATTCTCCTTTCACAAACTCAAGTACTGCTCCGAACTCTTTTGCAGTGTCTTCACACCATATTCTTTTTTGTGATTTTCCTCGCTTTGCTGTCATGATTAGTTCACTACCCTTTTTATTAATTTTTTTTCCCGGTTTCAATATCTTTTTCGAATACTGATCCATTCCATAGATTAATACCCATTGCATGCATATAGTTTGAGGTTTCTATAGGTTTAAACCGTTTTCCGTTGCGCAAGGTTCCTGTTATTACATATACTTTTTTTCATTATGCTCTCCGGGTTTCGTAATCCCTTCTTGCATTTGCAAGGGTATCGAAATATCTTCCACTTACGAATGACTGTTTTCCATCATCATCTACTTCGACATGTGTACAGTATTCTCTGATAGTGCCGTCTTGTTTAAATCTTTTCATTAATACTATACGCACCGGGAATGCTCCGCGTTCTTTTAACCAGTGTTTTGCTTTTATGATTTCAAACTCTTTCTTTTCTGTCATGTTATTTCCTCAAACTTATGCTTGTTTTCATCATCTGTCTTAATGTACCTAAATCACTACCATATTCTGATTGGATTAAACTGTCTCTTGTTAATACATCAATTGCTGCAATTCGTTTGTTTAGTATTACTACTGATATTTTGTCAAAATGTTCGTGCCATGTTGTGTATGATGCCATGATTATTTCCTCACGTAAATTAAATACCCTTTTCGTTTTTCGAAACTACACTCAACAATTCTATATTTATATCCCATTGGAACATATTTTTGTTCAGCATATTCTTTTGCTTCTTTTCTTGTATTCCATTCACTTGATCCTGAAAAATGATATTCTTTTCCACCGAATGATCTTACTGGGATCATGATGTCGTGAAATGAACGTGATCTGTCCGCATTATACTTTAACGATTGGTTCATTGTGCCCGTTTTTGTCATTATTATCATCTCCGTGTTGCTCTGCGTGTGCCTTTTATTGAATGCACTCTTGTTCCTTCTTTGAACATTGATTTTTTACTCGTAGATTTTTGCGTAGTTATTCTGATGCTGCGGAATCTACGTGTTTCTTTTTTGCCTTTTGTTGTCATCAGTATCGGTTTCTCCCTTTCCCTCTGACAAATAGTGCATATCCACCTTTTATTCCTATCACCCTGACCGCAGTTTCTCCGTCGATTGCCATTTGTTTAGCTAACAAGTTTGCAGTGTTTTCATATAAGTAAGTCCCGACTAAATTAAATGTATATTTTCCTATTTTTCTTTTGTTTTTTCCTGAATACGGGACGTACTTTCTGTCTATTTCTCCCTGAAATATCGATAATAGTTCTGTTGACATTTAGTTCACCTCAGTGCCGCTAATAAGTTCTTCTTTAAGTTACGGAACACTTCTGTTTTCCATACCGGGCGACCGAATGATCTATCTTTTCCGTCATAACTCCATACTGCCCATTCACCATCTCGCCATTTATTCATATTTTCTGGTCGGTCTAACCATTGCTGTGGAACTGCTGTATCAAATACTTTCATTCCTGCTCCAGTACATACATCTTCTTTATTATATCCCCATCCATTTCCAAGTAGTAACTGGTATTTATCGTTTAATTTTAACCAGTTATTTGGGTCATATTGTGATCTTGAACCTCTTGGTTTTGTTCTTGAATATGCTTTCATTACCATTGCTGCACGAGTCGGATATACTGTGAACGGTTTTCCGTGTAGTGTAACGGTTATTGCTTCTTTGTATGCTTTTTGTGCTGATTCAAGCATTGATCTTTTTTCATCCACTGAACCGAATTTCCCTAATATTTTTACGTTTAATGACTTGATTTTTATCGGTTTTTTTGTTGTTTTCTTTTTTGCTACCATGATTATTTCCTCCGTAGAATTTTTGACATTCTTGCTTCTTCTCTTAATCTCAATGCTTTACGTACCGGTTCTATGGATTCTAATACATATCTTATTGCTGAATATCTTGATTCGCTATCATCTAATCCTTCAGTTCTATATTTTATAGATATGCGTTTAAAATCTGATGCAAACTTGTCACATGCCAATTTCATTTCAGCCGTTGCTTGCTTCGCTCTTGGCATATCACTGTACACATGAAAAATGTCCCATTCCGGGTTCTTACCAAAATGTATCGGATAACCTACATTTTTCTTCATTTTCTCCTCACCTACAGAATGATTAAAAAAATTATAATACGGGGAAAAAGAAGATTTATCTTTGTCCGCGTCTTTTTCTACCATCCCCTTTCAACTGTGGATTGATATCCTCAATTGCTGGGAATAGTTTTTTGTCTCCACCTTTCTTTAACTGAGCCTGTCCATACGCGAACAAGCCTCCGTTTCCTTTAGATTGTTTTGCCATTTTTTGTGTTCCCCTTTCTTTTCGGTTTGTCATGACCTACCGATGCTCTATATAAGCATAGGTAATAGTAATAATATGTATATGCACTTAAATGTTTCCATTAAAACGGGGCTTTTTTGTGGGGCTTTTTTCGTTTTTGAATATATTTAAATAATAGTTATTTTTAAAATGAGTTATATTTATTTATTCTGTAATATTCATTTTTGTAAGAATTTTGCCCATGTTTTTCACAATTTCAAGCATGGTTTCCTGCATTAAGTGGATCGATTGTCCTTGCTGAGCTACGATTGTTTGGATCTGTGAAAATTGATTGGCAAGAGGGAGCCCAGACTGGCATAGGGCTTCGACGTTATGGTGCACGCCGGTTATCTGTGCTGCTAAATCATTTATTCCTAATATCGCGTCCTGTACGGATCTAAGTTCACCCTGCATTCTCGGTAAACTTCTTAATGATTCATCGAATCTTACTGCTTCTGATCTTATTGGAGTTTCGAGTTCTGCATGCACGAGATCTGCATGATCCTGTAGAGAGTCGTCTATCTCCATAGTGTCAGTAATTTTAATTTTTGTCTGACCTTTTTTTACGTATTCATCTTTTAATATCTTTGATTTAAACGCATAATGGATTGATCCTACTAATACTGGTTCTGCAAGTTCTAACTTTACACCACACCATCTCTGCTCATCTACGAATTTCGTGTATGCTTCATTTAATGACATCGATAAGATGTTTGTTGCTTCGATAACTCCTTTCGCCGGAATATAATTTCTGTCGATGCACATCATCTCAATAGATGAAGGATGAACTATTGCTTTGTATCTCCCGTGAACACCTTTCATTTCGAATACGTAACGTTCTCCGCCTTTTGGGGAATATGTGTTTACGTGTTTCCATTTAGCGTGTGCAAACCGTGATACGTCTGTTGCTATTTTTTTACCATCGTGCTTTGTAATCTTTCGCTTGTACCTTACATTATGAGGAGTGCATAAGGTTAATGCGGCTTCGTCTTTTCGTTCTAAGTTCGAGATATAATTGGATAACTCTTTGCTTACATCATATACGATTGCTCTGCGCTGTAATGAGTCTTTATAACCTTCTGTTATAAGTTTTGCATCTAATAGTTTGTGGATGAATCGTGATAAATAACTGCGGGAAATGTTGAGTTTCCTTGCCACCATTGCAGGATAGTATCCTGAAATAAGGTGCTGCACAATTTTGATCTGCATCTGATTTAATGACTGTAATAACGATTGTTTGGAGAAAATATCTAAAGTAAGTTGAGATTGAGAAAGGTTCGATTGAATATGTTGCTTCACCAAATTATCGTCGTCCTGCCGCAATTGTCCTAAAAGATATACGAAGGCACTCTGCAGGTGCCTCCGTGCCGGACGATAATGTGGCGTTTACTATGTTCGCAGTCTATAGTTATATAGTTTTTGGATATTAGAGATTAATCAAAGCATAGCCTGAATTCTCTGCCTTTGTGCCGCATACGGCATGACCATCGTGCAGCATATTGTTTTATTGATTTCTCTGATAATCCTAATTCTATCATTTTAATCCACCGTGCGTAGATTCGTTCACTTCGTTTCATCTTTAATCTCCGCTTCCGGTCCTTGGATTATATTTGCTATTGTGAAGACATGCCCACAATCATCACATTGATATCTTTGTCTTTTGTGTGGAGGGGTTGCAAATGTTTGAAACCCCCTTTTTGTTACGCGATATCCGCATCTTGGACAGGTGACTTCATCCACGATGCCACCAGTTTATCCGAAGAAATGCGAAACTGTCAGATACCATCCCGATGCAATACCGATTCCAAATACAATCCCGAACGCAATTGCCATTTTAATATCTGCCCATTTTGCGTCAAACATGTTTTTGATCGGTTCGTTGATCGGTTTAGGTGTGTCTACGGGTTTTGTGCTGTCCATATTAGTTCATTCCTTTTCTTGTGATGCTTGAGCACCACTGAACATATGTATGAACGCATGAGATAATAATGGTTTCGTTTATCTACTTTTTGGACTATGTTCAGGCACCCAAACATCGTTCGTTATGTTAGCTTGTGCAAGTTTCATTGTTGTTTTTGGGATTTCAGTTAATATAAACGGACAAGAATCTCTCGGTCATAATGCAAATCCGGGTGTTTATATGGGGTTTATCACCCTTGGTCTTATTTAGCTAATCGTGAAGTATTGTATATTTTTATATTTCTCTTTGTTTTTCTCATAAAATCACTTTTTAGTATAGGCATTGCGACGTAAACGAATACCTCGTTTTCTTTTTTGTGCAGGTTCTCCAATGCCCCCATTTTTTCATTTATCGTTTAGTTAGATGTTGTTGAGTTATCACTATAGTTGCAACATACGTGAATTTAATGTTTCATTACTGACGTAAAACAGTGACGATTTTTAGCTAACAAAACGAATTTGTAATGTTTAAGGGTATTGAAAATAAATATGTAGGGTGATAATGGAATGTATATGCATAATCCTTATATTTGATACTTATAGAACCACAAATTAATACTGATAAAAATAGAAAAAAATAGTTTTATTCTTTGAAACTCGGGATCATTCCGATACTTCTTAAAAATGAGAGTTATTTTTTAAATAAAAATTCTGTGGCTGTTGCATTTATTTTCTTTTGCTGATTTGGAGTTTTTGCTTTCTTGGTTTTCTCGAACAGACCCATGAATCCGCCTTTTGTTTCCGGAAGTTTGTTTTTCGGAGAATATACTTTTATATCCATCATCTGTTTCGAGTGTTTAATGCGTTTTCCACCGAATTCTCCGAGTATGACTGGTTCTTTCTTTGTTGGTTTCGGGGTGTCCGTGATGTATTTAAGTCCGAAGAAATCTGCGGTCGCGTTGCGGCTTGGCTTTGTAGATACTGACCCTATCTTTTTTAACTGTGTTCCGAATAACTGTGCAGTTGCGGACGTTTCGGGTACTGGTTGCATTGCTTGTCTCGGTCTTTGTACTGGCGCACCGTATTTAATACCGAATAAGAATTCCATTGCATTACCGGACGATTCTTGCGGTTCCGGTTGGAACTGTTGTGGTTGCTGCATTGCAGTTGCCGGTTGGATTGGTTGTAATGCCTGTTGCATTGCCTGTATCTGCTGTAATTGGGTTAACTGCGCTTGTCGTGCTTGAAGTGCAGTCAGTTTCGCCATTTCAGATTCTATTTGTGCTTCCGGTTCTACAGGTTTTGGTTTTTTATTTCCGTATTTCATTGTGAATTGACCGGTCGAGTATATATCAGAACTCTGAATATCCATTTTTCCGGTCTGTGCTTGCGGTTTTTGCCTGTATGAACCTGCTGATATATATCCTAATCCTGCGGATAGTGGAGATCCCGCTTGTTCGATTTGGTCTAATCGTTCGCGTTCTTTTTCCTCACTATATCCTCCACCTTTCTTTTTATAAGAACCGGCACGAATAAAACTTGAATCTACACGTAATGCTGAACCCTGCGCTTCGAACGATTCCAGACGTTTGCGTTCAGCTTCTTCATCATACCCTGAACCTCTTGCTAAAGGAACTCTGCCTAAAGATGAACCACCTAATGTAGTTCTGCCTAATACACCTGTGCTGATAGTGCTTGATGGTGCGGATAATGCACCGTCTAACTTTTTACCCTCGCCACCGCCACCTAATCTACTCATAGATCCAAGTGAATTTCCGTAACCGGTCGTGCGCATTAGTGATGATCTACTACCTTTAGATTCACCGCTATCTTCTTCGGACGTATCATCTACAACTTTCGGTTTCCCATATTTAGATTTTTTACCAGTCGATATCCATTTCCCTGATCCTTTGTCTTTTAGATAGAGAACTCCGTCCTGATCTCTGCGGTATTCGTCACCAGTACCGTATAATTTTACTTTTTCCGGAGTTTCTACTGCGGCTGGTTCTTCTTCCGAATCCGTATCCGGTATATTACGTGTTCTTCGTTCTGGTTTCGGTTCAGAATCACTAATAATACGACCGGCATCGCCTTTAGCTTCTTCTACGAATTCTTTTATCCGATCTTTTACGGTCGCACTAATACTCGGAACTTTCTTCTGGTTATTTGCATTTTCGTTTGATTCTGCCCATGCTCTTCGTTTTTCTTCCCGTTCCATTATCTTGCGTTCTCTGCGTTCGGTCGCTGATAATCTACGTAACGGTTCCGGTTCTACTACTGATGAATCTCCTGCTAACGATTCGCGTAGTTTTTGTGCTGCTTCTTCTTCTGAGTATAATGGCGCTGTTTTTCTTGACTGTGATGCTCGTGGTGAGTGATTCGGCATCGGCTGACTTAAATCTTCTCGTTCTGCACGAAGTTCCTGAAATTCTTTGTTTGGGTCTACTGATCTTTTGGTAGGTGAAATGGTTTCTGATATAGATTTACCGGCACTTTGTACTGCCCGACTAATTTTATCCGTAAGTGACGGTTCCGGGCTTCGTTCGCGTTCCGGACGAGTGTGTTCCCCCATTCGTCTACCTCGCGTTCCCATTGACATAATTAACCGACCTCTGCTTCCGGATCGTATTCGAGATAGATTACTTTACGTGCAGGGGGTTTCTTCTTCGGTTTCGGTTTGATTTCAAACTCTAAATGCTGTCTCGGTTGCGGACTGCAGCACTGCTGCTGCGGTTTCGGTTTGCTGCGACCGGACATGAATCTTACGATTTCTTCGTCTGAATCTCTGCGGTTAAGTCTTTTGATTCGTTCTGATTCTTCGTGCCCGAGTTTCCCCGTTTCACGAATTACACGCATCGGAATGCTCGCTAGATCATTTGATAATGATGACCTGTCACCAGTATCTTTTTTGGAGTCACGCTGATTCTTTTCAACGTATTTCGCAAAGTTCTTTAATGCGTTCTTCGCTTTTGTGACTGCACTTGCGTTTGGTGCTGCCGGAACTTTCGCACTACGTCGGTGCTCTGATGCCGGTCGTGGCGGTCTTGACGGATTTGTGTATTTTGATCGTATTGCCATTACTCCTCACCTACTCCTTTTGATTATGGTAAACCACTCATACCATCTACTTTTTTCAATGTCGGATATTTATTATAGACTTCTGTTTTTGTGTCCATATATGCGCCGGGTCTTGATAAGTGTCGGTCTTTACCGTCACGAACAACACCGTAGAACCAATGATCCTTGATATCTTTCATAGCTATGATTTCATAGTTATGATTGTCTACGGATATTGATTTTATATATGCACTTTCGTTAACTTTTTTGATTGTCATTACTCCTCACCTACATTTATTTTGGATTAACTGATTTAAACTTAATAGTGATATTCTTTCCGTGCTCTGCTTTTGCCGTTGCAATTGCATCTTCTTTATCATCAGTATAATATGCGGATGCTTCAGTTCCTTTTTTTCCCGGAACTCTATACTCATTATATCCTACGTGTTTCGTGATCCATACTGTTTTGTTTTCAGTTTTCTTTGCTACCATCTGATTTCACCTTACTATTTTTCTGGCATAGTTGTTCATATATGTATATGCAGCATTTAACGCATCTTCAAAATTACCGGATCGCCATACTTCTTCACGTTTTACACGTTCTCTACTGGATCTTCCGAGTTCCCCCACCGGTTTACTTTGTGTTACATAATACGGACTTATTGGTTCTGTAGTAACACTGCCGAATCCACCATCTTTCGGTAATGGTATCATACGTTTCGCAACATACCAACCCTGATCAGAAGAACCATGTACAGATACAAATATACCTGTTATTTTATTGCGCCAAATGTTTTGGTCAGGTACTTGTTGCCACTGATTTTTCAGGTTTGGAGTAGGTACGGTCATGCTCGCGTAGGCCATTTTCCAACAAAGGAACGTGGTATTCGTCTTGGACTTAATTTCTTACACTTTAGAGATCGTTGTTTTTGTGCTTTGAATTTTCTCATGCGTGTTTGACCTTCCATCGACCGAACGGTTTATGTTTTCCCGGAGATAACGATTTAACTGACGATTTTTTCGGTCTTTTCATATTATTTTGCCCCACTTGCTTTAGAGGCACGAATCTGATTCTTCATATCAGATACCGACATCGGTTTCGTTTTCTCTATGATCTCTTTATCGAACTTTTTAAGTTCTTTTCTCAATCTTGCCGCAGATGCAAACATGCCATGTGCTTCAAGCTGCTCGATCTTGGTATTAAGTTCGTTGACTTTACTACCATAGTCCCTTACGGGTTGTGAATCACCAAATAATCCCATGTTATTGCCTCGTTAATACTTGCCGCCGAACCCTATAATGGAGTTTAGTCTGCGTTTAGCTTCATTGCGCGCCATTGCCGGGGGCATACCTGCTGATACTAAGTTAGTTTCAATGAACTGGATTGCTGCTGATTTGTTCGGAGCGGTTTTTTGCTCGTAATCTAATCTCCGCTTGCAGCGAACACATGAAACAACAACCGCTTTTTTTCCTATCCATGTATGATTGCAGAAAGGACAGGAGTGTTTATACATATTAATTGCCATTAGAATCCTCCGTATATGAGATAATAGTAATAATACCGTCAAAGATATAAAGGTTTGCTTTTACGTGAAAAAAGATTGTAATGATTATGCAAACCAATTGCTCATTAAACCTTTTGTGCGCCTGTATTTTGATTTGCCATTGTTACTTGTTACATTATGTCCATACCATAATTCTAATGCTGACTGAGTTACTGGTGGTTTATTTGCTTTCTTTTTAGATGCTGCGGGTTTCTTTACCTGTTTTTTCGGTTTGTTGATTACTACTGATCCCCACAAAGAACCTATATCTAAATCCGCTTTGTGGTATTTCGGCGTTTTAATTGCGTTTTGACTTGATAATCCGATGTAGATTCCGGGTTGTTTTGCATATGACGGTTTTTTACTTGTGCGATGGGTATTTTTATGTTCTTTACTGCCGAACTTTCCGAGTGTGATCGGTTTGTTCATATCAAAATCATAGGGATAATCATTCCCCGAATAAATTTTATCTGTGATCGTGTCTTTAATATCTTCAATCTTTTTGTTAATTCTTCCTTTTACTTTTGTAGTAAACGGTACTTCATTTATTGCTTTTTTATCAATGATAGTTGTCGGTAATTCTAATACGTTTATCTTACCACGATTATACTTTACATTTGAAAATCTGCTTACGTGTGGGTTCGGCTGTGTTGATGCAAGGAACTCTGCACGTAAATCCCGCTCTGCGTTCCGTTTTTGAGAGCTTTCTTTGAAAGTAACTTCTTTATTATAACGAACATCTGATTTTGTTATGTCTGCTGAATGGATCTTTCCACCAATTGCATAATGACCTCGCGCTTGTATATATTCACGGTAATTATTATATGCTTTAATTTCTTCATTTCTTAAAGTGTCAATGACCTCGCTTTGCCACTTTTCAAGACCAGTTATTCCCTTCGCTTTGTTGGCATCTGTTGTTACTCTACGTAACCCATCTGATAAGGGGAATGCGAATCCTTTTTCAATGTTTGAATCCATATTCGGGAAGATATCATTTACACTATTTATTTTAACTTTATCTCCACTTAAATTAGTTTTCGTTTTTAGATTCGTCGAATCGTCTATGAGTTCTTTTAATGCTTTGAAATCGTGTTTTTTAAATCCCGGGTATTTGTTTGCAACATTTTTTATTGCTGTCGTATAAAACTGGTTTATACGCTTTGATATATTTTCATTCATCGCATCATCCTTACGCACAGTGTTCCTGAAATCAGATTCGTAAGGTCTACCTCTACGGAGTGTATTTTTTGTAACTTCTGTTTGGAACTTATCTGCTGTTACTGTGTTCGGAAAAATCCCTGAATACACTTTCTGTGGTGAAACCACTGAATGTACCCCAGTACTTAATTCTATCGATGCAAGATGATCTATTTCTGATGGAGTTGGTAACGAAACTGCATTTTTAAATTTAGAGCCTATGTCTGTCGGGTGTGGATGCGCAATTACTGCATTTTGTATAATCCCAAAATCTCTGCCGGATGCACCGGTTCTATCTCCGTACATAATATAGGGTTTTTCTGTTATACCATTTTGCGTAGCTACTAATATTTCGGTTTGCGGTTTTCCACTTTTTCGTTGTGTATTCTGATGCTCCCATGCTATTTTTTCTGACTTATTTAACTCACGACTATATTCTGTATTCGGTTGCTTCCTTATAGTTACTTTTTCTAAACGCATTGGTAATGAATACATATCTGATGGGTATCCTAAATCGGCCCATGTTGATTTATCATATCCTACAATAAGTTCATTTTTTTGAGGTCTGATTTTGTCTGATAATAACGAAGTCGGTGTTTCTGCTGTTGTTGCAGACCTTGTACCTATTACTTCGTCAGCAACCCCTTTCGTGAAATCAATTACATCTTCGTTTCGTTTGCGCTGTACGGTTGCGGCTTGCCGGTCGAATACAGTTTTCGGTCGTCCTCCTGATCGGTCAATCGGGGTTCTGAACTCTCTTTTTAGTATATCTCCTGCGGCTGTAAGAACATCTTCTGCGTTTCTTCTTGCAGTTTGTTCTTTTACCATGAATTCTCTTTGAGATAATATGTTTACATCTGATGTGCTTGTACTCGGACTAACCTGATTAACCAAATCATAGTGTTTTGTAACTAATTCCTCTGTTGATCCTTTCGGGAGTTTATACATTGTTACTCCGCGTTCAGTTACAATTCCATTCCCTAATACAGTAATCCCGAATTCAGATTTTGCATTGTTTTTCAACCATGTGTTTACTAACATATCCCCGATATTAGTTTTTAATGGGGCACCTGATAATGTATTCAATTGAATACCTGAAGTGGTTGGATGTGTATGGATATGATATACTTCGCTAATTCCTAATGCATTCGCAGTATCCATTCCGTCTTTTAACATTTCCCCCGATATTTTATTGCGTGGCGCTTCTTTCATGTATATAATATTAAGATTCTTATCTGTGAGAATTAACCATTCGCCACTACCTTTTTTCGCTAATGATTTAAGTGCAAGTATATCCGGTTTACTGTTAGCTGCGGATGTAAGTTTTCGGTTTATTGTTTGGGGGGATTCTGTATGGGCTGTAGATTTTCCGATCTTCTTTGCAGATATTAAACCTGTCGGATACTTTGAAGATTCATATGGATTTGATCTTGACGGGAATGCACTGCTCGATGCTGATCCGGATTGTGTAGTTCTCTGGAATAACTGTTCTATGTTACTTAAACTGCTACTACCGACTTCCCCCGTTGCCGCAAACCCTTTTCTTGCGAATAGATTTTCTATGTTGCCACTTGTGATTACTACATTTGATGGACTTTGTGTTGCTGTTGACGGTCTTGCAAACAGGCTTTCTATGTTTCCACTACTATAACTCGACGGCTCCGGACTTGACTGCGGTTTCGGTCTTGTAAACATACTTTCTATTTCAGTAAGTCCGCTTGATTTCGGTGGAATGTATTCTTTAGGTAATGATTTTATTTCTCCGAACGTTATTTCTTCTATTCTTGGTGCAGTCGGTTTTTCCATACTTACTATAGATGCTATCTGTTCTGTAGTCGGTTTCGGCGTGATTTTTTGAATGATGTTTTCTGATAGTAGATTTGTTGGATAAGATGAAGTCTCGGACGGTCTCGGAGATTCTGTCCGTGCTGTTCGTTGAAACATTGAATCTACATTTGTTAATCTCGAACTACCCTGACCTACTGCAGCAGTTCCCGATCTTGAGAATAGATTATCGATACTACTTAATCCACTCATACGAACCGGTTCTACAGGAGCCATTGTTTTCGGTCGTGCGAATAAACTTTCTACCGTAGTAAGTTTACTTGATTCAGGGGTTTTGTATTCTTTCGGTAATGATCTGACTTCTCCGAACGTTATTTCTTCTAAGTTTAATTTCGGTTTTTGTTTACCGATAATCGTTGATATCTGATCTGTAGTCGGTTTCGGAGTGATTTTATTTACAATATTTTCCGATAATAGATTTGTCGGGTATTTTGACATATCAGTTGTTTTCTTAAATGTAGGCTCGATCATTCCTAATCTTGTACTGCCTTCTCCGGTCGCCGCAATACCCGTTCGTGCAAACATGCTTTCTACATTCGAAAGTTTGTTTGAACTTGCAGGGATATATTTTGACGGTAAGTATGCAAGTTCATTGGATACTTTTTCTATTGATACCGGGCGACTTGTTGGTTCTACTATAGAAGTTTTAAAGAATCCACTTGATGCACCCCCTGATTCATAGTTTATATTACTTTTTGTTACAGGTTGTTGTTTTATAGGTTGCTCTACAGGTCTTGTACCTAATGCTCCACCACCTATAAATATTCCCGTTCTTGCAAGGTTGACACCCAGTCTCGGTGCAACTGTTTCGGCATCAAATTGTTTGAATCCCCCGGTTGCTTCTGATGCACTTCCTGCTACCATCATACCAGTAAATGCGGGTGTGAACGCTTTTTGTGCAGTTTCGTATGTTTTTATAACTTTCGGGATATATGGAGATGTCGTATCCAATATAGCTGCAGCTTTACCGGCTTCTCCTGCTTTACTTAATGAACCGAATACTGCTCCCGTTGCAAAACCTTCTACGGCGGTTCCGATTGCTTCATCCGGTTTATTGCGAACCCAATCGTAGACACCTTTTTGCGCACCCATTACGAATTTTGTCGGTTCTTTTATACCTGCTGCATCTAATGTAGATAATACCGGCATTGTAGAATAAGCTATATTTCGTTGTGTATTTTCTGATAGTGTTTTCGGTAATACTTTTCCGTATGTGCTTTCTACGAATCCTTCTCGCATTGTATCGAACGTAGATGCGCCTTCTTTTACTGTCGGTACTCCGCTTTCTGTAGTTGTGATTATATCTTTTGCGAAGAATGCCGGAGTATTACTCGGACTCCATCCTTCTGTTCTTTTAAAACTGCTTGTCGGATATGCTTTATTAATTGCTTCTGCTACACTCGGTGCCTGAATCCCTACCTGTTTCGGGTCTAAAAATGATAGAACTCCTCCGACTCCGACCGGAAGATTCTGCACCCAATCTTCACTTTTAGTTACGGTCGTTTTCGGTGCTGATGCTAATATTGCATCAACATCTGCTGATGTTAGTTTAGGAGTTGCGGATCTCGGTTGGATTGTAAAACCTAATGTTGATCCCGATTGTGTCAGGTACGAGTTTACTCGAGATGGTGTTTGATCTTTAATGATGTCTGATACTGATTGCGTTTTCGGGGCAACGAATGACTGCGACGATTGATACGGTTTTATATATTGCGATATTTGTTGAGAGGTTTCTTGTGAAAATTTACTGACTGGTTGAATTACCTGTTCTGCTTTCGGTAACCAGTTCCCGCTTGCAGCTCCTCTTGCCCAATCTGAATACTGGTTCGGATTAGGGATTTGTACAGTAGGTAGGTTTACAGATTGTTTTTGTAATGAGTTCTGGAATGAATTATAATCTCTGTTTATATTACTTGCAGTATTAGATAAATAATTCTCTGCAGTATTTCTTAAATTACTTGCTGCTGCTGTAAACTGATTTGTTGGGGACGTTGGAAGTGTAAACTGTTGCTGTTGTTTTTGTTGTGCAGATTGTTGTTCCGGTAATCTCGGTAACCAATTACCGCTTGCTGCCCCACTTACCCATCCTGAAAAATCGAACGCCATGACTACCTCTATATATATATTAGATAGTAGTAATAATACGGTTTATTATTTAAACGTTTACATCAGAAAAAAAAGATATTACTGGGGTTGTGTTGGGGGTGTTTTATTTTGTTTTGATTTTCTATAATATGCATATGCAGATAATACTATAAATATCGATCCACATATTATCGAGAGGTTAATAATTGCATCAAATACTATTGATGGTTCTTTCGGTTCAGTCCATACACAATCCTGCATTTTGCCGTTGGTATGCAGCATACTGTTTAATTCATAATCGTTGGCTGATCTTGTAGTATTTTCTACACAATGCACCGTTGATTTATACGGGACTTCTATGAAGAACATGAGTAATGACATTATTGACAATATAATTGTCAATATGAAGAATGTAACTATAAGTTTCTGTAAACCGTCCATTTTTATTACACCTTTGTTTGTTCCATACTTTGTTTTACACTTGATACAAGGTCAAATCCGAGTTTTTGGCGCACGAAATCGTCTGCTGAATTTAATGCTATTCTGACTTGCCCTTGTTTTTGTTCCCATAAGAACTCTGTTTTATTAGTTTTATCGTTACTTATTTTTATACCTATTGAATAATGACTTTCGTGTTCTGCTGATATTTTTCTCGATACTTCTTCTTTCGCAATTTGCACACCAAGAGCGATGTTTCCGTGCGAAGACCAGTTAAAAATGGGGGAATTCTTATTGCTGTTGTAGATTTGAATTCCTATATAGTAAATCCTTTCGTTTTCGAAACTCATTTTTATTCCTCACCTTTGTTGTTGATGTTAAAAACCATCAAAGCCAATCTACTTCCTCTCGTAGTTTCGGGAGTCCGGTAATCAGTAGCATTATTCCGGATAAGATTGCTACACCAATGAAGATGTAATATGCTAATCCAGATCCACCTGCTATTGTCATACCCAATAAAGAAACTCCTATATTAAACACCGACAGTAATATTAAATACTTTAGATCTCTAAGTATAAATATTAATACTACCAGAAGTAGGTTTAGAGCGACTAAATACATAACTTCATACCCGGCGCTGTTGGTTTTCGCAGTTGCTTTCGCTAACAATGATGCATAACCGGTTTCGTTGTATGCGGATGAATTATATGCTCGAATGTTGTGTCTTTCGCCCGGTAATAAATCTGACATTAAGTATGTATTTCCGGTATAGTTTGTCACTGCCGGACTTGCACTGTCGTCTACGTATAAATCCATTACCGGTAATGCTTCTGATCGGTTAACATTCTCGAAATGCCACTGGATATATTTCTCTCCGACTTCGGCTGTGATAATTACAGTCTGGTTGTCTATTAATATCGGTACTGGTGTCGGGGTAGGCGTCGGAGTCACTGAACTATTGATTACATTTATATAGTTTGTTCTTATTTTTGTGTTATTACCGAATGTGTTTGATACATATAACTGAACAGTATATACCCCGACCGAATATGTATGGATGGGTGGGGTGTTATCATTACTATATGAACCGTCACCGAATGACCAGTTCCACTCATTAATAGAACCTGTCGATTGATCGATGAATGTTACATCTAATGAATCGTTGCCCGTTAATGGCGAACCCACGAAATCGGCTACCGGTGCGTTTGCTGCAGTTACCGTTATGTAATTTATTTTCGTTTCTGTATCATAACTATATTGTTTTCCTGCAATCAACGTGATCGTATATGATTGTACTGCAACGAACTGGTGTATCGGGTTTTGTAAATCCGAATAAGTTCCATCACCGAATGACCAGTTCCAACTTGTCGGATCTTCTGTTGATCCATCAATAAACTGGACTCCTAATGGGGATTGCCCTGCAGTATGATTTGCACTGAAATCTGCATTTATCGGATTGATTACCGTTAGTGTCTGATGAGTTGTGTTCACACCGAATGCATTTGTTGCAGTTAATATGATAGTCTTATTTCCTGCGGTTACGAATGTATGTGTCGGACTCTGTAAGTTACTGTAAATTCCGTCTCCGAACGACCAGTTCCAACTTGTCGGAGTGTAACTGCTGTTATCAGTAAATTTCACTACGAATGGATATACTCCTACGGATACATTCATCAAGAATGAGGCTAATGGCGCGTTATCTACAGTGACATATTGTGTTATTGATGATGAACCCCCTGCATTTGTGACTGTGAGATTTACAGGGAAGTATCCTATTGTATTAAACTGGTGTAATGGATTTTCATCTGAACTTGTATATCCATCTCCGAATGACCAGTTCCAACTTGTCGGATTATTTGCAGAGGTGTCCGTGAATGTAACTATTCCCGTCGGGATGATATAATATATGCTTGCTATGTAGTTCGCTATCGGAGCGGCTATTTGAGTTGCGGTTATATAGTTGCTCTTATTTGTCCAGTTAGTATACTGACCGTTACTTACACTGAAATTCACTGAATAGTTGCCGGGATTGACATAGTAATGTGATGGTGATAACTGATTGTTACTTGTAGTGTTTCCGTCACCGAATGTCCACAGATATGTAGTTCCGTTTGTTGCTACACCAGTGAATGATACTGTAAACGGTACTGTGCCCGTAGTAATATCTCCACTGAATGCCGATGTTGTTGTATTAAATACCGTGATGTATTTTAGTTTTGTTGATGATCCGCCGGAATTAGTTACGGTTAAATTAACTGTATAGTTTCCACCGGTTGAATATACATATGTATTATTCTGCGCAGTAGATACATGTCCATCTCCGAACGACCAGTTCCAACTTGTTATGATTCCAGTTGAATTGTCCGTGAAATTAACCGCTACTGGGAATAATCCGCTTGTTACGTTCGTTGTGAAATCTGCGACCGGAATTGGTGCACTTACATTAATGTATGTATTTTGAGTGCTTATATTAGATCCACCCGCATTTGTCGCAGTGAGTTTTATTGTGTAATTACCTGTAGTAAACGTTCTTACTGGGTTTTGTACCGTGCTGAAATAAACTACTGTGTTATTTCCGGTTACATTGTTGAAACTCCAATTCCAGTTTGTCGGTGCATTTGTACTTGTATCAGTAAAC
>JANYJT010000110.1 GCA_025358395.1 Bacteroidia bacterium
TCCGAAAATCAAAATGGTGAGCATCGTATAATAGGTGATCTGAAGATGGTTGGCATAGATTTGAAGTGCCAGAAAAAGCGCAAAAAAAGCACTTCCTATCCATAGATTTTTTTTCCAGGCATGGTAAAGCGCCCCGATCATCGGAGCCATATAGCCAATGGCAATTGCTTTGGTGTTATGACCCGCCGTGATGATGATAAAATCGTATGATGTGAAGCCAAAGGCTATGGCCCCAACCAAACTGATCCATGGATTAAGTCCGAAGAGGAGCAATGCGATGTAAAATCCTATCAGGTATAGAAATACAAAACTGATGGGTCTCCAATCAAACAGCGTCGTGAGTGAGTATATAGGGGATAACATCGAATAGGTCGGCAATCCAATCAGGTAGGCAGGCATCCCGCCAAACATTGAATTGGTCCACAAGGCAAGATCTGAATTGGTTTTATTGTAGTCTATGATTTCTTTTGCCATACCAGTTGCCGTATTGGTATCGTGCTGGTTAAGTTTATTCCCTTCAAGCTGTGGAGAGAAATATATTGCCGGAAGAATGAGAAACAATAAAATAGCCGTGAAATGCGGAAGCGCTTTTTTGAAAAGTAAGTTGTCCATGTTTTGGGATTTTTTTTAACCCTGACAGTTAAATATAACTGAGCGAATTTATTAATCTTTAATAGTATAAAAAAACTTTTTCTGTGCCCGGATGAGTGCTTTTCTGAATGAAGGTTCTTCATTGCGTTGAAAATAGATAAGATAGCCCTCGGATACTTCGCAGAAAAATCCCAATGACTTTAAGGTTGCTAAAATTTCTTCGCAATCATTGGGATGATGATAGGTACAGACATTCATTTTGATCGGATTTCCAGAGGCAAACAATTGCTTCATACCAGAAATAGCCTTCTGTTCAAATCCTTCAATATCAAGTTTGATAAAATAATTGCATCCACTTTCCGGAACCAAAAATGAATCTATAGTGGTTGTTGAAGGACTGGCTTCATCCGATAAATATTTCTCAATAAAAAATACTTTCTCTTTCCAGGGACCGAAAGTAAGTTTTAGGGCTTCCATCCAGGAAGAATTGCACTCTATGAGGTACAATTTCCTGGCCTTTTCGACCACTGACAGTGCAAAATTTCCCTCTGCCACACCAGCATCCACTACTATACTATCGGGTTCCAACTGGAAATTTTCCGTCAGATATCTATGAGGTGAGAGCTGATCCTGTTCTTTAGAGATGCTCCGGATAGTCCAGATAACATGGGTATGTGTGAAATGTTTTGGGAAATACATCTTTTTACCTTCAAAGAGGGTATAAAAGCACCCCTGCCTTTCGTCGCGAATCACTTCAGGCATCAGGGTGTCATACTTTTTAGTCCATTTGTATGGAAAAGGTGTAAAGGGATTCTGGCTAAGGTATATTATTCCATGCTGTATTTCTATGGGCAATACTGACATTTCAACATTTTTGTATTGCTTCAGAAGAGCCTTTCGGCGTACCTTAAAGACTTTCGGTTCAAAAATTATGCGGATAAATGCAAGAAGAAAATCTGGTGTATTTGTTTGCCAAATTCGTTGAAAAGCATTCATTGTTGAATATTTAATGTTTTCAATAGATTTGAGAGGGTGAGTTTATGTATCATTATCTGCTTTAATTCCAGGAAGGCTTCTACCTTAAAAATAATTGAAAGTAATATAACCATCACAGGAAAGAAGATGACTTGCATCGTTAATATGAGCAAATTGTTGCAATGAAACAGGAGATCCAGGCTCCAGGTTAAGAGTGCGCTGATTCCGGCAATGGTCAGTCCTGGTAATAGATAAATGCACTGCTTAAAAATAGATATACCAATTAATCTCTTGGAATACATGGCATTAATTAAAAAACTAATCCAGTAAAAGATGACAATTCCTGCCAACAAAATTTTAATGCCATAAATGGCTCCCAGAAATAGTAACGGAGTGAAAAGGAGGTATTTAATAATTTCAGTTCTCAGAAATAAGTCAGAACGACCCTTGACCTTCATGATATTGTGATTGATGATGTGTAACGGCGTTATGGCATAAGCAAAGCAAAGGATTTGGAAATAGATGATTGAAGGAATCCAAATTTTACCAAGCAAGATGGTTAAAAGTGGTCTTGCTACCGCCGCAAGGCCAAATAGGATGATAAATGACAAATACATGACTGTCTCAATCAGTTTTCTGACACTCTGACTTAATCTGGCATTATCATGCTGCATTTCTGCTAATACAGGATAGCTCACTTTGTTGGTGATTGAAGAGATTGAGGTAGCAGGCATATTGCTGTATTGCTCGGCATTTGTGTAATAACCAAGGGTCGAAACCGGATAATTCTTGCCGATGATCATGTTGTAGAAACTCTTATAAACAGCGGAAACCATTGAGATCAGCAAAAGATTCGACCCAAACAGAAAATGTTCTTTTAAAATGACCTTGCTATACGTGAAGTTTGGTAACCATCGGTTGTAATACCATAGGATTAAAGATCTGACAACCTGATTAACGATGACCCTCCAAACAAGACTCCATACTCCGAATCCATAAAGGGCCAATAGAATCGAGACGACACCTGCCACAAATGTTCCAATGAAAGAAGATTTTGTAAGTGTTTTAAAATCAAGATTTTTAGTAATTATTGTCTGTTGGTTCAGGGTAAGTGAGCCGAAAATAATTGCCAGAGCGAGGACTCTTGTCAGGTTTATAAGTTCAGGTTTTTCGTAGAAATTGGCAATGAATGGTGCCAAAATCCAGATCCCAACAAAAGAGAAAACTCCAATTATGATATTGACCCAAAATATGGTGTTGTAATCCAACTCAGTGCAATTCTGTTTGCGTATCAAAGCCTGGCTCAAGCCGCTGTCTACGAAGACCTGTGCGATTGCGATGAATATGGTAACCATTCCCAGGAGTCCAAATTCGTTGGGAGTGAGTAAACGGGCCAGTACTACGCCATAAATGATGCCCTGTCCCTGGCTGAACAGCATTTCCATGGAACTCCAGAAGAATCCATTGACAGTTTTTCGTTTTAAGCTACTGGCTCCCATATTGGGGAAGAGGGTGTTATATAATTTGGCTGAAATTAAACAATTTTTATCACAGCCAGTATTGTGATTGACTTGTACTTCTGAATATGGATAATCAGCTCACATGGATAAAAAACACTAAATTTGAAGCATCATTGTATCAAAATTGTATTGCGCATAGAAATGAATCATAATCTGCCACTTGTATCTGTTATATCACCCACTTATAACCATGAAAACTTCATTGCTGAATGCATCGAATCAGTGATGGCTCAAACATACGAAAACTGGGAGATGCTTATCATCGACGATGGCAGCACAGATTCGTCCTATGCCATTGCCTGTGAATATGCCAGGAAGGATAAGCGGATAAAAATATTCACGAAGAAAAATGCCGGAATATTCAGGTTGGCGGAATCCTATAACTTTGCGCTGAGCCAATCCATGGGGAAATATGTCTCCATTCTCGAATGTGACGATGTATGGTTACCGCGAAAGCTGGAAATCCAAGTCGGGGTACTTGAAGCCAATCCTGAAAGTCTTCTTTCGTGGGGCAAAGCCTACAAATCGACAGTGGATCTTTCTAATTACCATTACATCGCTCCGATCAATGAAGAAGATGAACCCATGTTTTTTAATAAGCCAACAGGGAACTTTCTGAAACCTTTTATCTTCAGGACCATTGTACCTGCCATGACAATTGTCATCAGACGGGATGCTCTGACGTCGATTGGGGGCTTTCTCCAGGGATTCAACCTTCCACTGGTGGATATTCCAACGACATTGGAACTGCTGATGAAGGGAGAATTTGCCTATATAAATGAGCCATTGGGACATTGGAGGATCTCCCCCAACCAGGTTACCAAGACCTATACAGCAGAAATGATCTCTGGCCTTTACTCCCTGATTCAATCTGCCATGCAGAGATTCCCGCAAATATTCGAAGCAGCCGGGCTTTCAAAATCGGAGATAGACCTGCACTTCAGGAAACGGCTGGTCAAAGGGTATTCCAGCTCAGGCAGATACAAACTCATGCGTAAGGACTTTAGGGGAGCCCGAAAAGATTATCTGCGCTCGATCTTTCACTACGGTTTACTGGAGCCATTGTGGAAAGTACGGTCGCTGGTCGGATTCTTCTTTAGTTGGTTTAGGATGGATATTGAATGGTTGGCCAAATTGATCGGCAATCCAACCTATAAATAAGTTATTGTAAACAAAATTGTTAGAGTGGTTTGGAATAGACCCCAACAATATAGCCGCTCCAATATTTCGAATTAATTCCTCTCAGGAAAGTCCTGCGAAGAGAAAATATCACAGTTAATACTTTCACCCAAAAGAGTAAAAATCTGTTCAATGTGTTATCGACATCAAGCTTTTTCATGATAAATGGTTCAAATCCTCCAATGTATCCCTTGAAAATCGTTTTTAACTTAAATTTATTTTCAAAGTCTTTCCAGTTATCGATGTTCATCGATTCCAGATTGTGCGTCTTGTCATGTGAGGGAGATAAGCGTTTCAGGAATATGTGATAGATCCCTGTCAGGTTGGGAACACCCAGCAGAAGAATACCTCCAGGCTTTAAAAGATCGAGATGTTTTTCTATCACATGATCGACATGATCGAAATGTTCAATGAATCCAAGAGAATAAACGATGTCGAATTGAAGCGTCTTATCCTTGACATTGAAGAGATCTTGTTCATGGATGTCAACATCAATTCCTTGTCTGTCAAACATCTCCTTGGTTTTTTCATTTCCGATTCGCGAATAATCCATCGAATGAACGTGGTAACCATGTTTTGTCGCAATGTATAACAGATATTCACCGGGAGCTCCGCCTATCTCAAGTATATGCAGCGAAGGGTCATCAGGCAGAAAAGCGTCAAATATCCGGTGTAATTCCTGGGCTAGAATACCAACTCTTCTTTTGGATTTTTTCTCCAGTCTTGTGGTCCAGTATTCCTCCCAGAATTTTTGGCTGGTCAACTTATTGTCTCTATTCTTCATCTGGTTCCATTGTTATTTTTGAACCTCCTCCGACGCATTCAAAAATGTTATAAATTTATCTTGCCTGATTTCAAGAGGGTACAAGGCCATTATTCTTGCTCTGGTAGCATCACGCAACATGAAGTTGTTATGGCTTTTACGAATAAATCCGACAAGAATTTCAGGATCCCATTCATTTATTGTCAGGCCCGTATCTCCAATTGCAATCGAGACATCCCCTACATCTGTACCTACAGGAATACAACCACACAACATGGCTTCGCAAAGGGCGTTAGGTAGTCCCTCGGAACGAGAAAGCTGGGCATAAAATGAGGCATTCCGGTAATATTGAGCCATTTGACTGAAATCAACAGAAGGGAGTAAATGCATATTTGCCGGGATCGGTTCAAAAAAGTGCCTGACTGCTGTTGTGGCACCGATCACCTGAAATTCGAATTCTGGCAATTTCGCTGCCAAATCACGGAACCTGTCTAGCCCTTTGACCATCAACCTCTGGTAATTTTTTGTTCCAGAGACGGTTACTACGATTTTCGGCCGTTCGTATCCAGTGAAAATAAACTTTTCCGAGTCTTGTCTGGTTGGAATCACTTCTGCCTTCGCTTCCGGGTTAATTTCAAGTAATTTTCTTTTCAATGCCTCAGCTACAGGGAAACACATTGTGGCAAGTTTGAGCGAATATCGAGTAAAGAAAGCCCTGACAGGATTACTCAACGCTCCATATTTGTAATCAGGCAAAGAAGAAACATCAAACCCGCCAAGAACCACGAACGATTTTTTCCGTAATATCTTAGCAAAAAGTACTGGCAGCAGTGCGTGATAGTCACTGAACCAAATGAAAATGGAATCGTATTTAAATCCCTGAAAAATGAGAAATAGCAATTCTTTAAACAATTCCAAGCCTGTCTTAACCAACCCTTTCACTGGTTTAAACTGATATTTCTTCACATTGGCGAATGACGACAATATTTCAAAATCTGCGTTAACGAAGGTGGAATAGTCGATGTATATAAAGAGGATTGACTTCTTTTTCATTTTAAAGGAATCTGGATAACTCGTTCGTTAGGTTTTTACGGGTATATTCTTCGATTCCGGTCGAATTGAAATCTGAAGTGCCATTGAGAAATTGCAGGTATATTTCCAGGATATGATTTTTCATGCCCTCCATGTCATTGTAATAAAACAATTTGCCTGCCTTGCATTTATCTATCAATAAGTCGACATCGCCACCCAATGGGCCGATTGCCAGAACAGGCCTTTTTGCTGCCAGGTATTCGAAGAATTTGCCAGTTACGATCCCCTTATTATCAGGTGAATCCGGGATGGCCATCAACAAAATGGAAGCACTCAGCATCTGATTGATGGCCTGATCATGAGGAATGTAACCCAGCACTTCTACCATCGGATCAATATTTTTTGACTTAAACAGGTGAAGTATTTCGTCGGGAACATTTCCCACAAATCTGATTTTTATCCTGGCTTTTACTTCGACAGGTAGCAGGTAAATTGCCTCAACGAATGATTCAATCCGGTAACTTACCGAAATAGTCCCGGTATAAGTGATGGTAAAGAACTCATTTCGCAAAGGTCTGGCATTTTTAAAATCGGCTTCGTCATAACCATTGGGAATAACGACG
>JANYJT010000118.1 GCA_025358395.1 Bacteroidia bacterium
CTTCTCCAGCTGGTTCAGGACCCTTCCAATGTTGAAGTCAAGATGCTCGATCAGTGCGACAATTTTCGCCCGCTTCTCCGACAGGTTAGTTTCGCGCCCTTTTACTCTTGCCAGCCACTCCCCGGGAGGTTGAATGGGAGCATGAGGAGCGTTGTAAGCCAGGTAAAGGAAAAACGGATCCTTCATTTTCTCCTGCTTCTTCAGGTATTCCAGCGCCCAATTGGTGAAAACTTCCGTGGCATGTCCTTCCGGCGCTATAACCTTATCATTGATCCGCATGTAATTGTTTTTGTCGCGGATATGGGTGTAATAATCCTCCATCATGTCGCCCAGGAATCCGTAAAACTCGTCGAATCCCCTCAGATTGGGCAGGTTGGGCGCTTCCAGACCGAGATGCCACTTCCCTACGATGGCTGTATTGTAACCGGCTTTTTTCAGCTCTTTGGGCAGCAATGTTGCATTAGGCGACAAATATCCCCATGAATTATCTTCATAAGTCCGGATGACGCCGGGAACACCCACCAGGTCGGGGTAGCATCCTGTCATGAGTGCCGCCCTGCTGGGTGAGCAGACCGTGCTGTTGGCATAGCAATTGCTGAATTGGATTCCCTCCCTGAAAATCCGGTCGATGTTGGGGGTTTTTAAATCTGTTGCCCCCTGGCAGGAAAGATCGCCGTAACCGAGGTCATCGGCCAGGATCAGCAGGATGTTGGGCCGAAGGTGATGACCCTCCTGTTTGACAGCCCCAAGCGCCGAATAAGATACCGCCGTACCGATAAGTACTCCCTTTAAATAGTTGTGCATTACATTTTATTTTCGATCTGAAACCGGAAAAGTATAACAGCATAATCAGCTTTAAAGATAAAATTTAAATGGTTAACCAAAACTGGTCGGTTCTAAGTTTACGGACGGATATCATTACCAAGGACTACCCATTAACAAATCTCCATCTTTTCAGTTCAATCCCCCATGCCCCCTGTAGAGTTTTAACGGAGCTGCCAGCTTTAATTTCAGCACCGTCACAAATTGGTCAAGCACATTTTCGGGAACATCAATGTAAACCAGTCCGGGAACCGGACTCCATGATATCTTGCCCACGATTTTATGGGTCAGTTCACTACCGTTCCCCACTACCGTGATTTTCTCTATCTTGCTGACAAGGCCTTTCAGCATGACTTGCCCGGAAGTCTTCCCATGCAGGAAGAGGTAAAGATTGGTTGAATCTTTCGAGAGGGTGGTCGGACCGTAAAAATGACCCTGTGGAATTCCGGCTACGGTATTGAAGATGGCCTCCCCGTTCTTTTTGTTCCAGGCGCCCAGCTCTTTCAGCAAGTGGATTTGTTCTTCCGGGATGGTTCCATCCTCTTTGGGACCCATGTCGAGGAGCAGATTGCCACCGTTTGAAACGGCTTCCACGAAGATGGTGATCACCTCATACGGTGTCTTCCAATTGTTATCGTGATGGGAACCCCAGTTGTCGTTGGTGGTCATGC
The DNA here is from genome assembly GCA_025358395.1 of Bacteroidia bacterium. Next base: position 1,494 of record JANYJT010000118.1, read on the forward strand.
AGAGTTCCCACCAGTTGAACTTTGGTTTTTCGACGGGAAAGTTCTGCTCCGGTGTTTCAAGGAAGCCGGGGCATATTTTTTAAGGGTGAAGCCACCCAGTTGCTTCATATAATCAACATGACTGATTTTTTTGTTGTGGAAGCTCCAGGATTCATCGATGCCATCCACCGCGTAAATGCCGGCATGGATAAATATCCCGAGTTTGGCATCCGCGAACCATTGCATTTTATCCTTTATCGTTTGGGGGTCAATTTTGGATTGCGCATGAGCGGTGAAGGATCCAAACAGAATCAAAATCAATGGGAATAATCTTGCTGCTTTTTCATTTTGTTTGCTTTTTAAGGACCCCGGTGATACCAAACAAAAGGATCCTCTGCTGAGACCTTGTCCCCTTTCCCATTCTCCACATCAAACACAAATTCATCCAGAGGGACAAATGGTCCTGTTGGGCTATCCGCGATAGCGACCCCATGGACACCACGCCAAGTGGGATCGTAAAGGTTGCCCTTGAAGTAGAGCAGGTATTTGCCGTCCGACGGACGGTACTCCACT
>JANYJT010000176.1 GCA_025358395.1 Bacteroidia bacterium
CTCCTGGAGGGAATATATACTTAACTCTGCCGGAACAATTTTTACTGATTATGATGGATCAATTACCTACAATGAAATTGGAGCCTATATGCAGATCCAAAAGAAATTTGCGGAGAACCGATTGAAATTTACCGGTTCCATTCGATACGATAAATCCAAGAATCTGAATGGTAATCTCTCCCCAAGAATTGCGCTTACCTATGCCGCCGGAACAACGAAAAACCACAATTTTAGAATCTCTTACCAAACCGGATTCAGAAACCCGACAGCACAAGACCTCTACATTGGGTTAGATGCTGGAAAAGCCATCCTGGTAGGATCCTCCCCGGATAACATTGACAGATATACTTCCGGCGCAATTAGTGTGAGCAAGACTGGTCAGTCATTGGGAAACCCTGCTTCAGTAAAGTTGGGAGGAAGATTGGCCTACGAAAATTCATTTTCCTACTCTTCTGTTTTGAAAGGAGCTCCTTTGAAATCCAGTTTTCAATATGTCAAACCCGAGAAAGTAACTGCCTATGAAATTGGCTATAGAGGAGCAATTGGGTCATTATCAATCGACCTAAACAGTTATTACAATGTTTACAAGGGCTTTATCGGGCCAAAAACGGTCGTGGTTCCGCTCTATGGCAAGGCTGATCTTTCGGATATCAATCCGGCAGTAAAGCAACCAAATGCCCTGATCGCGCTCAGCAATGGCGATTATAAAGCTTTCCAGGTTTATACCAACACAGATGCCAATATAAAATCTTATGGAGTTGGAGCAGGACTGTCTGCCAGGATCCTCAACTACTACACGTTCAGTCTAAATTATACCTGGTCAAAATATAAATTTGACCAGTCGACCGACCCAGATTACAAAGCCGGGTTTAATACACCGGAACACAAGATCAAGGCTTCTTTGGGGAATCCGGAAGTGCTTAAAAATTTGGGATTCAACATAAGTCTCAGGTGGAACAATGACTATTTGTGGGAGTCCAGTTTTCAAAGCACTGTGGTTCCTTCAAGCACTGTGGTGGATGCACAGATCAATCATTCAATTCCTAAACTGAAATCCGTCGTAAAACTGGGTGGAACCAACATTGGAGGTCATGAATATTTCAGCGCTCCGGGAACCGGCCATATTGGCTCTTTGTTTTATGCCTCCTGGACTTTCAGTCTGTAAAATATAAGAATGGAGAATCATTTTATTGCTTTTTTTATGCCGGGGATAATAAGCGCAAGGCCATTTTTTCCCAATCCTTCAACAAATCGCCACAGACTTATTGCCTAAACAATTTCCTGAACCAATTGTAATACAAGGCCGCGTAGAGGAAAAGTGACATGAACCAGATAACGAACACATTGAAATATAGGGTAGGAATGGAAAGATCAAGAACTCTTTTCTCTGAGGCAAAAAAATGGGCCCTGCCATTGTTGTAATCAGGCTCTTTGTAGATGGGTGCGATTTTCTGCATCAGTCCGGCTTCAGTTTCCCTGTAATACTCGGAAGAGCCGGTGTTCATGACCAAATCCCGGATCGCCAGGTTGTTGTAATTTTGTTTCAGGTCGTACAGATAATTTGCTCCGAATTGACTATTTAAATTCACTACCTTCTCATCGTTTAACTTGCGCAAAAGGTTCTTTTGGGTTTTATAAATGTCCTGCATCTTTCGAAGATGATCCTTGGCAGCCTCCGCAATCCGGTCAGAGAATTTCTGAGGAACGATTGAATCGACAGCCGTAAAAGGTTGAAGGGCACCAGCCTTATCAAGTTCTTTTATCTCATTCCGGATGATATTAAATTTCGAGGCCAATTCATTGACCGGTTTTCCTTTGTTGATCTGACCGGTTAGATAATCGATCCGGCCAATGAGCTCCGTAAGCAGTAAATCGGAAAGATATCTGGTCTGGGCTAAATCTTTCTCTTCTTCAAAAAATTCGGCCATATACTTGTTACCCGAAAATTGTTCGACGGCAAGGGCTTCAAATGCCCAACGCGAAACCATGATCTCTCCCACAATTGGAACATTGTCCTTGTCGGCAGTTTTGTCCTGCAAATCATCAAATTTGACGATCACCCCGCACAAAAGAATCTGAGGGATCAAAAGCAATGGAATCAAAATATATATTGTCACCACCGAATTAAAGGCCGACGAAATATTAAGTCCCAGAAGGTTGGAAAAGACTGCAACCGAGAAAAGAACCAGCCAATAAGCCATATTCAATCCGTGAATTCCAACCACAAGATTCCCTACAATAACGAAGGCCAACGTTTGAAATGCAGAAAGCAAAAGCAGAAACACCACTTTAGAATTGATGTAGCTGAACCTGCTCAGGTTTAGAAAAGATTCGCGTTGAAGAATTTTTCGATCTTTGATGATTTCTTCCGCGCTCACACTCATTCCCATGAAAAGGACCACTACGATGGCCATGAAAATATAGGAAATCAGATTTTTGTTGTGGGCAAAAATGTATTCTGCACCTTCCGAATATCTCGTAAAATAACCAACGATCAGGGCCAAAAGTGGTGCCTCCAACAGATTGATCATCAAATACTGTTTGTCTGATAACTTGATCCGCATATTTCGGGAAAAGAATATCTTAAGCTGCTTGCCGATCCCCGGCTTTTTAAATTGGGTAACAGGCATCCCTCCTTTGCTCGTTTGAGTGTCAGTCTCTGACTTCTCGATGTTCTGCTTGAAGAGTCGGTACCACTCTTCCGGTGGAAAGAGCCTCTCCGGAATAAAATTGCCTGATTCATCAATCTTCTTCGATTCAACAATCTCGAGAACTTGCTCCGGATTGACATTTCCACATTGCAGACATTCACATTCGAGTGAATTAACGTGGTTGGTAAGATCTTTGAAATAGATGACTGCATCAATGGGATTGCCGGTGTAAATCATCCGGCCGCCCTTGTCCATGATCCAGAGTTTATCGAAAAGTTTAAAGATATCAGAGGAGGGCTGGTGTATGTTTACTATGACCAATTTTCCTTTCCTGGCCTGATTCTTCAAAAGCAACATCACCTTTTCCGAATCCATGGATGAGAGACCGGATGTAGGTTCATCTACGTAAAGGATGGAAGGCTCGCGGACCAGTTCCAGTGCAATATTCAACCTTTTCCGCTGTCCACCGCTAATGAATTTCTTAAGTGGACTTCCTACCTGTAGATCCCTGAATTCAAATAACTCCAACTCCTGAAGGACTTTGGCTACTACCTGATTTATTTCGTTCGCGCTCATTCCATCCAGACAGAGCTTCGCGTTGTAATAGAGGTTTTCCCAAACGGTCAGCTCTTCGAAAAGGAGATCATCCTGTGGAACAAAACCAATAAGCCCTTCAATGTCATTCCTATTTGTATGAATGTTGAAATCGTTAATTAAAATCTGACCCTTGTCTAAGGGAATGTTTCCATTAAGAATATTCAGAAGCGTTGATTTTCCGACTCCGCTCCCTCCCATGATCGCGACAAGTTGACCGGAACGCTCCGTAAAACTGAACTCATAAAGTCCATTTTTACTATTGTTAAACTTGAACTCAGCATTTTTACCGGTCAGGAAAAATGTTGGCGTCTCTTCCTGATTGAAGAAAGCGGAATTTACATCGGTAAAATAGATGGGAGCGAGTCGGGGACCGCGAATAATACTTCCCTCTCTGAATGCATAAAACCGATTGGGTAATATTGGATTTCCCTCCAGATACAGACTTACTTTACCCCTGAAAATGAATATATATACATTTAGCTCCTGAAGGAAGAGGAATGCTATTTCTCCATCAAGATGCTCCCGGTATATATGTTTAATCTTCAGTTGAGGATCACTTTCCGGACCTATGTGCAGAAAATTTGAACAGTCGACCTCTTCACCGGAAAGACCATAAATAAATGTCTTGTACTTTTGGTATTCTTCCGGATGAATGGCGAAAACCTGAGCAACTTTCAGGAAAAGTTCATCTGCTTTTTTATTGATCTGATCAGATTTGGCCAATTCCAAAAATCGAAGAAATAGCATGATTTGCTCCGTCCTGTGAAGTCTTCCCTTGATATTGTTGCAGATCGCTTCAGCTTGTACAATCATGTCAAAGGGGGATTCTTCCTCATCATCAATTCCATAAAAATCGATCAGTTCATCGAACAGTTTCCGATAATCCTCAGAAGAAGAGATGCCCAAATGTAATCCAAGGTAAGAATAGAACGATTCTCTTGCGTGCTCTCCGGATGATTTGGTTATTGCAGAAAAAATGGCAAACAGATTGATTAGCGCATTGAGCGTAATTTCATTCATAGGTCGTTTATTTGATGATGGAAAGCACTACCAAAAATCAAACTTCCCCAGGCATCAACCAATTGATTACAAGACAGGAAAAATTACCGGCTATTTTTCAAACCCTTTGCGCATCTGCTCAATCAGTGGAGAAACTTCAGCTAATTTCTTTTCAGTGAATGGTTGATCATCCGTAAAGCAGGCGAGAATTGGCTTCATCTTTTCAAAAATTGGAGCGACATTCTTATCACCAGACATTATTTCCAGAAGTTGACAACAGGTTTTAACACGTTCTTTTTGTTTTCCGATCAGATCCAGGATCTTGGTCTTGTTTTTTGCCATCAAGGCTGTTTGGGTCAGAATATATAGTCCCTCTACATTTGCGCTGACAGAAAATAAAGCATATACACCTGCATGCTCTCCTGACCGGTAATTTCTATTTACCTCATTCATAATATCAGAAATAACTGCATCCAACGAATCAGACTTTCCCTGGTTTCTCTTGAACCAGTTATCATATTTCTTCATGGCTGCCAGTTCTTTTTCCAAACCAATCTTCCCGATCAGGTTCTTTTGAACCGGGAAAAGCTGTGCTACAATATCCTGACGGTTGTAAGCCTTGGCATACAAAACATCAAAATCGTACATGCCGATTGCCAGACACTGGTCATAAACTGTCATATATTTCTCGGCATTTTCAGGTGGTACTGTCAGCTCAAGCATATATGAAACACCAACCTCATTAATTAAGTTCACAAATTCGCTTAGTTTTGGCGCTGTTCTAAAGACTTCAACTATTTGATCTTTAAGTTTTACTGCATCAAATACTTCAACTTCGACCGAGCTGGTTTGTCCCTTGGAATTTGTTCCTTTGTCCTGTTTAACTTTAGGTTGGAAATTGCAACCAGAAAAAATAAGAAATGATGCCACGAGGATAACTCCTACTTTGAGAGAATACAATTTTTTAAACATAATTAAAATTCTTTTAGTCAGTTTATTACTAAATATTTGCTGCAAGATAAGAAAGTATACAATAAATTAAAAGCGTTTCTACAGTTTTAAAGAGAGCATAAATTGATTTTTAGATGATTCCGGACCATAAGCCCGGGCAACGCCTAAAGAAAGGGTTGACTTGAGTAAAGAAAAAAGGACAATCTCTATATCCACTTGTGCTCCGGATGAATAATAGTTGAGCTGTTTAAGCTTTGGCTGATCATAACCAAGATTGGTGAACAATCCCATTCCAAACAACGACATCCTGGCGTAGGTAGTGTAAAGTGCTTTGAACCCCAACTTCTTGAAGCGAAGGGGTTTTAGATTGACCTCAACAGACATCTTACCATAATTTATAGCTGAAATTTCGTCGATATTCATCCCCGGAAAGCTTGACATTTCGCGGTATTGCTGGGCTGAACGGTAGTCTAAGTAATTGTTTCCAAACCCACCAAAGTAGAAATAGGAATTTGATTTGCCTGAATCACCAAAGGATTGTCCAAGAGATGATCTAAACCAGAGAGATGAGTTTCTCAGCGGCAGCAAAAATCCGAAATCATAATTGTTGATTAGCTGCGGATAGAAACTTTGCCCGGCTAAAGTACTGTAGCCATAAACATTCCATTCATAACCCTGTTCAGGCTCAATGGCGCCAAGGGATTTACGCAGGTAACTTTTGTGGTAATTGATGGTTCCAACATATAGATTTTTATAATCGGAGACAATGTTTTGGTAACCTGGAAGTGTTTCCAAATCGCCATAAACGCTAATCTTGGCATAAAAGTCGGTTTTATTCGGCGAAAGCCGATTGATAAGTTTGTAATATTTGGCGGAAAGAGAATAACCGGCCCGGCTAAATTTTGTCGGTCCAAAAAGATCGTAAAAATCCGCATAGTTGTAATTTGCGTTGAAAGTCCAGTTCCAATAATTATATTCGGCCGAGAGGTGCGGAATCTGCTTCTTGGGCAGACTGTCACTGGCAGTGAAGGAGAACTTTAGGATCAACGAATTTAGCCCCATGGGATCCATAAAATTGAGACGATATCCTGCTGCAACGTACTTTTTGTAACCTTGCACGATTGGGTAAGCACTTGCCAACCGGAGCTCTTTTACCGGTTTGTAAGGTTTTTCAACGACATGTAGCGAATCCAGATTGATTTTCAATGGCGAAGGCAAGGTCCATTTTTCGATATCGGGGTTCTTTTTATAAATTTCCTGACCCAGATAGGTGATCGGATTCACGTTGGCGACAGTATCAATTTTCATCATGCCGGCGATCATTCCTTCAGGCGTGTAATTAAAGACAATCATCGAATCGGAAGAAATTGGCAATGGCCTGAAAAAACCGGTCTCCGCATTGGTGAGAATCTGTGCCTTGCGAGTGTCAAGCGATACCCTGAAAATATTGGAGACACCAGTATAATAAGAGGTTCCATATAGATACTTACCATCCGGCGAAAACACAAAATTAGCAGCCGGATTGTCAGCAAATTCATAGATTACCTGATAATCCGTTTTTCCTGCATCCAGATCAGAGAGTTTATAGACGACCAATTTTTGAACTCCTGCCACATCTGAAAGTGTCACTGAAATCAGTTTCCCATCCGGGGATATCGCCGGATCAGAGAAATCCTGACCAAAAGGAAGTGTCAAAATCGTTTCGAATTTGTCGTATGGAGGCAAAAAACGCATCAGATTGGACCGACCGCTCAAGCTCTGAATGCCCCATAGCGCTTTGCTTTTTTGATCGAAGACCAGGTTTCCGCATCTTGTGTACCTGATGAGATTTTTTACTTCCCCACTTTTAGCATCAATGGATTCGAGTCCGCGCCAGTCCTTGTTTTGGGTGGATGCAAAAATCGTCCCGGATGAATCGTCGTAGGCCAAACTTGTCACCATGAATAAGCTGGGACTTTCAACCCGCGCAATGGGAGACATCTTGCCCGAATTTACATCAATACCGGTAATATGAGAAAGCTTACCGGGATAATTGACTGCCAGTAAAAGCTTGTTCGATGCCGGGTCGTAGAATTGACGGGAGACTGAGCCCAACGGTTTTGAAGTGATTTTCCGATATCCCGTAACCGGGAATTTATTGACCTCTTTCAGGTTATTCAATTGAAAATTCTTTTCCCAGATAATCCATTTGTCCCATTCCTGCTGTATGGGAACTTTATAGACATGCTCAAATTGGTTGGCATAAAAACGCTTGCTTGAATCGGTTCTGGCATAAAACTCCTTCAACTTTGGAATTCCGTAAGAATTGGCGAGGTAACTTACAAACCTTGTGCCATAGAGGTAAGAATTTACACCCACCTGAAAGTCGATCGTTGTCCCTTCCGTCTCGAGCCCGATCACATTGTAGAAAAAGGAATTGTTACGCACCATGGTCCGAAACACCATTTCATCATAACCTCCCATCACCCGTCCAACGCCTCCAGACATCCAGGTTTCCATAAAAACGGCAATTCCTTCGTGGTACCAACGTGGAGAGTACCAGCGTGGCGTGGTAAAATAGCTGTAAATCATCGAAACCGGATCGCGGTTATCCGCCAGCACTTTACCTCCCAAAATAGAGCGATAAAGGTGATCGGTTTTTGAAGCCTGGTCGCACATTACCTGATGCGCCAGCTCGTGGCTCATCAGCCATTGCATCCGCTCGTTGGAGGGAACGACAGAGTAGGTATAATCAAATGGAGAGACACCAATATTCAGGAAATTCCAGGGGAGAACCATCGTTCCTCCATTGCCAACATCAGAGAAGTCATTGAAGAGAATATTGGTACCCCCGGAGGGTGTGTATTGCCAAAATTTCTTGTGAAAAACCAGTGCGTTTTCGAACGACCTGGCCGTATGCTGGACAAGGTATGACGTACTTTTATCAAGGAAAACCAGTTTCATGTTTGAAGTTTCAAATTTCTGCAACATGATTTTCTTTTGTGCATAAAGAGAAACCGGAAATAAAAACAGCAATGAAACCAAGGTGTTCGCTATTAAACGCATGGTGTTTTTTTGGGGATGATACAGAACACTAACAACTGACCGTAACTCTTTTCGGACTGACTTTTATCTTGCTTCCAAAGATGCTCCGAGTGAAGATTGATATATATTCAAAGGATTCAATACACCCAGGGAACCATTTGCGCTTAGCGCCGAATTAATTGCACCAATTTGCAGGAGTTTTAGTGAAGCATCCATACTCAACCCTGCCATTATATTAGACGAAACCATTTGACCCATTGAAAACTGATTAAGAATGAGACTTAAATCCCCATTCGCAAGAATCCTGCCGAGAGGTTGAATGCCAAATGAGTTCAAATTTTGGGAATTGAACAAAGAAGCATCCATGGCATTGAATCTTATGTTGAGGCCTTGGTTAATTGCAACTCTTCCCATTTGACCTTCTGATGCAAGTGATTGCTGTAGCGCCTGAATACCGGCTTTATCAAGCATTCCAAATTGCAAACTAGCTTTGTCATAAATGATCGATCCAATATTTGATTCAAGCTTGGAGGCAATCTGGGCATTTTGAAAAGAACCAATTTGAACATCAAGCTTTGACTGCAAATCTGTATATAATAATACCTTGCTGAAAAGTCCAAGGTTTTGGCTTGCCCCGTAAGCAAAAACGGTACCTGTAATGCTACTGCTCATCTTCAGCTGAGAATCAATGGCATATTTAAGCATACTAATTGTACCCGGTTTGTTGCCAAGCAATCCTCCCAATTCTATTCCTTTGATCAGCAGTTGATCCCGAACTGATTTCAGTTGTATGAATTCTGTCTTCCTGGATTGCATTGCCTTGGAGTTAAGCAGAAAATCATCCATGTTGACAAGCACCTGACTGAGAACCGAATCTTTCTTATTCAGGTTACTGACATAGTTCCCGAAATCCTGAAGCGTCTTTTCAACATCCTGCGAGGCATCAACGGCATCTTTTCCATAAAAACCACTAAGCATGACAATCGTGGCATTCAGTGTGGTGTTGTTGTTCCTGATAAAATCGGAATAATCCTTCATCGCATTGATTTTTCCGGATTCGCCAGGTTGTGTTCCCATTCCTTGTGCACTAAAGGAGATGGTACAGAGATCAAGGTTCGTCCTGAGCTCTTCTGTAAAAAGTGAAAAATAGACCAGACTTTGAATCATGCTTCTCAGCTTGGCCGTGTCTTTTACCAGGTCGCTCCGAAGTTGAAGATCCTTTTCGGTCATTTGTACTTTTCTGAATTTTTCTGCCTTACCAAAGGTTCCGGCAAGGTCAGACTTCTTTGGGTTAGGATATTCGACACTGATACCGATCATAAAGCCAATAAACAAAGCGGCGATCAAACTTATCGCGAAAATCAATTTTACTTTAGTTTTCATAAGGTTTTTTTTTCAATAAATGCATACTATATTCAAAATATTATCCTTGCAGTTGATTTAGCTTCCAAAGATTTCTATAATCCAAACGGATTAAAGGTGCCAGGGCCAACTCTCCTACTTTTCCAATCTGTTTCCGTAATTGAACAAGCTCTTTGAGTTTGGGTTGTACATCCTCTTCAACAATGATCTCAAAGTCGTTTTCCTTAAGCATCAGATTCCGCTTGACGATAATTGAAAGCTCCAGATACAGACTTATGTAACAATACATGTCGACAATTGTTTCAGGTTTAAACTGTTCTTTGAGCGATTTTAGATATTCACCTGCCTTGGTTGAGCCAAAATCTCCCTTGCGGATCATATTCAGAATTTTTACTTCGCTGTTGAATTCAATTTCCAGCCATTGCTGAAGCATCTTGTTGCTCAACCTGAAAACAAGTACAAATGCCACAGGAAGCAAGGTTACGATTAGCAAAGTCTGTAAAACCGGATTCAAAGGGAAATGGTTGAATCCGGAATGGAATAAAATTGCCAGCAAGAGTCCGGGTATGGCAGCAAAAAATCTATTCTCAGACCTGTTTATTCCTCCGACAAACAGAAGGGAAAAGAACGAGGTGCATCCACCATGCATGATGGCCGTTCCAAATCCTCTTATGATCCAGGTAAGCAGGTTGTATTCAGGTGGTGAACTGAACAAAATGTAAATGTTCTCTGTCAGTGAGAATCCTGCCCCTATGGCAAATCCATAGATCGCAGCATCAATCATAAACCCGATCTTTTTCTTCGAGATCAGGAAAAAGATGAATAAAGCCTTTACTGTCTCTTCGATCACAGGAGCGACATATCTGGAAAGGGATGTGAATTCGATCATCCAGTTTTCAGCAATTAATGTATTTAGAAAATAGGCAAATACTGCACACACAGTTCCCCACAACAAACACATAATTAATGTTTGGACGCGAACCAATTGAAAGCTGTCAAGCAGAAATAAAAATGCCAGAAAGAGCAATACAGGAAAAAAGTTGAAGACAACATTCATAACAGATCGTTTTAAAAATGGCCGGAGAGTTCCCGAACATCCAATTTAATCCATAAATGTTTCCTTCACTAATTCTTAATGGCGGCTTCTTTATCAATATAAATGGAAAAGATGGAAGAAAATCCGGAAATATCAAAGATTTCCTTGATCTCTGGTTGCAGACAACACAAGGCAAACTTGCCCTTAAGAGCCATCATCTTTTTCTGGACGATAAGGAAAACCCTTAGACCGGAGCTACTGATATAATTTAGTCCGGCGCAATCCAGCACTATTTTGGAGGCTCCTCCTTCGACGACTCCCAACATCGATTTTTCAAATTCGTTTGCATTGGTTGTGTCCACGCGTCCAACCACGCTAACAAATGTGTAATCGGCAGCTGCTAAAATTTCTACATTCATGGTTTAACTATTTTTGTAAGCATTAAATGATTCTTATTTTCAATCCGTTGGTACGCTACAGTATCCATAATTTTTTTTATCAGGTAAACACCTAATCCACCGATAGGCCTCTCTTGAACTGACAAGGTAATATCCGGATCCGGTTTAGAAGTTGGGTCGTAAGCCAGTCCATCATCTATAATATTGATATTCAATAACTTATCTGATTTTGAAAAAAGGATTTCAATGGAATGAAGGGCCTTATCCTCATAACCATACAAGATGGTGTTGGTCAATGCTTCTTCCAAAACCAGGTTCAAAGAAAGGACGAAGGACATAGGTAATTCCCACTCTTCACCGAGTTCCTCCAGCCATACAGCTACCCTGCCTAACTCGTCAATTTGATTGTCGATCAATAATGTTTTAACTACAAATTCGTTATCCATTGTAAACAATTGTCATCATGGTTATATCATCCGATTGCGTAAATCCATTAACATGTGTGGCAATTTCAACTTCCATCCTGTGAATTAAATCGCGGGGTGAAGCTTTTGCATTTTGGGAAACGATGTTCATCAGGGTATCCTCACCGAATAATTTGCTATCAGCATTTTCTGCTTCACTCACTCCATCCGTATAAAGGAAAATTTTATCGCCATCTTCCAGCTGAAGAGCGAACTCTTTGTATTCAAAATCTTCAAAAAGACCAACAGGTATATATTTTGTTTTTTCAAACATGACAACATCTCCCGTACCCCGGATAATGACCGGTGGATTGTGACCGGCATTGCAATATTCCAATAATCCTGTTTTTAAATTTAATACACCAAGGAAGAAGGTCACGAACATACTGGACTCGTTGTTATCGGACAATGATTTATTGAGGGAGGTCACGATCACAGCGGGGGATACTTCTTTGTCCGAAATAGAACGCACCAGGGTACGGGTAACGGCCATGAATAAGGAGGCCGGGACTCCTTTCCCGGAGACATCTCCGATGGCAAAGCAGAACTTATCGCCATCGATGACAAAGAAATCATAGAGGTCTCCACCGACCTCCTTAGCAGATTTTAAAACGGCAAAGACGTCTATCTGAGGAAGATGAGGGAATGGCGGGAAAATATGAGGAATCATCGCCATCTGAATTTCGCGCGCAATGCGCAATTCACTTTCAATTTTTTCCTTGGCGGAAGTTGTATCCTTCAGTGTGACAATATACTCGGCTAACTCCTTTTGCATAAAACTGAATGAACCGCAAAGCTCTTCCATTTCATCATGCGTTTTTATCTCAGGCATTTTCACATTAAAATTACCTGAAGCGATCAGTCGTGCAGAATTTGCCAGAAGTTTGAGCGGTTTCGTGATGTTGTTAATGATCCTGGTAATAAAAATTGCCAATAATGAGAGTCCGAAAACCACCAATATCATCAGAATTATGTTAATTTTCCGCAACGAGGCAAGCATCTCGCTCTCCGGATAAATTACTCCTATCGACCAGTGACTGGAAGGAAGTGACGTGTAGTTAATCCAAAGTTTACCGGCTTTATACTTGCTTTTAAAATCAGCTGATGCAAAATTACTTTGCCCTTGTATCATTTTTCGGCCTACATCGCGCATTCCGGGTTGATTGTTTGCCTTTGCGATGGAGAATATACTCTCATTCATGACATACTTTGGATTCGGATGCGTAATAATGACTCCATTTCGCGAAATTAGAAAAGCATAGCCCGTATCCAGAATCTTAACTTTTGACATAATTTGTGTTAGAAACTCGAGGGAAACATCTACTGTAACAACTCCCGAAAAAATTCTTATACCATTTTTGTAAGCATAAAAAGGAGCCGAATAAGTCGTCATCAAAATATTGGCACCACCTTCATCGAAATAGGGTTCAGACCAATAGGGAACTTGCGTCATCTTTGGAATTTGGTACCAATCCATAAAAAAATATTCATAGTTCTCGCTTCCTAAGGATGTTGAGCTTATTGAGTCGCCCTGACGAAAAACGTATGGAGCATAATAGTTTCCCCGTTTGGGAAAATAACAGGGTTCATAAGCGATGGCAGAACCATAAATTGTTTTGTTGCTCTTCAAAACAGACTTTAAAAATGGAAGCAGGGAATCCTCAGACAGGAAGGAAGATTCCATCATTCGGGCAATGATTTCAGGAATTTTTTCAATCGGATTTAAGACTTGCTCGATTTGATTGACTGTATTGTTGGCCAAAAAGATCGCATTTTCGCGCGTGGTCTCTTTGATCGTCTCCCTTGTATAATAATAATAAATCGAGAAAATAACCGCAAATATTCCAATGCAGAAAAGCAATACGCTGCGTATGATATGAGCAGCCAAAGTCCTTTTTTTCATACTTTCTGTTTTCAAAATATTTATTCGATCAGTTTTTTGTAAAAATCTGTAAAAGGGTAGTTGGAACTGCGTGAGTCACGTTTGTTGATAATATTGGCAGCGTTAGTGAAGTCTGTTTCCAACAGCTCTCCTGGTTTTACATTTTTATGCGCAGGACTAATTAATTCCAGGGTTTTTCCTAACATCCATTCCTGATGAGGTTTGTTTGCTGCAACATGGGCAACCTGCATGGTTTGAAGAACGATGTCAAGAGCAGCCGATTTATGATCAGACGTATATTGCCAACCTTTTAAGGTGGAAATAAGAAATTTGTTCAGTTCCGATCTTTTGTTTTCATATGTTGAGCGCAGACAATAAAGTCCGTCTTCAGGAATATCATATCCAAGATTGGCGAGGGAAAAGACATTGAGTTCATTTTCATCCAATCCGCTGTTGATAATTTGATCATATTCATTATAAGACATAACGGTCATGGCATCAATTCCATCCATCATAAACAAATTCACTGTCGATAAGATTGGAATCCATTCGACTTTTATGTTTTTTTCGGCGATGAGCGCTTTGGGCAATTCATCGAACCCACTTTTCCAGACACCTATTTTTTTTCCGTTCAATTGTCCCAATTCCTGAATGCCGCTTGACTTCTTGGTCACGATCAGAATGGCAGAATGCTGGGATATCTGGCCAATATTGACGATGTCCAATCCCTGAATTTTGCAGGTCAATGCCGTTGTTAAAAAAAGAGATATTACATCTGCTTTCCCATTTTTAAGCATGGCGGTTACCTGGAGGGAGGTAGTTGGGTGAACAATTTCAACATCGATTCCGGCCTCCTTGTAGAACCCCTTTTCTTTGGCTACATAATATCCTGCAAATTGTGCCTGAGGCAACCATTGTGGAGAAAATATGAGCTTAGGAAGTTGTGCATGGGTGAAAACAGACAAAAAGCAAAACAGTACAGTGGTAACAGATTTTAAAATGTAATGATTCAAATTTCTCATTTTGAGGTAAATAATGGAACCGGATATTAAAATTATGAATAATTCTCAAATAAATGCCAAATAAATTACTTCTTTTAAATATCATTGAAACAATTAAAAGTTGCTATTGTTTATGGTTTTATCTTGAAATTTATTTGGTCATATCTCAGGGCTATTTAACGATAACATCGATAGATACTTGTCGGAAGTCAATTCCCGATTTTCCATGTTAACCGACCAAATGTGGCGCGGCTAATTGCCTTTTTCGTAATATTGCTGTATGTGTGGACGATTTGTACAGGTTATAGACATTGAACTTTTTGTGAAACGGTTTGGCGTGAGCAGCGCACCGGAGATCAATCTTGATTCCAACTTCAATGTTGCGGCCGGTGATTTGGCCTATGTCATCACCAATGACAAACCCGGCGACTTACAAGCGTTCCGGTTTGGCCTTACCCCTTCCTGGGCTCTGAAGCCGATGTACCTGATCAATGCCCGCTCTGAAGGGGATCTGAATCCTGAAAATGATGTTAACTATTCGGGTCAGCTGGGGATCATCAACAAGCCTTCCTTCCAGACTTCCATCCGCTCCAAAAGATGCCTTGTGATTGCCAATGGCTACATCGAAGGTCCCGAAAAAGAGCGACTGAACAAGCCCTTCCTCATCCGGAAAAAAACCGAAGAGATTTTCTGCTTTGCCGGTATCTGGGATACCTGGGTCAACAATACCACAGGCGAATTGACCAACTCCTTTACGATTATCACCACAGTGGCCAACTCCGTTACGCGGGAGATAGGACACCATCGTTCACCGGTCGTTCTGGATCAGAAAGACGAGCAGAAATGGCTTGACGATTCCCTGCCGCTGGAGGAGGTGCTGGGATTGCTCAAACCCTATCCGGGAGAAAGCTTCAAGGCGGAAGCCATCTCGATCAAAATCAAGGATCCACACAACAAAAGCAGGGATTTCATCATCCCCATCGACACCAACAGCCCTACCGAATATGATCTCATCGTCAAGCAGGATCTGAAGCTTCAGGGGATGGGCAGCGGCAAACGCAAGGATGAGCCTCCGGCTACGCAGGGGACGCTGTTCTAAGAAGGAGCTGTTAGCTATTAGCTATTAGCTGTTAGCTGTTAGCTGTTAGCTATTTATTGGCCTCACCACCAAAGATTTCCAGTTCCATACCTTTTGAGAACCCCGGAGGAGCGACCTGTAAATATTCAATCCTTTGAATGATGGATTACGAATGATTCGACCAACAGGTCGCACCTCCGGTGCTCCATTCCGATCCGTGTGCAATATTCTACAAACAGAACACCCCTGCCGGGGGTCTATCAATCGTTGCCTACCACCCTCCTTCCATTAGAAAGAACGGACGAAATATCAACAATGAGTCATTTCTAAACAATTGCACTCGTTGGTTCGGAGTTGCACCTCCTTGCCAACAGCTAACGGCTAAAAGCTAACAGCCAACAGCTTTCTCATCATCCTTTCGGATTCGCCTTGTAGGGCAGCTTCGCCATCTTCTCGACCTCCAGCGAGGGAAAGCCGAACTCCTGCACCACCCTACCCAGGATCAGGTAGACGCCGGGCCCTTTGAACGGATAGCTCTTCAAAGAATCGGGGAAATGCACTGTGTCGAAGAAATTGCCGGTACAATCGACGAAGGTCCCGAAATGCATGATCTCCCTTTTGCTGGTCCGCACGTATTTGATGGTGACCATCCGCCCGACCATCCTGATCTTTTTTCCCGGATGCTGCAAAAGATCCCTGGCCATCGCCTCTCCCCTGAAGCTGGTCTGCAGCAGATCGAACATGCTCATGGTGACCGGAAAGCCCAGCAGCTCGATCTCGTCGTAGGCATCCCCGATAGGGGAATAGTCCAGCACCGGCATCTCAAAGCTCTTGTGCTCTGTGGGAAACATGCTGCCCGGAAGAACCCTGACCGGTGCTTTTCTCAGATAAAGCTGCGACTCCCACAAAAGGGAGCATTTGTTGGGCTCCAGGTCTCGGAAGGCTCCCAGCCGGACCAGTATCACCAGCTGCTCCTTGCCGATGGGCACCCGGTCGATGAACTCATGGATGGAGCGGTAGGCGCCGTGGCACTTGCGTTCGCTCACGATCAGGTCGATGGTCACACTTTCCAGATTTTGAACGTGAACAAATCCCATGAAAATGGTCTTGCCGACAATCCTGGTAAGGTTCAGACTCCTGTTGATGCAGGGCAGCTCGATGGTGGCGCCCTGCCGCTGCGCTTCGTTGAAATAGACCCAGGTATGGTAAAATCCGCCGAAATTGTTGATCACGGCTACCATGAATTCGAGGGGATGATGCGCCTTCAGGTAGAGGCTCTGAAAACTCTCCACGGCGTAAGAGGCGGAGTGGGCCTTCGAAAAGGAGTAGCCCGCGAAGGATTCGATCTGCCGCCATACCTCCCTGGCCAACTCATCGGAATGGCCCATCTCCCTGCAGTTGGAGAAGTATTTCTCTTCGATCTGTTTGAACTCCCTGAGCGACCGGTATTTCCCCGACATGGCGCGCCGGAGCACGTCGGCGTCGGCAAGATCCAATCCGGCAAAATGGTGGGCCACCTTGATCACATCCTCCTGGAACACCATCACGCCATAGGTCTCACTCAGCTGTTCCTTCATGATGGGATGGAGATAGGTGAAATCGTTGGGGTGGTGAAACCGCCTGATGTACTCGCGCATCATCCCGGATTTGGCTACCCCGGGCCGGATGATCGAACTGGCGGCCACCAGACTGAGGTAATTGTCGCACCGCAGCTTCTTCAGCAGTCCGCGCATGGCGGGACTCTCGATGTAAAAACAGCCGATGGTCTCGCCATCTTTCAGCTGCTGCCTGACCTTGGCATCCGCGAAAAATTTGTCCACCTGGTGAATGTCTATCTCTTTGCCTCCGTTCCCGACGATGATCTCCACCGCCTCTTTGATGTGGCCGATCCCCCGCTGACTGAGGATATCCAGCTTCTCAAAACCCATCTCCTCTGCGATGTACATGTCCCACTGGGTGGTCAGAAACCCCTTGGGCGGCATATCCAAAGCACAATAATAGCTGATGGGCTCTTCGGTCACGAGCATTCCGCCGGCATGAATCGTGCGCATGTTGGGAAAATCAAGCACCTCCTGCCCCAGTGTCTTGATCAGATTGGCCGTCTCATAGTTGTTGTAGCTGTTCGCCGGATCGTTCACCAGCAGGTCTATCTCCTCCTTGGGCAATCCGAAGACCTTGCCCAGCTCCCTGAGGATGGACTTGTCGCGGAAGGTGGAGGTGGCGCCCAGCAGGGCCGCATGGTTCTTTCCGTACCTTTTGAAGATGTAGTCCTGCACCTGATCGCGGTCTTTCCAGGAGAAGTCGATGTCGAAGTCGGGCGGACTGGTGCGTTTGGGATTCAGAAAGCGTTCAAAATAAAGATCCAGCCTGATGGGATCCACGTCGGTGATGCGCAGGCAGTAGGCCACGATGCTGTTGGCGCCGCTCCCCCTCCCCACATGGTAAAATCCCCTTGACATGCTGTAGTGGACGATGTCCCAGGCAATCAGGAAATAGGAGGAGAAGCCAAGGTTGTCGATGATCTCCAGCTCATGACTGATCCGCTCCTTTGCGGTCTGGTTATTTTTGCCGTAGCGGTAGAGCATCCCGTCGTTGGCCAGCTTCTGCAGAAGCAGCCGGTCGTCCTCCCTGGTCTTGCTGTAGGTGCGCTTGTTCTTGCTCACTTTAAATTCGATGTCGATGGAACACTGCTCCATCAGCCATTCCGTATTCTCGGTGATCTCGGGATGGTATTGAAAGAGCTCGTGCAGCTTCCAGGGAGCCACCATCACCTGATCAGGATCGGCAAACTGGTGCGGCTGCAGCTTGCTCAGCAGCGTGTTGCGGTCGATGGCACGCAGGCATTTGTGGATCAGCAAAGATCTGTCGTCCAATAAAGTAACAGGCTGCCAAACAACCAACTTCTCCGGATAGTTGAGATATTCGGAGGTGACAAGCTTGTTGACCTGATGCGGCCTGATGCCGATGAACTCATTTTCGGCCAGCACCGAACCCGGCATTTTTCCGAACGGATAGATCACAAATACCTGACTGAAATCCGGTGCCTCTTCTGCATATTTTTTTCCGCTCAGGTTGTGCCGGGTGAGGCATTCATTGAGCTCTCTCAACCCTTCCCTGTTTTTGGCAATCCCGATAAAAAGCAGCTCATCCCCGTTCCTGAACTCCACGCCGGCAATGGGTCTGATGTTCCGTTCCTTCGCCTTTTTGATGAATTCCGGAATCCCCATGGAGGTATTGATGTCCGTCAGCGCAAGCACAGAGATACCATTCACCACGGCCTGGTCCAGCAGCTGATCGATGCCCATGGTGCCGTAACGGAGGCTGAAATAGGAGTGGGTGTTGAGGTACATGGGGGGAGTTGAGAGTGTGAAGATGAGAAGATGGGAGGGTGGGAAGATGGGACACCTGACAGGTTTCCAAAACCTGTCAGGTGTTTAACGCAGGCATCCCTGAAGCTCGTCGGATCGCCCCTGCACCAAAGCGAAGCCGGATCTTGTCCATGGAGAGATAAAGCTTGATCTGCTCCTCGTTGTTGTCGAACAGATCCAGCTGCTGCACCCCGTGAATCAGTCCGCCGAGCTTCACCCCGATCAGCCGTATCAGCATCCGTCGTTCGTACAGCCGCCTGAACAACTCCCTGACAATCCCGATCAGGACGTGGTCGAAAGAGGTGTAGGCAATCTTCTTTTGCAGCGTATGCGTATCATAATTGGAATACCTGATTTTGACCGTGACCACGGAGGTGAGCTTCTCATTTTTGCGCAGCTTGAAGCAGAGTTTCTCCGTCATCGATATCAGCAGCCGGTCGAGCATTGCCACATCGATGGTATCGGTCTCGAAGGTACGCTCCTTGCTGATGGATTTCTCCTCGCTGTAGGGTACCACCGGGGTAAAATCGATGCCGTGGGCACGCCGCCAGATCTCGATGCCGTTCTTGCCCAGCACACTCTGCACCATCTCGGCCGGTACGGCACTCAGGGTCTGGATCGTGGACACCCCCATCGACCGCAGCAGCTGGTAGGTCTTGCTCCCAACCCCGGGAATCTTTTTGATCGACAACGGATTCAGGAAGGGCTGAACCGAATCTTTGACCACATACTTCTCCCCATTGGGCTTGGCTTCTCCCGTGGCAATCTTGCTGACGGTTTTGTTGACGGATAATCCGAATGAGATAGGCAGTCCCGTTTCGTCCATGATGGATTGGCGCAGCTCGTGCGACCACTTGAGGGATCCCCAGTAGCGGTCGATACCGGTGATGTCGAGGTAGTGCTCATCGATGGAAGCCTTTTCGTACGTGGGCGCCTTTTCGGCGATCACATCCGTCACCAGTTTGGAGTATTTGCTGTAGGAGTCCATGTCGCCGCGGATCACGACGGCTTCGCGGCAGAGGTTCAGGGCCATCTTCATCGGCATGGCCGAATGAACACCGAACCGCCGGGCTTCGTAGCTGCAGCTGGCCACCACCCCGCGGTCGGAGATTCCACCGATGACCACAGGCTTCCCAATGAGATCCGAGTTGAGCAACCGCTCAACCGATACGAAAAACGTATCCAGATCCATGTGTAATATTGTTCGGTCCAGCAGTTGCATTTTTTATTTGGTTCATTCGGAATAATTGTTTACTTTTGACTATATAAATGTCAATCGTACGACTACAATATAAACTATTTTAAAACATTTGGTACATGTTTCTCTCAGAAAATTTAAAATTTTTGCGAAAAAGGAGGAAGCTCACACAGCAGGACCTGGCAGAGACGCTGAATACCAAGCGGTCGAGCATCAACAATTATGAGAACGGGACGACTTTCCCGCCTGTCGGCATTCTGATCGGCCTCTCCGATCTGTTTCATCTCTCCATCGATACGCTGGTGCGCATCAACCTGTCGGGATTGCGCGAGAGCCAGATGTATGTCATCGAGCACGGATCGGATGTATTTGTGCGGGGAAATGAGGTGCGTGTACTGGCCACTACCGTGGATTCGCGCAACAAGGACAACATCGAGATTGTATCCATCAAGGCGAAGGCCGGTTACACGACGGGCTATTTCGATCCGGAATTTATCTCCGCACTGCCCAACTTTCAGCTTCCGATCTTAACCAGGGACAAGAAATACCGCGCCTTCCAGATCTCGGGCGATTCGATGCTCCCGATCCGCGACAAAAGTTGGGTGGTGGGCGAATATGTGCAGGATCTGAACGCCATCAAAGACGACCACCCCTACATCGTTTTGACCCTGAATGAAGGAATCGTCTTCAAATTGATAAAGAATGAACTGGCAGGAAAGGGAAGCCTGAAGATGATCTCCCTCAACACCGAATATGTGCCCTACGACCTGCCGGTCAGCGAAATCAGGGAGGTATGGAAATTCGTGCTGTACATCACCGATGAGATTCCCGAACCGGCCGACAACCAGCAGATCTTTAAAAAACTGGAAGAGATTCAGAAAGAGATTGTTGGGATAAGAAATCAGGGTACTGTTTAGGCAATCAGGGTTAGTCCTTTCAATATTTTTGTATCAGTACATCCGTAGATATATGCATCCGCTGGTTTATTTTACGAATCATATCCAGAGATAGCTTTCTCTTTTTATTTAATACTTCAGTAACCCGACTCCTAAATCCAATAACGTCCGCTAAATCTTTGGGTTTATAGTTTAATTGCTCCATCCTGAATTTAATGGCTTCGATGGGGTCAGGCAAATCAATTGGACAACTAAAATTCTCGTAATTATTTATCAACAAAGACAACAATTCCAATTCATCTCCTTCTGCCGTACCCGGCTCAGAGTCAAATATCATTTCAAGTCGGCTGAGGGCTTGTTTATACTCTTCTTCAGTCTTTATCACCTTCATCTCCATCACTAAATCGTTTCTGCACTAATTTTATCATACTCACCATGGGCCCCAACGAACCTTATCCAAACAATACCAAATTTGTAGTTGATCTTTATAACCAATCGGTAGGTATTACCTTTTATATTAATTACAACCCGATTATCCTGCAAAATGCTTGCAGATGGATAGTCCATCTTTATATCATTTGGCGACATCCAGTTGGATTTTTCAGCTTCATTGTACCAAGCTTTTAGTTGATGCTCACAGTCACCATGAATTAACCAAAAATCCCTTAATGTGCTTTTTGCAATGACTCTCACGCTATCTTTTATATACAAAGATAAAATAAATTTCCCAATTTGGGAAATTTATTTTCCTATCCCCTCGAGCGTGAACAGAAAAGCGTAATTCAGCGCAAGATCCTTCAAATAATCGAACCGGCCGCTGGCGCCGCCATGACCGAATTCCA
The DNA here is from genome assembly GCA_025358395.1 of Bacteroidia bacterium. Next base: position 21,748 of record JANYJT010000176.1, read on the forward strand.
TATTCGTGTGGAGTAGCAGCATATTCTTATCCGTTTTCATGTCCCGAAGTTTGGCTACCCATTTGGAGGGTTCGAAATATTGCACCTGACTGTCGTGCAAACCGGTCGTGACAAGCATGTTCGGATAATTTTTCCTTTCAACATTTTCGTAAGGCGAATAGCTCTTCATATAGAAATAGGCATCCTTGTTTTTTGGGTTGCCCCACTCATCAAACTCGTTGGTGGTGAGCGGGATATTTTCGTCCAGCATGGTATTCACCACATCCACAAACGGCACCTGCGCGATCACCCCATGCCACAGATCCGGAGCCAGGTTGACTACTGCACCCATCAGCAAACCTCCTGCGCTGCCACCCTGGGCATACAGATGCGGTTTGCTGGTGTATTTTTCCTTAACCAGGAATTCGCCACAGTCGATAAAGTCTGTAAAGGTGTTGATCTTCTTCATCAGCTTTCCTTCTTCATACCAGAGACGCCCCATCTCTTGTCCGCCGCGGATGTGCGCGATCGCATACACAAATCCCCTGTTCAGCAAACTCAGGCGTGTGCTGCCAAAGCTGGCATCCATGCTGAGTCCGTAACTTCCATAGCCGTAAAGAAGCAAGGGGGCATTGCCATCTTTCTTAAACCCCCTTTTGTATACCAGCGAGATGGGAACTTTAGTCCCGTCTTTGGCCGTGGCATACAGCCGCTCAGTTACATATTGATTTGAATCATAGCCACCCAAAACCTCCTGTTGCTTCTTCAACGTCTTCTCTTTGGTGACCATGTTGTAGTCATATGTCGAGAAAGGTGTTGTCAGAGAAGTATATCCATAGCGCAGGGTAGTGCTGTTGTACTCAGGATTGGTACCAAAATTGGCCATGTAAGCCGGTTCGCCGAAATCAATGTAATGTTCCGATTGATCCTTCGTACTTCTCACCCTTAATTTCACCAACCCGTCTTTGCGTTCATTGATCACGATAAAATCTTTGAATTCTTCGACACTTTGCAGCAAAACATCTTTCCTGACGGGGATTACCTCTTTCCAGGAAGCTACGGAAGTATTGCTCAAAGGACATTCCATCAGTTTAAAATTCTTCGCGTCATCCTTGTTGGTAAGGATCAGAAATTTGTCGGCCAGCGGAATAACATCGTACAGAACATCCTTTAACCGTGGCTGGAAGGCTTTAAAAGCTTCAACGGGTTTATCTGCATTTACCATCCTGTATTCTGAAGAGAGCGTGGCAGTCGAAACTATAAAAATGTACCGGTTATTCTTGCTCTTTCCTACGCTGATGTAATTGCTCTTGTCGGCCTCTTCATAAACCAAAACATCCTTTTGGGCATTCGTTCCCATGGTATGCCTTTGTATCTTTTCGGACAACAGCGTCACCGGATTTTTGGCAGTATAAAAGATGGTTTTGTTGTCGTTGGCCCAGCACGGATCTCCCTCTGTATTTTCGATGGCGTCAGAAAGGATCTGACCTGTCTGCAGATCTTTGATGTGGATGGTGTACTGCCTTCTGCTCACCAGATCCACGCCAAAAGCCAGGAACCGGTTGTCTTCGCTGGTGTCAAACCCCGAAGCGGCATAATAGGCATGACCTTCTGCCATTTTATCGACATCCAGCAGTATCTCTTCAGGTGCAGTCAGGCTACCTTTTTTCCGGCAATATTTGTAATACTGTTTACCATCTTCTGTGCGTGAATAGTAGTAGTATCCGTTTTTAAAAACAGGAACACTCTCGTCTTTTTCCTTGATCCTGTTTTTCATCTCGGTGTATAAATCTGCCTGCAGCTGTTTGGTACTCTGCATGACATGATCCAGGTAGGTGTTCTCTGCCTTCAGATAATCAACCACTTTGGTGCTATCGGGTCCTTTCCCGAAAAAATCGTACATCCAGTAATAATTGTCACGCACCTTGTCGCCGTGCAGCGTACGCCAGTGTTCCTTTTTCTCTGCTATCGGAGCTTTTGCTTTCATAAATTGAGCATTAACGGATAATACGTAAACGAAAAGTGCAAACAATACTATCGACTTTTTCATTTTATCTTGATTTTTGATGAGTACAATGATTGGGAAACAAAATGCATTTTGCTGCCGGACAAATCTACGTAATCTGTCTAAAAAAGTATCACTACCGTGGATTGGCTATCCGGATCAGCTGAACTAGCGTTTCAAAATCTCACTGATTTTTACACTGTCAACCATCAGCTCGCCGGCAAGAAACTGGTTTTCGCGGATATTTATTTTAAGCGTGATGTTTTTCATGGTGTCATCCAACGCTTTATTGAATGCATTTTCTGCCTCCCTGGTGTTCGCGTTTGCCACATAATAGTTGCTGAAAGGGTAGGTTAATCTCAGAAAACTGGAATCTTTGCGATTCAGATAGGCCATGGCTTTCACCCAGTCGTTGGTGCCAACTGGTTTTTCTTTGGTAACCGATTTGACAACTGCAAAACCCAGGCTGTCGTTGTTAAAGATCACGAAAACGCTTTGATTGTTGTCCCATGCCATTTTATCCACCTTAAATTTGTTGGCCTCGAAACTGAGCCAGATGTAGTTTCCCTGGAGGGAGGCTCCGGTACGGTTGTGACTGACTTTAAAGTTAAACACATTCCCGGTTTTAGCGATATCTGCCATGGTGCTGATCATCCATCCGGGAACAAAAAGTTGCGCCATGGCTACCACGGCAAAGGCAACGAACAACAATTTATTAAGCTTCATTTTTCCTTTGTTTTTTAAGCATCCACCAATTGGTAACAAAAAATCCGATGCCAACTCCAACAAACATCAGACCTTTAACAACATAGGTCAGGTCAATGTCGAACGACCGGCATATCAGCAAGATTGTGATAACCATCATTCCTGAATTTAGTGTGCTCAGATTGTTTTTTCCGGCACCTTCCCTGATCATCATCACCCCTGTTGCAAAGACAGCCAGATTGATCAGATAGACAGAAAAAGTGGTAAAGAATCCGAGGAGAAAGATGAGTAGAAACAACAACCAGGAGAACTCCATGATCTTTAGCTCTGCCAGTCCCCGCTTGCGAACCTCATGATACAACAATCCGGCCGCAAGGGCAAACAACAAAGCAAAAGTTACAAACTCAGGAGAGATCGAAAGGGCATCAAAAGGATGAGACTTAACTGCCAATTTCTCCCAATTTGATTTGAAGGACATGACAATCAGCGCAATGAAGGAACCTATTGCTCCAATAATCCGATAGCCGTTTTGTTCGGGTGTCCGGTATTGGAAATAATTGCTTTTCCCAATAGAATAGAAAATTCCAAATAAAGTAAAATAGACCGGAGGCATCAACTCTCCAAAATTGTGAACAACAGCAGCCAGGTTAATGGTCAGTACGCCCGGTACCACCCAGTGTAATAATTTCGTTAGCGGACCATCTGAGGAATTTCGTATCAAATTGAAATAATGTGGAGCGACAACTAAGAAGAGAAGCCATGGAAGATGTACGCTCAACAATGCCGAGCCATCATTGCGAATGGCAAAACTGTAGGAGAGGATGCCGATTAGGTAGGCAATCGAGACAGCCGAAGAATTCATGATATAAACCAGAGGGACAGTCAGCATCATCCAGGTCAGGATAAAAGTGCTGGCATCGCCATTGATGTGGTAAATCTGGCTGACCAGCGAAATATTGGCATTGACGGCAAAGAAAAGAATCAGGGCAGTACTTTCAAGCCATACCACCTTCTCCGGCTTTTTATACATGGCATAGAGGCAAGCCATTTGGGGTATAATCAGCAGTAAAAATGCACATGCCGTTTTAATGCTTCGGGGAAGCTCTTCCCATTGATTTGCCACGATAAACAAAAGGCCAATTCCTACCAGGAAAGCGCCAAGAATACCGAAAAGCAGCAACTGCTTGTTTTTACCGAAGGTTGATCCGGACTGCCTTTTTTTGTAATAGTCCGAAATTTGATGAGCCGTTTCGACAGAAATAACATTGGAGGAGACCAGCTCATGGAGGTCAGAGAGAATGCTCATAAATTAAGTGATTTTAGGTTATTTAAAATCAATACAATGTCAAAGGTAAGAATTAGGTTTTCTAAATGAGGAAACTATTCAGGAAAAAAAGCTTCAAAATCAGTTTGATGTCCGTTTTCTATTGAATTTTCTATCCACCAATAAGCCTATGGATTCGAATATTTTAAAAGTAATGGAATCAGATTATAATTATTGCCTCAAATTTGTAAGGCCTGCTTTGCGAATTGTTGTTTCGATGAATTATTTTTTCGTTTAATTCATTTACCTTCGCTGATTCATACTAAATGTGATCAAGCACCCGCTATGTGGAAATATTTGACCCGGATACTTCTTCGCAACAGACCTGTCATACTGATAATTATTGTTCTACTCACCGCTTTTATGGGGTGGAAAGGACTCGGAGTAAAACTTTCGTACGAAAACGCCAGTATCCTTCCGGCGGATGATAGCTTTATCGTCGATTACAGTGCCTTCAAAAAACGGTTTGGCGAAGACGGCAGTGTCCTTGTGATTGGGGTGGAGAACCCCAACATGTTTAAGCTGAAAGATTTCAACCAATGGTATGACCTGACAGCCGACATGACCAAGGTTTTTGGGGTCGAAGGAGTTACCTCCATCACAAAAGCGGCGATCATAGAGAAAAATGATTCCCTGCGTCAGTTTGAATTCAAACCGCTGGTTCCGGTGAGACCAACCTCTCAATCAACCGTAGACAGCCTGAAAACCAAGATCCTTTCCCTGAAATTTTATGATGGCCTGCTTTTCAACTCAAAGACTGACGTTTATATCCTGGCTATCACCTTGAAAAAAGCGGTACTGAACGACAAGATCCGCATGACGATCACCGACAACATTGTTGCCGGAGCCGAACAGTACAGTACCCAAAGCGGATTGAAAATTCACTATTCCGGCCTTCCATACATCCGGACTGTTATGGCCCGAACCGTGCAGCGTGAGCTCTTCCTCTTCGTTCTTCTTTCGATTCTCATCGCGGCTGTCATCCTTTATCTGTTTTTCCGATCGGGAAAAGTTGTGGCCAGCTCGCTGATCGTCGTGGCCATCAGTATTGTTTTTACCCTGGGGATGATTGGCCTCTTTGGCTTTAAAATAAGCATTCTCACCGGGGTAATTCCCTCACTGATCGTGGTGATCGCTATCGAAAACTGCATCTACATTCTTAACAAATACCACTGGGAGTACCGCAATCATGGTAATAAAATACTGGCACTTTCCAGAGTTGTCAGAAGGATAGGCTTCGCTTCATTGATGGTAAATACGGCTACAGCTGCCGGCTTTGCAGCATTCATCCTTGTCTCCAACCAATTGTTGCGCGAATTCGGTATTATCGCTTCCATCAGCATCATGATGGAATACGCGCTCTGCATCACCTTGCTGCCGATTATCTTCAGCTACATGGATCCGCCGAGTGAAAAGCATGTTAAACATTTGGACAACACTTTCTTCAATTCGATCCTGGAGAAGATCCTGTATATCATTCAATTCAAGAGAAAATGGGTTTTTTTGATGGCAGGAGCTTTACTGGTGGTCGGGATTATCGGCATGTTGAATATGCGCACATCCGGAAAGGTGACTGACGATATTCACCAGGGGAATCCGCTCTACCAGGACCTGAAATTCTTTGAGACACAGCTTGGTGGAGTGATGCCTTTCGAAATATCCGTCGATACTAAAAAGAAAAAAGGGGTCATGCTCTTTTCGACCATCCAGCGAATCGAACAACTTCAAAATGTCATTTCCAGAAACAAGGAGTTTTCAAAACCGCTCTCGGTTGCTGAATTTGTAAAATTTGCCAAGCAAGCTTATTTCAATGGCAATCCCGAGATGTACACCTTGCCCAACTCGATGGAAAAGACTTTTGTACTTTCTTATATGCCTAAAAAAACGGAAGGTCAACAACAATTGCTCACTTCATTCATTGACAGTTCCCAGCAGATTACACGTATCAGCTTTCAGATGGCCGATATTGGCACCAAAGACATGAACCGATTGCTGGACAGCATCCGCCCAAAAGTAGATTCAATTTTTGCAAAGGCGGATTATGATGTGAAGATTACTGGCAGCAGTGTTGTTTATGCCAGGGGAACAGAATTTTTGATCAAGCACCTGCTGATCAGCGTTTTAATAGCGATAGGATTTATCTCAGTTCTGATGGCGCTCATGTTTTCAAGCGTGCGGATGATTGCTGTATCCATGATACCCAACATCATCCCCTTGATTATAACAGCTGCTATCATGGGGTTTACCGGAGTTCCCATCAAACCCTCTACCATCATTGTTTTCAGCATCGCCCTGGGTATCTCGGTAGACAATACCATACAGTATCTGTCGCGCTACAGGCATGAATTGAAATTAACAAACAACAACATCGCGTTGTCGACGTTGAATGCCTTGCGTGAAGCCGGATTCAGCATGATCTACACTTCGATCGTTCTGGTACTGGGATTCAGCGTCTTTATGGTGTCGAGTTTTGGCGGGACGCAGGCGTTGGGCTTGCTCGTTTCGACCACTCTTTTTATTGCCATGTTCTTCAACATCATAGTGTTGCCATCTCTTCTCATGGCGCTGGACAAATATCTGGTAACAAAAGCATTCCAGGAAGAACCGGTTATTGATATAGATGAAGACGAAGAAGGATAAAGGATAAAGTTTAAACTTTATCCTTAACCAGCTCTCTTTTCCGTTGCAAGAATCATCTTAATCTGAAGCTTGTTTCCAATGGCGAGCACATCGATTAAGTCCTGGATAGTCAGTGAATTATCGGTTCTTAAGACGATGGTCACATCGCTGATTTTTTGCTTGATAGCTTTGAGTGACCCCTCCAGTTTGTTAAATGGTATCTGCTCCTTGTCGATATAATAATTTTTCTCTTTGGTAATGGATAAGGTGATCTGTTTCTTATCGAGTGTCTGATTGGAGGCTGATTTTGGCAAAAGCAGCTTGATCACATTCGGATTGGCAAAGGTTGCCACCAAAAGGAAAAAGAGCAGCAGAAAGAACATGATGTCATTCAGCGATCCAGTTGCAACTTCGGGTTTAAATTCAAGCCTTTTCCGCAGCTTCATTTCAGTTGTGTTCAATGATGTTGATAAACTCGAAAGCGTCTACCTCTACCCTGTTCATATATTTATCGATCATGATGCTCAGGATATGGTAACCGGTATATGCCACAACGCCGACGATCAGTCCGAGGCCGCTCGAGATCATTTTTTGGTACAGTCCGCCGGAAATAATTCCGATACTGATATTATCTGATAACGATATATCGTAAAAAATCTTGATTACCCCGGCAATGGTACCAATAAAACCAAGCATGGGAGCAATCCCCGCAAAGAGACCCAGATAGTGCAGGTCTTTGCCCATCTTGTTCATCTCAATCTGAGCTGCGGTCTCAATGGAACTCTCCACCTCTTTGATTGGTTTGCCGATGCTTCGGGTGGCGTGGTAGAATATCCGGCTGTAGGAACTGTTTCCAGCCTGCAATGTGGCGATCGCCTGATTCAGATCACCGCTTTTCAGATAGGAATGGAAGGCAGTGACAATTTGTGGTTCAGGCTTGGTATAGCGCCTGATTTCTATGTACTTAACAATTATCAAGTAACAGGATATCAAAGAAATGACCCCAATTGGAACAAGAATCCAACCTCCTTTAAGCAAGAGGTCAATCCCATCGATGTTTGCTGCTGCAGGTATATTTTGAACGCCTAATTGTAATATCATACTTATATTTTAATGAATTATTAATGTGCTAATGTGCTAATGTGCTAATGTGCTAATGTGCTAATTTAAAAAAAAAGAACGCCCATGCTTTAAATTTTTATATTTCACTCACAAATTTCACAATTAGCACATTAGCATATTAACACATTAGCACATTTTCCTACGCCCACTTGCTTAGCTGTTTGAAATTGGAGCGCATTTTCTTGATTCGCTGGAGATAAGTGTGAACGAACAATCTCCGCACTTTTGCAAACTCAATTTTTTTGAAAACATATCCTTCAGCTTTCAAGGCTTCGATAGCCCTGGGAAGGGCCCATCTCAAATGTTCATTCGCTTTGTACGAGTCGTGGAAAGTGATGATACTACCGGGCCGTACAAACTTCAGCACGTTTTCCAAAACCTCCTCTTTTGTAATGTTGCCGTTGTAATCGCAGGAGATGACATCCCACATGATGATCCGGTATTTTTGTGAAAGGAAGATGTACTGACCTCTGGTGAGCCAGCCATGAGGCGGCCGGAAGAGATTGGATCCAATGAGCCTGTTGGCCTGTTCAATATCTTTAAAATACTCGAGATTGCTGGTTTTCAGCCCCTGAAGATGGTGGTAAGTATGATTGCCCACAGCATGACCATCTTCCAATATTTGTTCAAAGATCTCAGGATAACGGAAAACATTTTCGCCAACGGCAAAAAAGGTTGCTTTTATCTGGTTTTCATTCAAAAGATCAAGAACCCAAGGTGTAACTGCAGGCACCGGCCCATCGTCAAAGGTAAGATAGACTGCTTTTTCCTCTGTTGACATGCGCCAAACAGCGGCTGGAAACCATTTTGTGAAAAATCCCGGCAGTTGTACCTGTAACTTAAACCTCATAATATTTTTTTAATCTGCAAGCGCAAAAATAACGATAATCTTCGAATTGCGTAAATTCTATCTGCACAATCATTTTGGAGCGCCGTTTCGAATATCCGGCTGAATGACCGAAAACATTTTGGTGAGTTTTGTATTTATCTCTTTTGATAAATCCTTCTCGCCATATTTTTCAGTAATGACCCCAAGTTCCTGCAGCAAATAGAAAGCTCGCTGCATGTCGTCTGATACGGAGTCTCTAAACTTTGGTTCCAGAGAAAGATAATAGAGAATTTCCTGTTCATTGTTTTCTACCATCTGTTTGACTACCTCATTCCCCTTTTTCACCGCAGCAGGCAACATATTAACTTCCATCGAGGTACGCTCTTTGCCCATTTTTTGCATATCGTACTGGGCGGCTTTGTAATAGGCTTCAGCCATCAGAAGATTAAAATAGTTGTACGGTACTTTCTTGTTGGGAACCAATTCATTGCAACGATCGAGCACGGCAACGGCCGAATCGGTTTTGCCCTCGACAACAAGCTGATCGGCCAACCTGACAAAATTGTTACGGATGTTCATCGACATTCTCATGTTATTTTCGTCGAGGTAAACCTTCGGATCATTCATGTTGCCCCACTTGAATTTGTTGATGATGTTGTTGTACATCAGGTTGGAACTCACCCTGCCGATCTGGCCCTCTTTGACTTTTGTTTTGATAGGTACCAAACGATAGGCAAATCCCTCTGCCTGAAAATATTCCTGAAGGTTGAGATACTTTTCCCTTCCTACCGTCACGGCGAAATAAATCGGTCGCTTCCACTTGTTGTTGTTGATGATATCCAGGATAATCATCTCATCTTTCGAAATATAATTGCTTGTCAGGTTGATATCCAGCTTATCAACGATCAGAGAATCATCTTTGGCATCAACAGTCCCTGAGGCAAGAACCGCTTTTTTGTCGACAGGGAAATAAAGCTGCTTGGATGGCAGGAAAGAGGAGTTGTCGGCTTGCTGTAATTTTGTAGCAGGATCTTCCGAGCGGATAAATTCGAGCGCCTCATTGAGATTGACGGGACGCTTGAGTTGGTCAAGCACATAAACGATATCACGTGTTCCCTGCACCACCTGATCTTCTGTAAATTTGATCGGGAGTGGGTCGGACTCATAATATTTCTTCCTCATCTGGTCGATATACCAGTCGGTCTGAAGGTAGCTCAGGTTACATACCCTCACATCTGTACGGATACCTTCCACCTCCTGGGCATACCACAAGGGGAATGTATCGTTGTCACCATTGGTAAAGATAATGGCATTGGGGGCACAGGTCTGAAGGTAGTTTCCGCCAAAATCCCGTGCGGTATATCTGCCTGAGCGATCATGATCATCCCAGTTTTCGGAAGCCATCAAAACCGGTACAGCAAAAAGTGATACCACTGTCGCGACAATGGCACTTATGGTTCCTGCCGAAAATCTTTTGAGCAGGTCGTAGATTGCTAAAACGCCCAATCCAATCCATATGGCAAAAGCATAGAATGAACCGGCATAGGCATAATCCCTTTCGCGTGGCTGAAGAGGGTCCTGGTTCAGGTAAATAACAATGGCAAGTCCGGTCATAAAGAAAAGCAGCATCACTACCGCGAAGTCCTGTTTCCCCTTTTTACCGGATTGATATTGGAAAAACATTCCCATCAACCCCAGAATAAATGGAAGCATGTAATAGGCATTTTTTGCCTTGTTAGCTCCGAGCGTTGGAGGCAGGTGGTTCTGATCTCCGAGACGAATAGCATCCAGAAAGTTAATCCCGGTGATCCAGTTGCCGTTCAGGATACCGCCCGAACCCTGAACATCGTTTTGGCGGCCAGAGAAATTCCATAAAAAATACCGGAGGTACATAAATCCCACCTGGTAAGTAAAGAAAAACTGGAGGTTTTCCCCGAAAGTAGGTTTCATCAGTGTTTCCGGTTCTCCCTGCCTGTTGGTTGCCTGGATCGGCGTTCCCTTGATGCCTGCCCAATTTTTATATTCCTGAACATGTTCCGGGTTGGAACTGTACATCCTGGGGAATATCGTACAAAAACGGGAGTCATAGTTCGGAGACTGCTTGTATTCGGCAATGACATACTTGCCCTTTCTCATAATGTAACTCGGACTACCCTGAATGTACGGATCTTTACTATCCAGCGGAGCATTGTAATACTGGCCGTATCCCAGCGGGCGGCTTCCATATTGGTCACGGTTGAGATAGGATAGCAGGGAGAATACGTTGTCCGGATTGTTCTGATCCATCGGCGGATTGGCTGAGGAGCGGATCACAGTCATGGCATAGGATGAATAGCCTATTACAATCACCGAAAGGCATATCAGCACTGTGTTGGCTACAACTTTTTTATGACGGTGGGTGTAGACGATTCCATAGCAAATGCCGGCAGTCAGGGCAATCAGATAGATGATCACACCACTGTTGTAAGGCAATCCGATGCCATTGACAAATAACAACTCAAACCATGAAGCGACTACCACGATACCGGGGATGACCATCCAGATCATCACTCCGAGGATGAAGAACGAAAGTCCGGCGGCTATCAGGATCCCGTTTCGGGTTGGCTCATATTTTCTGAAATAGTAAACAAAGGCGATGGCCGGAATGGCCAGAAGGTTTAAAAGGTGAACTCCGATAGAAAGTCCGATCAGATAACAGATCAAGATGATCCAACGGTTGGCATAGGGTTCATCCGCTTCGTTCTCCCATTTCAATATGGCCCAAAAGACGAGGGCTGTAAACAGGGATGATGTACCATAAACTTCTCCTTCTACCGCCGAAAACCAGAATGTATCAGAAAAAGTATAAGCCAGGGCACCTACCGCTCCCGCACCAAGGATGACAATCAACTCAGGAAATGTCTCACTTTTACCGGTGACAATGATTTTTTTTGCAAGGTGCGTGATGCTCCAGAACAGGAACAGTATGGTGAAAGCGCTTGCCAGGGCTGACATGATATTCACCATGACAGGGATTTGGGAAGTAGACATGGCGAACATGGTGAAAATACGTCCAAGGATCATGAACAACGGTGCGCCCGGCGGATGCCCTACTTCCAATCTGTAAGCGGTAGTGATAAATTCACCACAGTCCCAAAAACTGGCAGTTGGTTCTATTGTCAGTAAATAGACAACAGCGGCAATCAAAAAAATTCCCCATCCAACAACCGTGTTGTAAAACTTGAATGTTCTCATCCTTAAAATATTAATCTTTCACTAAAAGTAACAAAAAACGGTGAAATTGCCAGTAGACCATCTCACCATGACTTGCTTCAAAAATGATGCACAAATCTTTGCGAAGATATAAAATCTTTGTCCACAGACTAAAGGGTTTACAATGGAACTAAAAGGTTTTAACATAATTTATTAACCTGCATTCAAAATAATGCCAAATAGATATATCAATTTATTCTTCAGATAACTTAATAGCTTATTTTGAGGTGTTTCTGGATAAAATCGAAAGATTTCCTGTTCTTTTTCAGATTTATATTGGCAGGAAAAAAAAACTTCGTATTTTTGCGCGGTCTTAAATGATAAGACAACTTTGATTGACCCGTGGTGTAATTGGCAACACGTCTGATTTTGGTTCAGAAGAGTTCTAGTTCGAGCCTAGACGGGTCAACAAGAAAATCAATCACTTGCAATTTGTTTTGTAGGTGATTTTTTTTTGTAGTGAGGTTTG
>JANYJT010000190.1 GCA_025358395.1 Bacteroidia bacterium
TCGGATAGAGGAAGGATCTATTTTAAGAAAGTTTTCCAAAAAAAGACAAAGATAGTTTTTATAACATCTCAGCTATTTTACGATAACATTCAGGTCTGCGAGGGCATTGAGATTGTCTGTTTCAATGAAATTGGGATGTAATTTTAGGGATGCTTCCAACTCCTGCCGGGAGTCCGGAGTCCATAGCTGGACAATGAGTCCGCCGTTTTGCGCCCTGGTGACTTCAGCATCGGTTAGTGGTTCGAAAGAACTACTACCACTTGCCTTGTGTCCCAGAAATTTAACAGTTGTTTGGGCAGGGGGAGTTGTGGGAATTGTCTCCTGTTTACATCGACCGAATAAGACCAATAAAAGAAGGAAAAATAAAATTTGCCTGTACCTCACCTGAAAAAATACTGTCATAATATCCAATATTAATTTTCTAAAATTTCGGACTAAATTAAGAAAAATCAAGTCCAATAAATTACAGTATAATTATAGATTGCTTTGATCTGCAACTATATTTTAACTCTTTGATCACACCATTATCCGGAAATTCTTCAGATAGTTTTGAGAATTTTGAATAGGCTTTAACCGAGTCGTGGGCTACTTCTAAATATATCTTTCCTAAAAAATAATCCTTTATGGTACTGAATGATCTATAGTTCTCATTTTCAATTCTTTCAATTTTTTCCAGACTAGAATAAAGTTTCTTTTGATTTTTGGTCTGGAGCAAATTGAATTCATCTATAATACTGTATTTCAGGCATTTATTAAATTCAACAATTAATTGAAAAATGATTTTTTCGAGTGGACTGAAATTTGAAGTATCACTGTCATTTAACTTTTGTATGAAAACCTGGCATTTTAAGGCAGTCCAATATCTTGATAGACCAATATTTTTAAAATTCTCATATCTGATTTGGTACAAAAAAAAGATCAATTTGTTAAAATCTTTTTTTCCGCTTAACTCCTCTTCATGATAGCCATTTTTGTAGTTAACAAACTCTGATTCTGTGGCTTCAGAATTGGAAAAAATCATTTTCCACCACAGACAATCGAATTTTAAATATCCGGATATTTGTGGATCTGTCAATTTTAATCTTTCTAAACTACTTTCAACATTCTCAAAATCAAGATTATAAATTTTTCCAACGATTTTATCGATCTGCTTTGAAGATTGGCCTAAAACAGAAAAATTGAAAAGAAATAGGAGTAATCCTAAAATATATTTCAGTCGATGCATCATATTGGGTAAAAGAAAATCATACAGTTCGTTCAGTTCAAACCTGACCTGATTAACTCACTTATTTTAATGTTAAAATTCACGATTTGTTCCTTATTATTCCTGGAAGCCAAAATTCCGGAGCGTTTAATACCTCCTTGATAAGTCTTGTTAAACATTCCCAATCCTGCAAGGTATCCGGTAATATAAAATCCACTGAGAGCCTGTTGTGCACTTAAGGCCAGGATGGAGGTGTTTAATAAAAAATTAGCAATGCCTTCGCCAGTTTTTCTTGCATAAATTTGACCGGAACCGGGTATAAATCGAGACCAATTTTCGGCACTTTTTATCGATTTGATGTGAGGTCGATTTTTCTTTTTATATAGTTCGTTGATATTTTGTACCATCTCAGAACTTTTTTCAAAAGAGAATTTTTGCATTTGAATAAACTGTTTAAAACACTCCTGAGACTCTTTCCACTTCAATGTTTCATTTAAACAGAGAATCTTTAATGGCAAAAAGAATCTAAAGGAAGCTGTATCCGCTTTTACACTTAGATATTCATCAATCTTCCATAAGGCTTTCGTTGGTTCTTGATTCAGGTACAAGCAGAGAGACTGCAGATAATATACTTTTTGCAATAAAGAATCATTGAAATTGGGAAAATATATTGTTTGGAGTTCCTCTATAGCCTGACCAAAATTCTTCATCTGCTTATAGCACAACGCTTTTTTATATTTCAAAAAATTCAATCTGGCAGGATGTTCGGAATAAAAAATCATACGTTCATATTCAATGGACGCCTCAAAGTATTTGCCTGATACAAATAAACTATCACCTGTATTGTCCTGCGCACGACAGTTAAAAAAAATTGCGCAAAGGAATATGAAGCTGAAAAAGAATCTGGTTTTGAATGACATCCTTATTTTCATTTTCAATGATTTTTACAGAAATAACAGATCCATAAATATTTGAAATGTATGTGGCAGCCAGAATGGAGCCAAAAAAAATCGTTTTAAAATTATTCAACCCAAGCTTTCGGTAATTTTCCCGGGTTATCAGACCCAGGCCTGTTGTCGTAATCATAGCGGCAATACCTTCACCGGTTTTACCGGCGTATATCTTTCCTGAACCGGGAACTATTCCGGACATAACACCTGCCAATAATGGAGACTTTAAGCGATGACTCCCCTGTTCTTCGCAAATCTTCGTTAATGCCAAAACCTGTTGATTAATTGACGCCACACGAAGGTCAATCAATTTCAATTTTTCCTTTGCTTGAGGCCAGTTTCCCTGCAACATATCAATTCCGCTCAACTCGAAGTTTACGAGGGAAGAAATTTTTTCGTTTTGTACACTCACCTGACCAAAAATTTCTCTGGACTCTCCATATTTTTTAAGATAGATCTGGTTATATCCTGCAAAAAATCTGGATTTTAAATAAAAGGAAGAGTGCTTTCCTACATTGAGAAAGGAAAAAGTTGATTGTTCAAGGTTCTTAAGTGAATAGTGTGCCCATCCTTTGTAGTAATAAATTGAATCCTGTTGGCCTTGATTATAATTAAAAAACTTATTATCAATTAAATGCAATACCTCTGCATAATTTCCCTTGTTTATCAAATGTTCAATAAATGGAAGCTCACTTGCATTTTGAGCAATTCCGGCACGAAATATAAATAGGAAAGCCAAAAACCCGAAGTACCTCATTTATATCGATTTATTGCGTCACTAAACCGATGTGTCTTTATATTCATCATGCTCAGGTTTAGGTCTGTAGCTGCAATTCTGTTGCATCTCCCCAATCGATCGATTGTTAACAGTCCACCTTTTATCAGGCCAAATTCTTTAACGGCTTTCTTACTAAAATCAGAGCAGCTGGGATCAAAAAGACAGTCGGCAGAAAAATGTTGAGAAATGAAATTCTGATAGATATACAATGACCCTCCATATACCAGACTTATTGGATTGCAGTTCTTAAAAGTCTTTGGCTGATTTTTAAATATGAAAAACCGTTTTTCTGATTGATGAATTTGTTGTTTTATGACAGATTCAACTAATAACAAGTCTGACGATATATTGATGGTTTGGGCAAAACCCGAAAACCTGAACACCAGGAGAAATAATCCCAGACTAATTGTCTTTGTGAACATCAATCGGTTTCGCATTTTCAGGAATTTTGAAATTAAAATACTGTTCATCACTCGAGGAGGAAGCTTTAACATTTGAAAAAATCGTGCGGGTAACAATCGAATCTCCAGTCGGCAAATAATTTATTTCGATAATTTTTAGAGGTAGTCTGAATTGGCTAAAATCCTTATAATTAGTGTAATAAATCTTCTTAATTACTTTACTTTTTAGAGATTGATATTCAGTGTAGACCGGTAATCTATTCTCAAAAACCACTTTGACCTTTTCGATACCTTTCAATATAGACGGAGCCTTCCAAATAGTGACATAATATTGATCTTCAAAAGTATTGGAACTTAAGTTAAACCCTTCATCGGAAAGTCCGAGGTCATCGGTTAAATTGTTGGCAAAATAGTAGATAAGATTCCTTTTAGAGGACAATTCCCGGATTTGATTGTATGCAACTTCGTTACTGGCAGGATAATAGGTTTTGATCTCTCCCAAGGAATTGGAAATTAGTATAAAACTCTTTGTCGAATGATAGTATTTGGTAATAGTCTTTTTGTTATTGTCAAAATAAATATCTACCTCATTGGAAATCTTCTTGTTGTTCTCAGTAACATCCGTCTTTTGTTTCAATGAAATATAGCTTCCCGGTTGCGCATTTAAAGGAAAATGCAGAAAGGAGGAGAAGCACAGCAGTAATATTCTCTGAAGAAGTACTTTCATAAGCATCAAAAAAGCGAGGTGCCTGTTTCCAAAAAATAAACAGGCACCTCGCTATAATAATCCATTTTTAATTCCACATGAAGAATTTTGGATTATTAACAAAAGCACCGATGTCCTTATTGTTGATAATTAATACAACGAAGTCGATTAGCGGAACAATTCCAAAGATACCCCCACAAGTCAGGATATATCCAATTCCTGTCAGAGTCTCAGTTCCCAAATAGAATCGGTGTATTCCAAATCCACCAAGGAAAAAGTCCAGAACGATTGCAACGATAGCATCTTTTCCCTTTCCTGCCATAACCGCGGAAGGAAAGCCGGAGTTGCTGGTAGTAAAGTCGGTCGATGTGGCAGAAAGCATACTTGTTTCAATCGCTTTATCAAAAAGCTGGTCAACGGATTGCTCATTGACAGAATAGGACGAAGCTTTAGCCTGTCCGGTAGAAAAAACACACAGAGCCAGGACAAAAACCAGAATCAGATGTTTCATAATAATTTAAGTTAAATTTTTAATAACCCAAATGTAAGAATTTTTTCGAACAATCAATCCGTGGAGAGGATAATCCTTATAAATTATTCCCGGGATTTTAGATGAAAGAACTTTTTATCTTTGCGCTACTTTAATGCTAAATAAGACATGCGTCTGAGTACTTGTATATTATTCATACTTCTTTGCTATCTGCCTGATATATTGATAGCTAAAGCGCCAATATTTACGGAAAAAGATTATCTGAAACATCCGCCCAGAATAATCCGTGTTTGCTGTGCTTTTGGTACTGATCTGAAGGTGTCTGTCATCCCGGGATACCGTTACACAAAACTAACCAGTCCTGAATTACTTGGAACACATCATTATCTGGGAGATACAAGTGAGAACAACGGGATCCTATATACCAGATCAGGTGGATTTATTGACTTTGGCCATTTGAGGGATTTAATCGATTGGACAGCTTATTTGTACAACCTCGAAAAGAAAAGCCAAAAAACAGGAGAAATTTTTATTCATCTGGGCTTTGAAAGTGGCGAAAAGTCCTTGTTCGTAAAGGTTCCTTCCACCGAAAAAGAAGAAGATCTGATTAATTTGGCCGGTAGAATAGCCTATGATCTTTCCATATGGCACGAGATCACCTCATGGTTTGGCGCTTCAGCGGTGCCGCTGGTACCTGAGAAATTTTCAAGTTTTTCAATTGAGGATGTCTATTCAAATCTTCTTGGTATTAAAGTAGCGGCAGAGGCCATTAAGAGCGATCTGCCTTTTGAGGAGGCGGTTACAAATATCATCCGGAGTACGCTCACGGAACTTGAAGCAGTAAGCACAATCGATGAAACTTACCAGGCGATGGAGGGTGTCAGGGATCTTTGGTGGACCCGTAAAAGACGCCTTCCAAACAACCACGTGATGCTGCAAAGAGAATTGGGTGTTTACACTGTAATGACGCCCTGGCTTGTTCCGGGTTGGGAGAGTAAAATTAAACCTCCTTATCAACTCAGTTTGCCCGAGACAACGGCAGATGGAATACCACTTTCCGAATTCTATACATTAAGTTTTAAGCTGAATCACAAGATCCCACTCAAGAAAATCTTTCATGACCGAACTGAAAGAATGGTGACGCAAAATGATTTCAGGCAAATAATTGACTACATGACCATTGGGATGCAGAAAAAACACATTCAATATAAGCTGAAGAGATGATTTCCGGGGAAACCATACCTGCTTACCAGGATAGCCATCCAAGAGAAAGTGCACTGGCAGATCATCTTTCCAAATACACCATCACACTTGGATCTCAGTCACCAAGAAGAAAGGAGCTTTTCGCCGGATTAAACCTCCCATTTTCCATTGAAGTCAGGGAGATAGATGAACAATTTCCGGCAGATATGCCGGCAGTTGAAGTACCTGAATACCTGGCCAGGTTGAAAACCATTCCATTTAAACATGATCTCGCCTCTAACGACTTGCTAATAACAGCCGATACAATTGTTCTGATTGACAATCAAGTTCTTGGCAAGCCGCCGGATTATGAACATGCATTCGAAATGCTTCAGCTTCTTTCGGGCAAAAAGCATGTTGTCATCACCGGAGTATGTATTGCTTCAACTGATAAGGAGATCACCTTTTCTGATCATTCAAATGTATTTTTTAAAACATTATCGACAGATGAGATAGACTATTATCTGACTCACTACCAGCCTTATGACAAAGCCGGTTCCTACGGAGTACAGGAATGGATTGGTTATGTGGCCATTGAAAAAATTGAGGGATCCTATTTTAATGTGATGGGATTGCCTATCCAACGTCTGTATGAAGAACTTATAAAGTTTTAATTTTTCAATTATTCAACTTAATTCAAATGAAAAAAGGATTTTCACTTATCGCTTTCTTTCTGATCGTGCACGCATCTTTTGCTGTCGAAGGGATGTGGATTCCCACCTTGTTGAAAAAATACAATATCGAAGAGATGCAGAAGATGGGATTCAAATTGACTGCCGAGGATATCTATGATGTCAACCATTCGAGCATGAAAGATGCGGTCGTTCTTTTCGGATCGGGTTGTACCGGTGAAGTAATTTCCGGCGACGGACTTCTGATCACCAATCACCATTGTGGATTTGGTCAGATTCAAAAGCACAGCAGCTTG
>JANYJT010000196.1 GCA_025358395.1 Bacteroidia bacterium
TTAATCCGGTCTACTTTAAGGTTAAAAAAAGGATAAATAATTTCAAGACGAAGCATGATAATCAAAACAATAACAGGAATGGCCAAAATATAAAACCATCTTGTAAATCTTGGATTTTCAACACTGTACCTTAAAAAGAAAATTAACAATGGGATAACTATGGGTAGCGTCCAATTGACTTCCACCCTTCCCTTCAATGAACTTAAAAGAAAAAAAACGAGAATCCCCCATAAATTCCATATCAATGCTTTGTCAAATAAATCCAATTGTTTGTATTTAATAGCTGCAAAAAACATGAAAATTGCCGAAAAGGGGCCATAATAAAGAATTTGTCCTAAAAAGTATTCAAATGTAAATGAGAAATTATAATGAGAGGCCGAACGTTCAAAAAAATGATAGTAAATACTTACAAAATCATTGTTATATTGCCAGACCAAGTGAGGTATAAATAATACAATCCCAACTAATGAAGCAAGCCAAAACTTTCCAGACCTGAGGAGTTTCAAATTCGAAATGACAGTAAAAAATATAATCAAAATACCATGATATTTGCTATATAACATAGCTGCCATGACCAATCCCAGTAATAGTGAATCCTGTAAAGTTTCTTTCTTCAAAAACCTTTGATAGATCAGAAAAAATAAAACCACGGTCAAGAAAAGTGGACTATCCGGAAGGGCAAGAAAACCTAATACATTCAATCCAAAAATCGAAAATACAGCTACCATGAACAAAACGGGCTTGTCAACTTTTGCTAGCTTATAAATAAATAATAAAGCAATTGATATAAAAATCACAGAAATGATACGAACACCTAATTCATTATTAAAAATGAATGCACCGATCCTAATCATTAAAGCAATCATCGGTGGATGGTCGAAGTATCCAAAGGCTAACTGTTGGGAAAACAACTTATAATAGGCTTCATCGGAATAAAGCATAGAAAAAAACGCAGAGGCCATATTTACAACCAACCATAAAATAACAACATGTGTTATTTTTAACTTACTCAAAATATCACGTACATTTTTTATAATCACCTAAAAGTAATTATTAAATTCATTATAAAATTCCAAAAGGTAACTAAACCAATGGCAATTAATTTTGAAAAATAGAAATTTAATTTAATCCTATCGGTCAAAAAATATAACATTAAGTTACTAATTGCCAGACCAATGATGGAAATAATTATAAATGCGAAATATTCTGTTGCAATGTGGCAACTTTTACTTTGAAATGTCCATAAACGGTTAAATATATAATTGGACGATGCAGCAAGAGCAAAACCTGTAGAATTGGCTATATATTTGTTTATCTTGACCTTTTCCTTTAACAACCAGGTAATGGTAAAATCAATCACCATTCCAGAGAACCCGACAAAACAAAACTTCATGAATTTGAAAACAACCATATTTGAATCCATGATGATCAATTTCAATATTCACAAATCTTGCTTGCCAAGTATGACATAATCAATGTCTATAATTATTTAATTTGCGACTACTATGCTGGGACCCGTTCCCAATATTTTTGCTTCAATCTCTGATGCCAGTTCAGGATTATCCTGAAGCAAGGTCTTTACAGATTCGCGACCCTGTCCCAGTTTTGTATCTCCATAGCTAAACCATGAACCTGCTTTCTTGATAATGTTCAGCTCCACACCCAGATCAATGATTTCACCTGTTTTTGAAATTCCTTCCCCATACATGATGTCGAATTCAGCCTTTTTGAATGGTGGGGCCACCTTGTTCTTTACCACCTTGACACGGGTGTGGTTTCCCTGTGCTTCTTCCCCATCCTTGATCTGACCAATGCGTCGAATATCCAGGCGTACAGATGCATAAAACTTAAGGGCGTTTCCACCCGTGGTGGTTTCTGGGTTCCCGAACATCACACCAATCTTTTCCCTAAGTTGGTTGATGAAAATAACACATGTTTTGGTTTTGTTGATATTGGCGGTAAGCTTACGCAAGGCCTGAGACATCAAACGAGCCTGAAGGCCCATTTTAGATTCGCCCATTTCACCTTCAATTTCCGCTTTGGGAGTCAAGGCGGCCACAGAGTCGATCACGATGATATCCACAGCCCCTGAACGGATCAGGTTGTCCGCAATTTCCAAAGCTTGCTCTCCATTATCAGGTTGCGAAATGAGCAATTCATTGATATCGACTCCCAGTTTTGCTGCATATCCCGGATCAAATGCATGTTCAGCATCAATGACGGCAGCAATTCCGCCAGCCTTTTGTGCCTCTGCTATGGCGTGAATGGCCAAGGTGGTCTTACCTGATGATTCTGGTCCGTAAATTTCAATGATCCTGCCTTTTGGATAGCCCCCAACGCCCATTGCAATGTCCAAGCCAATTGACCCTGAGGAAATAGAAGGAACATCCTCTACCGGACGGTCACCTAATTTCATAATCGAGCCTTTTCCATAACTTTTCTCGATTTTATCCATCGTCAATTGAAGAGCCTTCAATTTTTCCTTGTTCTGACTAGTTTTTTCTTCGGTTGCCATATTATTTGATATATAATGCATTAGTTAATTGATCCGTGTGATTCTTCGTATCTACTTTGGTAAATATTTGTTCTAT
>JANYJT010000200.1 GCA_025358395.1 Bacteroidia bacterium
TCTGGGCTCTCTCTGGAACATTCCTGTTTATATTTGACTTTCGGATAGCCAACCAACAATGCGGCGTATATTCTATTTGAACCTGAAATTCCAAAATTGTGGTTTTGCTTGCCGTTTTTTCCGAGCGCTTTGACGATAAAACCGTTAAAACAGGTTGCCAACCCCATTGCATTTGCATGAAGCGAGGTGTAAGTTGCCCAGATATTGGCATCTGCTTCAAGCATTCCGCTCTTTGATTCCGGTCCGTGAAAAAGTAACACAGCTGGAGCGTGATGGCAAATCAAGGAATTGTTAACCTTCTTCTGCTCCAGGAATGTATTCTTGTAACGCTTGAGCTTATCAATATCCATTTTTGGCATGAACAGTTTGATCAACCTGCTGATAAAAGGTGAAGTAATAAATGAAAATAGCCTTATCAGGGAATCCTCCGTTAAATTGTTCAACAATTGAATCTTTTCAGTTGTGCGGACAATGGTAATCTGCAGGGGTCTTGCATTGCTGGCGGATGGGTAATGCTTGATGTTGGAAACCAATTCCATGAGTAGATTTTCTGGAACCTCCTTCGACAGATAGTGCCTGCAGCTACGAATCCCCGAGGTAAACAACCTGAAATCCTCAGCAGTAACTGAATGAGGAGACAAAGGTACAATTTCACCCTTTTCGGGGAAGACCGTCATCTCCGGACAAATGGCAATGCAGTGTCCGCAGTGAATGCAAGAGTCCGCTATTTCTCCTGTCTTGATAGTTATCGCGTTGGCCGGACAATCTTTGACGCACTTCAGGCACTTTGTACATTTGCTTAAATCTATTGTGGGCATGGCAATTTATTTAGGATCTCAAAAATACAGTATGTTTTGATTATTTAATCCGAACACCTGACAGGTTTTCAAAACCTGTCAGGTGTTATACACGCTTGGTAGCGTAAAATAAAATTTTGATCCAATCCCCTCTTCACTTTCAACCCACAATTCCCCACCATGTTTGGATCGGCGAAGACCATCAATTCATCCGGGTATCATGAACGAAAAAGCCTTGATCTAGCCATCAAGGCTTTTTCGTGATATCAGCTAAACAATAAAAAACATTGCAATAACATTTTTTTATTCTATATTCATGGGCTTTTTTATATTAGCAGATTCTTTAAAACCACCATTGAATATGAGTAATAAAACATTTTCCAGACGTAATTTTTTAGGAACAACAGCGGCTGCAACAGCTGTTTCCATGTTTCCTTTCAGCTATTCTTTCGCAAGCGGAGGTAAAAGGCCAAATTCTAAAGTGAACGGGGTACAATTGGGTATCACCACTTATTCTTACCGGGCTATTCCACACAGTCTCGAAGAAGTACTGGACTATGTACTCAAAGCCGGCGTTAACGCGTTGGAGATGAGAAGTGTTCTGGAAGAAGGTTTGGGTATTCCTGCCGGACCAGCACGGGCTCCACGAGGCGCAGAGTTGACGGACAAAGAAAAGGCAGAACGTGCCAAAGCAGCTGATGCTGCCAGAGAAGAGCAACGCAAATGGCGTTTATCACTGCCTATGCAAAAGTACGCTGATGTACGCAAATTGTACAACAATGCAGGAGTCGATATACACATTGCCAAGTTCGCACCTTCATCCTGGTCGGACGAGGAGATTGACTATGCCTACAATGCCGCCAAAGAATTAGGAGCTTATGGCATAACGGATGAGGCCAGTGTGGTTGCCTGCAAACGCCTGGGTAAATTTGCCGAAAAACACGACAGCCTTGCCATTTATCATACACACGGGCAATTTGGAGAACCCGGTTTTGACATTGATTCTTTGCTTTCTTATTCACCGGCCAATCGGCTCAATCTAGATATCGGGCACTATTTCGGTGCTACAGGGAAGCATCCCAACGACGTGATAATCAAGTATCACGATCGAATACCGATGATACACGTGAAGGACAAGACCGGACCAAATCATGCCACCCCAAATGCGAACAAACCATTTGGGCAGGGAGGAACACCGATTGCAGACGTTCTGCTGCTGCTTAAAAAAGAAAAATGGCCCATTGACGTCTTTGTTGAACTTGAATACGACATTCCGTCGGATTCGGACCCGGTGAAAGAGGTCGTTAAGTGCATCGATTACATGAGAAATATACTTGAGTAAAATTTGAGCGTTAATTCTTCCTCCCTTGAAAAATACTCCTCCGCTTTTACACTGAGCGATATGGAGATCTTTATTTTTCCGGACTTGCTCTATGCTCTTGTGCTGGCAAATATCATGTCGCCCAAGATCTGGAAATGGATGGATGATCCCTGGTTTGCCGGTATTGGAAAGATGGGGCATCTCAAAAAGATCCATCGGGTGAAGCAGTATATCATGGATCATTATCACTTCAACCTTGATCTTGATACCTGGGGACTCACGGACAAGCAGACAGAAATAGACCGTTTCAGCGGATTTACTGACATGGAAATGCTTTCCCGTTCGAATGCCCTGTTTGGTTACGAGGGGGACAAATATTATTTCGATCTGGATATCCGTAAACATTTTGGACTTGACAAGTACGATTCAGATATTATTCCTTATTGGAAGACAGAAACGGTTGAGGCCATGAACGCATTTCGCTACAAGTCAGACCATGATGCCGGGGCTGGAGAGTGCGTATCACTTGCTTGTCTGTATGCAGCAGCGCTATTTATCGTTGCAAAAATTCCACTCGAAAAGATCTTTTTGATGGGAACACCTTTGCATTCTCAGAATTTTGTGGTAACAGATGAGGGTGTGTTAACCAATAACCGGCGTATCGTGACCAAGTCGATGTGGTTTAACGGATCAGAACTCTCCGCTCTGGCAAGGCGGGCACTTGAGCATGAGCAGATAACTTATGTTTCTCATTGCACCGGATACATCCATACTACCTATCCTGAAGCCACCATTGACCCCGAAGCCTACCACCATTTTCGCGAAAAGCTAACGGCATTTCTGGAAACGAAAGTTGATTTTGAAATATTTATGAATTTTCTTCGTTTCTACAGCCGTCATCAGAAACTGTTTCAGTTGTCCATTCTTTACCAGGGCACCAGGCGTTATATCCCCGTTGAAAAGGCTTTTGGCTATGAGCATGGAAGCAAGAACAGGTTGAGCGATAAATCCGGATGGAAACTGATGGGAGAAATAGATGAAGAGGACTTTTCTTTTCAGCCACTCGATCAAAGATACTTGTTAGATTCAGGTAATCAAATATTTAATACTTGTCTTTATTCATCTTTTATCGAAGTGCTTAAACAAATATTTCCCGGCATAGAAAGCCACAAGGATTTTTTTGCCAATTTCAAAAAGTTTATTCACACCGTCCCGCACCTGCCTTCCGGCAATAAAATTTTTACCGGTACCAGACAAAAGCGGACATTACCCGGATCCCATACGGACGTTTTTACAAACGATATGGGTATTTCCACCTCTCAATCTCATGAAGAGATCTTTACCCACCTTCAAACCATTCGGGATCTGACCGCCGGGACCAAAGATGCGCCATCCGTCATTGAACTTGCCTTTTATGCAGGCCGTTACATGGATTTTTGTGAGTGGAAACCTTTCTTCAAAGCAGCATTTGAACGAAATCCGGTATCGTTAGCCTATTTCCTCGAAAAGCGATTGGGAGAAGTTTATGACGAGTTGAAATCGTGGCCAGATGAATCGATTTATGATGCAAACCGTCTGGCACTTCCTGATGAAGTGGTAAATTTTAAGCGGGGAGATGGGATCGAAAAGGCCATTACGCTAGTCAATGTTGCACGCTCGCGCCATATTCAGACCTCAATTAAACAAAATGGAGAGAAGGTGGTTGTTTTGGCAGGAAAAGATGAGTTTGAGTTTTCTACTTTAAAGAATCTGATGATTCCTGCAATTTATTAAATGTCTGAATCATTTCCACAATTTACTATTTTTGTATCCAAAATTCAAAGGAATCTCAGACGAGCGTACTATCCAAGCTATTAATATTTCGGACTGGCTAAATTTGACATTATAATTAATTGTATGCTATTTATCAGATTGTTGTTGGCCGGTATGTTTTTTATGAATCCCGGTGTAAGTGAAAAAAAAGACTGGAAACTAAGAAGAGAAGAAGCCGGTGTGAAAATTTATACCAGAAGTGTGGATGGTTCCCCTTTCGAAGAGTTCAAAGGGATTGTTGTCATTGTGAATACTACCTTAACCAGGGTCCTCGATGTGATTACAGATGTAAAAAATTACCCCAACAATTTCCCTAATTGTGGTAGTGCACTGGTTCTTGAGCAGAAGGGAAAATACAGCGACATCCATTACCTTACCATAAAAGCCCCCTGGCCTGTCGCTGACAGGGATGCCATTTATGAAGCCACTACTTCATTCTCCAACAATGGCAAAAGTGCCAGAATCAACTTGACTCCTCGTGGTGATTACACGGAAGAGAATAAAAATTTTGTTCGTGTGCACCATGGGTCCGGTTTCTGGGACCTTGAGGAAATCACT
>JANYJT010000211.1 GCA_025358395.1 Bacteroidia bacterium
GCCTCTCAATACATTTTTTGTGATCCTGTTGTCCCGGTATAAATCCCAGAGGCGCTCATTTACTTCATGATAGATTGGAAAATAGAGTTCAAAGGATCCAATCTTTTCAAGCAAGTCCAATTTTTTCAATGCCAAATACAAGGCATCATAAGAGTTCGCATTGAAATCCCAAAGGGTGTTGTCCAAATCAAAGAAGAGATGGGTGTATTTCATAAATTATTCATCGTCGTTTTCCTCATCCGCTTTCTTCTGTAAAGGTTTGCCTTCAACAACAATAACAATCTCCCCTTTTATCGTTTTGGATTTAAAATGCGTCAAAACTTCTGCAACCGTTCCCCTGAAGTTTTCTTCGAATAACTTGGTGAGCTCCCTGGAAACAGAAACTTTCCTTTCGGTACCAAAGTATTCTGCAAACTGCTCCAGAGCCTTCACCAGCCGATATGGAGACTCGTAAAAGATCATGGTTCTTGACTCGCTGGCCAACTCCATCAATTTCTTCTGCCTTCCCTTTTTGGGTGGCAAAAATCCCTCAAAACAAAAGCGGTCGCTTGGAAATCCGGAATTGACCAATGCCGGGACAAAAGCAGTTGCCCCAGGCAAACATTCCACCTCAATACCCTTTTCAAGACATGTTCTCACCAGCAAAAATCCCGGATCTGAAATCGAGGGAGTACCCGCATCTGAAATCAAAGCAATTGAATCTCCTGCAAGAATCTGATCAGCAATATGTTCTACAGTTTTGTGTTCATTAAACTTGTGATGAGAGACAAGTTTTGTGGGTATTTCGTAGTGCCGCAACAAATGAGAAGAAGTTCTGGTGTCCTCAGCCAAAATCAAATTAACCTCCTTCAAAATGCGAATAGCCCTGAGTGTGATGTCTTCAAGATTGCCAATAGGGGTAGGAACAATGTATAATCTACTCATTAGTTGTGAGTTATGAGTTATGAGTTATGAGTTATGATGCTGCGATCTTGATTGGAGCGTTCTTTACTTTATCCTTTTGACTTTAGCCTTTACCCTTCTATCTTTACCCTTTATCCTTTGTGTTCGGAGAACCTCCTCTTCACCAATTGCACAAACTTCTCCGAGGCTTCACTTTTTGTCCATCTGAAATTAGCTTTCAGATATTCAACTGCTTCCTGGATATTGGCAAGTCGATCGAGTGCTGCCACCGTTTCATCCAACCTGGATTTGTCATTGTTGAAAAGCTCACGTTGGAAAAGATAGCGGTCATTCAGAATCAGTCCCTCTTTCAGACTTTTGAGTGGAGCTTGTTTGAAAATGGAAAATTCCTCCTTTTTCTCTTCCATATTCAACAAGGAAGGCTCTTCCTTATCTGTCTTGAAAAAACTATGCTTAGCCAGGGAAGGTTCCGGTTGCTCCTCCGGCACATCATTCTCATGAGGCATTTCAGATGCAACTGGTTCTGTATCGGGAATGTGATATTCAGACGGAGCAAGGATGATTTCAAATATAGGTTTCTCTTCCTTTCCGGGTACCTTTGCTTCCTTTTCAATATCGTATTCCGGAATTTTATTTAATCCGGGTGATTCGACCTCCGGTTTAGACGGAATTTCCAATTCCATAGCACTTTCTTCCCGATAAAAGGTTGACGAGGCCTGGGCTAAAAGCATTTCAAACTCCTTTGCGACAATTTTTGACCTTGCAATGGCAAGTTCGACCTCTTCCTTGGTTAAATGTTCGTCATCAATCATTCCGGTTGCCAGTTGATTGAGCAGCTCAAGTTCTTCCCTGATTACCCGGAGCCATATTTTTTTATCCATATGATGATATTTGTAATTGGTAAAAATACAAATTTAACCACACCATTCTTACTAAAAACAAGATGAGAGTAGCAGAAAAAAACTATTTTTGAAGTATGTTTATCGAAAGCAATTTAAACAATGGCCGCAAACGTGGCTGGATCGAAGTCATCGTAGGTTCCATGTTTTCCGGGAAAACAGAAGAGCTGATTCGCCGCTTGCGGCGGGCGGAAATAGCCAAACAAAAGGTCGAGATTTTTAAGCCCACAACAGACACAAGATATTCATTGTCAGAAGTAGTGTCACACAATGAAAACTCCATCCGGTCGACCGCCATCGACAATTCCTCCACCATTTTGCTGCTCTCCGGCAATATGGATGTGATCGGAATTGATGAAGCGCAGTTTTTTGACGAAAATCTCGTTGAAGTATGCAACAAACTGGCAGATTTGGGTATCCGGGTAATTGTTGCCGGTCTTGACATGGATTTTAGGGGAGTCCCTTTTGGTCCTATGCCCGGATTGATGGCATGCGCTGAATTTGTCACCAAGGTTCATGCCGTTTGTATGCGATGTGGACATATTGCCCATTTTAGTCACCGGTTCTCTGACACAGACAAATTGGTGCTGCTCGGTGAAAAGGATAGCTATGAACCTCTCTGCAGAGAGTGTTTTCAGACCATCAACCAAAAACTGTAATGGGATATTCTTTGTCTGAAATGGCTGTCATCCTGAATGGTCAGCTGTTTCATTTCGGACTCGCAACCAATCAGACAATCCGATATCCTGACTTCGATAACAGGATCATACTATCAGGTCAGGGCACCCTCTTTTTTGCCTTACGAAACGAAAGAAATGATGGACGCCATTATATTACGGATGCCATCGATAAGGAGGTCGCCTAGTTTGTCATTTCAGAACTTTACCCTTGTTTACTGATTTTTTCCAGCTTGGCAAGATCATTAATCTTGATTTTACGGCCATCCATGGCAATAATTTTTTCACCTGCGAAAGTAGATAGGGTACGAATGGCATTGGAAGCAGTCATGTTGGAGAGACTTGCCAGATCTTCGCGGGAAAGGTAAACTTTTAAGGTTTGTCCGTCGTTTTCAAAACCATATTTTTCCTTTAAAAACAAAATCGATTCCGCCAATCTTCCACGGATGTGTTTCTGCGTCAGACTAACTGTTCTATGGTTGGAATGCCCGAGTTCAAGGGCCAGATCTCTGAGGAGCGCCAGTGAAAAATAGTGATTTTTAAGCAGTACATTATATAATATTTCCGGAGGCACCGTGACAATTTCTGAGTCTTCGATCGCGACAGCCGTACCGTTATGTGGTTCACCGGCCAGAAGAGACCGGTAGCTGATCAGGCCATTTTCGGTGAACATCCTAATAATCTGCTCTCTGCCGCTTATCCCTTCTTTTATTAGCTTCACCTTACCCTCCTTGAGGTACTGCATCCCCAGAGGTGCATCCCCTTCCATGAAGATGTAGTCATTTTTGCGGTATCTGTTGATGGTTGAGTTTGCTTTGAGAATAGACATCTCTTCGGAAGTAAGCAAGTTAAAAATGCAGTTCTCCCCTATGAATTGACTCTCAAAACCAAGATTATCGGACATTGCTGACAAAAAAATGTTGTAAAACATCTCAAAAATATAAATTAATCCTCCAAAATCAAAACCGGGACGCATATTATGGTTAGCAAAGAACCCATCCCAAACACGAATTACACAGATTACACGGATTAAGAACACAAATTAACCCCAGTCCTTGCCACAAATTGCACAAATTCTCACAGATTGAAAGAAGGAATATTCTCGCAGTTTCATATTTCTCCGTTTCAATTCTACCTTTACCGGTTGGCATGATGGGCCGCTAAATGAGCCGCCCCGACTGTTCACTATTCACTTTTCGTTGTTCACTTTTCTCAACTCTAAACTATATTCCTTCCTAACTCCGGTGTTCCACCCTCCTAGTCCCCCACTCGCCTAGTCCCCCCCTCTTTCTACAGTGGGTACCGTGCCACGATCGGCATTTTCCTGCCAAATCCGAAAGCCTTGGAGGAGATTCTTAAAGTCGGAGGCGCCTGAAACCGTTTGTATTCATTCCTGTTGACCAAAGCCACCACTCTTCTGACGATGGCTTCATCATAGCCATCCAAAATAAGATCTTGCACACTCCTCATCTGATCGATGTATTGAAAAAGGATAGCATCCAACAACTCATATTCAGGCAATGAGTCTGAGTCTTTCTGTCCGGGCCTAAGTTCGGCTGATGGTGGTTTTAAAATCGAGTTTTCAGGAATGATCTCCTCATCCCTGTTGATAAATCGTGAAAGCTGGTAGACCTCCGTTTTATATAAATCGCC
Source organism: Bacteroidia bacterium (assembly GCA_025358395.1). The sequence goes on from JANYJT010000211.1 coordinate 4,133, forward strand.
CAGGACTGATAAACCCCCGTTCATGTCACCGTATAAAGTGCCATAGCCTACTGCAGCCTCACTTTTGTTGGAAGTATTTAGCAGAATATAGCCAAATTTGTTGGAGAAGGCCATCAAAAGAGTGCCCCGAACCCTTGCCTGGATGTTTTCTTCTGCCAGGTCGGATGGCAAATTCCTAAAAGTTTCAGCCAGGGTTCCTTCAAAAGCCGATGCAATATCATGTATTGGGAGCGTTTCATATGTAACGCCAAGCTTTTCTGCAAGTGCAACAGCATCATAGACAGAGTGATCGGATGAGTATTGAGAAGGCATAAGCAAAACCTTCACATTTTCTGCACCCAAGGCCCTTACTGCCAGGACAAGTGTCAAAGCAGAATCGATTCCGCCTGATAGACCAAGTGTGGCCTTCCGAAATCCAGTCTTTCTAAAATAATCAGAAATACCCAGAACGAGCGCCTGATAAATTTTTTCAGAGGTTTCTGTCACTGGCTGTATGTCGTTCAATTCATGGTCCAGTGTATCTACAATGGCAAAATCCTCCCTGAAATAGGCCAGCTCTTTGACAACTTTCCCTTTTTTATCCACCATAACCGATCCTCCATCGAAAATCAGCTCTGTTTGCGCACCCACCTGATTAACATAAATAATTGGAATCCTGTATTTAACAGCATTTTCGATCAGAATATCTTTCCTCAATCTTTCCTGGTGGTAGGAGAAAGGAGAAGCCGAAAGGTTGATCATCAGATCGGGATTTTGTCTGCAATATTCTTCAGTTGGGGAGGTCGCATAAAGATTCTCCCTGGCGAATGAACTATTAACTTTCTGGTTGAACCAAAGGTCTTCACAAATTGTAACGGCGATCTTACAACCATTCAAGTCAATTAGATTAAACGCTTTGTTGGGTTCAAAATGTCGGTATTCATCAAACACATCGTAAGTCGGCAACAGGGTTTTGCTGTGAATACTTTTGATGGCGCCATTCTGCAGAAAAAAAGCTGAGTTAAAGAGCATCTTTCCTTTGGGACTGGGGTTGATACTTGGTCCACCAACCAAGGCAGCAATTCCGACACAACTTTTTGCTATCATCTCAACTGAATCAAGCGCTTCCCGAATAAACTCCAGACGTTCCAACAAGTCGTTGGGATAGTATCCACATACAGAGAGCTCAGAGAAGACCACCAGATCTGCACCTTTGGCTTTTGCATCCAGGATGGCAGCGATGATACGGGCACTGTTGTCCGGGAAATTTCCAACATGGTAATTCAATTGTGCCAGGGCTATCCTCATGAGTTTCTTTTCAGGGTAATTATTATCTAAAAGAATTTATGTGGCTGATAGATAAATTTTGTCAGCCTCAAGGACAAAAATAGATAAATTCACACCCGTAAACAATGAAGTTTTGAAGCATTTGCGCTTCCGGTGTTTACGCTCAAATGTTAAAAAGCGCTGAAATGAATTTGATGAAACGATACATGTACTTTATGTTCCTGTTATTCACGATGTCGGCATGTCAACGAAATCCGTTGAGAATAGATGTCTCCAATATAAATCTTACACTTGGAATCGGTCGGCTGGATCAGGATTTATTTAAGGTAACGCCGGAAAATGTCAATCTGGCTATTCCGGCTTTGCAGAAAAATTATGGTTCATTTTTCACGCTCTACAACAAGGAAATTTTGGCCATTGGAAATACAAGTGACTCCCTCTATGCAGAATATTTGCTTACTTTTTTATCCGATTCGATGGTAACAAAAGCCAGGCAAAAATCCGATTCTCTCTTCCGTGATTTTCAGATGTATACCAAACAACTTGAATTGGCATTCAAGCATTACAGGTATTATTTTCCGGGGAATCCTATCCCGACAGTTTATACCTATTTATCCGGTTTTAACCAATCTGTGGTTACCATGCCTCAGGCAGTGGGAATTAGCCTGGACAATTACCTGGGTTCAAATTGTAAATTTTATGTGCGACTTGGAATCCCTTCATACAAAAGGCAGAATATGGAACCTGAGAAAATGGTTTATGACGCATTGTATGGCTTTATTTCTCAACAATTTGAATACAAAGGTAATACCGAGAACCTGATATCCAACATGATTCACCAGGGGAAACTTTTTTATTTGTTGGACGCGCTGATTCCGGATGGGCCGGATAGTCTCAAAATAGGGTTCAGAAAAGCTCAATTGGATTGGTGCAAAGCCAATGAGAAGGAGATGTGGGATTATCTGGTTGAAAAGAATATGCTTTTCTCGGGCGAACGAATGGAGTTGGTACGGTTTATCAATTCTGCTCCCTTTACCACGCCGTTTGGACAAAAATCGCCGGGCAGAACAGGTGTTTGGATTGGTTGGCAAATCGTAAAGAGCTACATGAAAAAGAATCCGCAAACTACACTGCGGGATTTAATGAAGGAGAACGATTACCATAAAATCTTAAATGAATCAGGATACTCGCCTGAATAGAAAATAAATATAATCCGGCAAAAAACAATTGAGCTGACTATTCGTTGTAACTTTGGTAGCACTTCAAACGTAATTTGATTAAACAGAAAAGATTAAGTCTATGACAAAGAAAATTGGGATATTGACGGCAGGAGGTGATTGTCCCGGCTTGAACGCAGCCATCCGCGGAGTCAGTAAAACTGCTATCCTAAATCATGGTATGGAGGTAATCGGTTTTACTGCAGGATTCAGCGGCTTAATATGGAAGGAATATGTTGAACTCGATGAGTCCAAGTTATCCGGGATCCTGACAGTAGGAGGTACTATCCTGGGTACTTCACGGGAAAAACCATTTAAGATGGAAAAGGGTGAAGAGACTAATGAGAAACCTGCTTTAATCAAAAAGAATTACAATGATCTGGGACTTGACTGCGTTGTTTGCATCGGCGGAAACGGGACCATGAAGACTGCCTCGCAATTACAGAAGATGGGCATCAATGTAATCGGTATTCCGAAGACGATTGACAACGATGTATTCGGAACAGAGATAACTTTCGGTTTTGATTCAGCCGTTACGATTGCCACCGAAGCCATCGACAGGCTGCATACTACCGCCAACTCGCATCAGCGGGCAATGGTCATTGAGGTGATGGGTCATGACGCAGGCTGGATTGCACTCTATGCAGGTTTAGCAGGTGGGGGGGACATCATCCTGATCCCGGAAATAAAATACAACATCAACAGTGTATGTAAAGCCATCGAAAACAGATTTTCCATGAAAAAGCCCTACTCCATCGTAGTGATCGCGGAGGGAATCGATCATCCATCACATACTTCCGCTTCGGTATACATTGCCGAAAGAATACAAACCTTAACCGGCATTGAAACCAGGGATACCAGGTTAGGATACATTCAAAGGGGAGGCAGTCCCTCAGCCATGGACCGGATTCTGGCTACCCGTTATGGCGCGTATGCAACCGAATTGATCGCCAAGGGCCAATATGGTCAGATGGTTGCAGTCCAAAATGGTAAAATTGGATCTGTTGCTCTCGAGAAAGTAGGCGGTAAACTTAGTTTGGTAAATCCAAATGATCCACTGGTTGAAAAGGCAAGAAAAATGGGTGTCTTTTTTGGGGATGAATAAAATATTCAATCATTTTTTTAGTTTTGTATTCTGAATTGAGGGTAATTTATCTCATAATACAATTGACTTCAATGTATTTCAATAAATTTCAAATTTTAAGTTAATACCTATGCATAATTCAATTCGCTTTTTTACCGTTGCCCTTCTGCTCATCATTGGGTTGAATACCGGGGCTCAAACGACTGCCGATATGGCATTCGAGACCATGGACCACGATTTTGGCAAGATCAAGGAAGATGCCGGTCCGGCCAACTTTAACTTCAATTTTAAAAACAATGGGAAAGTTCCGCTGGTGATCTCAACTGTCAACGCATCATGTGGCTGCACGACCCCTGAGTGGAGTAAAGAACCCATCTTTCCGGGAAAATCGGGATTTATCAAAGTTTCCTACAATCCACTTAACCGTCCCGGATCGTTCAACAAGACGATCACTGTTATGGCAAATATCCCAAATGGTGCCATTGTGTTGAAAATTGCAGGCGATGTAGTCCCAAAGACGCTCACCGTAGCTGAACAATACCCCATTGATCTTGGTAAAATCAGGATGTTAAACAACAATTTGTCTTTTGTCAGGATCAAAAACAACGAGAAGAAAACCGATTCCTTGAAATTTATCAACACTTCCGGAAGTAAAGTAACCATCGGAATTAAGGGTATTCCTGCTCACATTAGTGCGAAAGCTGTACCTGCTGTTGCCGAGCCCAATGCAACTGGTTATATCGTGGTAACTTTTGACGGAGCTAAAATTCCGGAACTTGGATTTCAAATGGCCAGGGTTTACCTTACTTACAATGGAGAAGAAAATTACAATTTTGGGGTCAATGTAACTGCTACTGTTGAGGAGGATTTCTCGAAACTTTCACAAAAGGAGATACAGAATGCCCCTATCATTGATTTTAATGAGCGCGTTTATGATTTTGGAGAGATCAAGGAGGGCAAAAAAGTAGAATACACCTTTAAAATTCTGAACAAGGGCAAAAGCGATCTTCAGATCCGCAGTGTTAAAGCTTCATGCGGTTGCACTGCTGCCAATCCGTCTTCCAATATAGTTAAACCCGGTACTGACACTGATCTTAAAGTGATCTTCGATTCTACAGGCAAACTGGGCTTGCAGAATAAAACCATCACCGTTATTTCGAACGATCCGAACTCATCTACCACCATTTTGAGGATTTCGGGTAATGTAACAAAGGCGCAATAACAGTAGAGACAAGGCATGCTTTGTCTTATTCGTCATTCATACATAATTAAAAGAGACAAGGCATGCCATGTCTCTACCGAAAATACAGATGACAAAATCCGGCCACGTTCATCATCCCGAAAATGACCCTGCCTTCGCAGGACTCAGTGTCAACAAAGGGATTGAGCAACCTGAAGCAGTGAACGCGGATTCGGTAGTTCGTTTTCTAAAAAAAAACAAGAGAAAAGAGTTAACCTTTGATCAATATTGTGACGGTATTCTTCAAGGGAACAGAACTATTCTGAGCAGGGCAGTGACATTGATAGAAAGCAATAAGCAGGAACATCAAGATATGGCCCAGGAAATTATTGGGCATTGTTTGCCTTACTCAGGAAAATCTTTACGAATTGGCATTACAGGTGTGCCTGGTTCCGGGAAGAGCACTTTTATAGAATCCTTTGGATCATACCTTACCTCTACCGGTAAGAAATTGGCAGTTCTTGCCATCGATCCAAGTTCAGAGCGCACAAAAGGATCCATATTGGGTGACAAGACCAGAATGGAAGAGCTTTCTGCCGATCCAAATGCCTACATTCGGCCAAGCCCTTCATCTGGTTCCCTGGGTGGTGTGGCCAGAAAAACCCGCGAAACAATATTGTTGTGCGAAGCTGCCGGATACGACACCATACTGATTGAAACTGTAGGAGTCGGGCAGTCAGAAACGGCTGTGCATTCTATGGTCGACTTTTTTCTTCTTCTCCAAATTTCAGGTGCAGGAGATGAGTTACAAGGCATCAAAAGAGGCATTATGGAGATGGCAGACGCCATAGTCATCAACAAGGCGGATGGCGATAATCTTCATCGCGCAAATGCAGCGGCAACACTTTACCGCAATGCACTGCATCTTTTCCCTCCATCAGTCTCCGGATGGATACCGCAGGTAAAAGTTTGCTCCTCACTAAGGAAAACCGGGATGGGCGAAATAGCCGGAAGCATTGAAGAATACTTCGATCTGGTTAAGACAAATGGTTTCTTTGAGGAAAGACGTTCATCGCAGGCAAGGTTCTGGATGTTCGAAACCATCAATGCACATCTGAAAGATAGCTTTTACCAAAACAAATTGGTGCGAAATAACATTGCTGCATTGGAAAAAGATGTGTCGGATGACAAACTCAATCCATTTGCAGCTGCTCAGCAATTACTGAAAAAATATTACAAAACCATTGGTAAACTCTGAGCGCACTGTTCTCAAAATGTTTTCTATTTTTGAACTATTCATTTTAACCCGGGTTGTCGTTCAACCCTAAAACAAAGAAAAACAGATGATAAAAAGAATGTTGTTTTTGGGATTGATAACCTGTAGCATCATCTCATGTGCCAAACCAGATAAGTTTGTGATCAAAGGGGAGATAAAAGGGAAAGATAGCGGCAAGATTCTGTTGATGAAATTTGCCGATGGGAAATGGGTCGCGGAAGATTCCGCATCGATCAGCAAAGGCAAATTCCAGCTAACAGGAAAAACAGACCTGCCTGAACTTCGTTTTGTAGCCATGGGACCTCAGGAAATGGTTGCCCAATTTTTTGCAGAAAACGGTTCAATTACGATCCGTGCATCTGCCGACAGCCTTGCTAAATCTGTTGTCACAGGATCCAATTCGAATGAGGAATTTAAGATCTACCAATCAGAATTGATGAATCTATCCAAAGAGGCACAGGGAATGCAGCAAAGATATGCAACGGCTCAGCAATCAGGAGATCAGGAAGGGATGAAAAAAGCCCAGATTGATTATGAGGCTATGGTCCAAAATCTCAATGTATATGCGAAGAATTTTATTCGCGAACATAAAAAATCTACGGTGTCTCCACTCGTCGCCATGATGCAATTTGGGCAAACTATTTCGGCTGCTGACATTGATACGCTAATTGCCTTTCTGGATCCTGCTGTTCATCCTTCAATTTATGTTGGGGAACTTAAAAAAATCGCTGATAAGAAGCGAACCACGGATGTTGGCTCAATGGCTCCTGACTTTACACTGCCCACACCGGATGGAGGAACTTTCACCCTCTCCTCCACCAAAGGGAAATATGTGATGATCGATTTCTGGGCAGCATGGTGCCAGCCGTGTCGCAAGGAAAATCCAAATGTTGTTGCCCTTTATGGAAAGTACAAAGAGAAGGGGTTTGATGTTGTCGGGGTATCCCTCGACAGAGAAAAAGAGGCGTGGATTAAGGCTATTTCCGATGATAAGCTGGTTTGGCACCAGGTATCAGAATTAAAGTTCTGGCAAAGCGAAATTGCTCAAAAATATGGCGTTACAGCAATTCCGTGCACTTTTTTGCTCAACAAGGAAGGTAAAATCATAGCAAAAAACCTGCGCGGGGAGGAATTGGCCAATAAATTGACTGAACTGATGGGCAAATAGTAGCCATTCGTTGAATTTTGTTCATAAATAGTTGTAAGCCCCACGCAACCATTTCAATCCCTTGTTACGTCTTAAACTTGGTCACTAGTTCTGAAAATAAGTTCAAACCGCACTTTTGTGGTTTTTATTTTCGTTCTTTAACAACTTTTGAAGACATTTGCAGGGATAAATTG
>JANYJT010000023.1 GCA_025358395.1 Bacteroidia bacterium
GGTTTAAAAAAATGGATAAGGTTTAAGAACTCCAAAAAATCAAATCGTTTCAATTAACAATGTTTTCATAATTTTTTCTCTCGTAGATATTTTTTAATCAGGTAATAATCATGATAAAAGTCCGGCATAACAAATTGTATATCTGGTTCTTCTGGAAATTCTTTCTCTGGATGCGAAAGATTCATTTTCGAAAAATGACCTTCATGTCGGATTTGCAGATTCCTGACCATCAGGCAGTATTGCTGTTTCAAAACCATTTTAGCTGGTACGATGGATATTTCTCGTTCGAATTAAGCCGTGCTATTTTCAAGCGGAGATTCAATGTGATGATGCTTGAGGATCAGCTTCGAAAACGCATGTTCCTGAATCGCTGCGGTATTTTTACCATTCGAAAGAATAACCGCGATTTTCTAAATTCTTTGGATTATACTGCTGAATTACTGAGCGATCCGAAAAATCTGGTGGCCATTTATCCTTCTGGGGAACTATTGTCACTACACAAGCAGAACGTGACTTTTCAAAGAGGGATTAATCGACTTTTCAACGGTGAAACCGATCAATTTGCGATTGTGTTGGCGGTTGTTTTGGTCGATTATTTCACCTCCGTGCGACCCGAAATACGCATTTACCTCGAAAATTATTCAGGAGAAAGAGCGGCTGAAGCTATTGAAAAAGAGTATCATTTGTTTTATCAGTCTTGTATTTCAAAGCAACTGGAATAATGGAAGTCCTGGCAATTTTCATATTGGTTTTTCTTGTTCTTCGGGCGTTTGTTTCGCTGGTGAACATCTTGTCGGGACTGCATCTTCCGGATAAAAAGCCCGTGGAATTTCCGAAAGTTTCATTGCTTATCCCCGCCCGAAACGAAGAAACGGTGATTGGACGGTTGCTTGAAGGACTTCAGGAATTGGATTATCCTGATTTTGAAGTCATTGTTTGCAACGATCATTCGTCAGACAATACCGAAGAAATTCTTAACTGGTTTGCCGGTGACGATGAACGGATTCATTGGTTTTTGGGTGAAAAACTTCATGATGATTGGTTGGGCAAAAACTTTGCCTGTCATCAGTTGGCGCAGAAAGCAACGGGTAAATACCTGATTTTTCTTGATGCCGATGTCGAATTGAGCAAAGATGCCGTGACCAAAGCGGTTTCATTCTTTCAGGAGAAAAAATTGTCGCTTTTGTCAGTCTTTCCGCAGCAGAAAATAGAGACTTTTTCGGAGTGGTCGATTGTTCCGGTAATGAACTGGATTTTGCAAAGTTTGTTGCCGATGATCCTCGTTCGGAAAACAAAATACCCTTCGCTTTCGGCGGCCAACGGGCAGTTTATGATGTTCGAAGCTGTTGGTTACCAGAAATATCAATGGCATTCGAAAGTCAGGAAACAGAATGTGGAGGATATCCGTTTGGCCAGAATGGTGAAGGCAGAAGGTTTAAAAATGGCGGTTCTGCTTGGAAACAAAGATATTTATTGTCGTATGTACCGAAGTTTGGCTGAAGCAATTCTGGGATTTTCGCGCAATATTCATGAGTATTTTGGTGGGCAAAGAGCCGTCATGCTTGGCTTTTGGTTCATCGTTTGTTTTGGGCCATTCATTGTTTTTATTTCGCTCGGTTGGAAGTTTTTGAGTTTATTTGTGCTGTTGGTTGTTGCCAACCGACTGTTTGTTGCCAGCGCCAGCCGACAGAATGTTGTTTTATCGGTTTTGCTGCATCCATTGCAGATGATTGGTTTTACGGCCATCGTTTTTTACAATATTTTCAGGAGATTTAAAAAGGAGACTTCATGGAAAGGACGACAAATAAGATTTTAGTCGTAAGCGTTTTACTGTTTTTTTCAGTCTTATCCGTCAACGCACAAAAAAAAGATCTGGCATATTATAGGTGTGCATTTTTTGAAAGTTACCGTGCCGGTACCATGGCTCCATGGCCGGGCTTGATTGCCGAAATGGAGAAAGCAAAATCGACAGACCTGGCTTGGCAGATCGAGATGGTGAAAGCCATGTATGGACTGGTTGGCTAC
>JANYJT010000252.1 GCA_025358395.1 Bacteroidia bacterium
GGATCGGCTCAAGCTGCCGGGTAAGGCTGGCGAGTTCGTTCTCGTCCAATTTCAGCCGCGCCAGCTTGGCAACGTGACGAACCTGGTCGATGGTGATCTTGTTGGCAGACATATTAGCGAAGTCTTGTACCCCAACGCCGCCGCGTGGACAAGCCGGCATGCTCAATTGGATGAAGCAAACTCGCCGCTTCATCCTCCTACATCCCCAGCGAACCCGCCCATCACGAATCAGGCATTGACCTCTTCCATCTCTCTTTAGGCAGCGTGGGTCGTCACTGCGCTGTCGAATGCCGAATCGGGCTCCACCAGGAATTCCTCCTCGTCGAGATAGGGCCGGATTCTGCGCCCGGTGAGCGAGACGATCTTGCCCGCCAGCGTCCCGGCCGCCAGAGCAATCACGATTGCAAGGAAGATGCCTTTGACTTGGGCGCCCCTGGCAATGCCGTCCACCACGAACACGGCCGCGATGCCGCCCAGCAGGCCGGGCAGGCCGTGTAGATAGAGAACGCCGCATGTGTCCACTTTCCTAAGCAGCCCCTGCAGCCTGGGCTGCAACACGGCGAATCCAAATGCTGACAGACCTCCGGCGAGGGCCCCGATGGTAAACGCCATGGCCGGGCCGATCTTGTCGCAGGTGGAGCCGATGGCCACCCCGCCGGCCAGGGCGGCGTTGGCCATATCGGCGATGGCGATCTTTTTGCGGAAGGCTACCGAGGCGACATAGGTGGCCAGCGTCGAAGCGCACAGCGCCAGAATCACATTCACGGCTGTTTTAGGGACATCGGCCGGGGCGACCAAGGCTGAGCAAAAGCTCGGCCAGAACACCCAAAGCACCATGCTGCCAACCATCGAGAAACGGTCGCTGGTGGCGTCGGCCTCAATGGGCGCGGCGAACTGTCGGGCGGTGGTCAACGATCCAATGGCGGCCAGCCCGAAGAGCGCGCCAAAGGCGTGGATCACGATTGAACCGCCGGTATCCACAAACATGCCGGCCGGGATCAACCCAAGCCCCCCGCCTTGAAGAACCCACTCATTGACGGCGTAAGCGGGGATGAACAGCAGGCCCAGAAGCAAATACTGCATCATCTTAAGCCGGCCCAGAACCGCGCCGGCGCAAATCAAAAGACTGGCCGCGGCGAACTCCGCGAGGATCAGGCTGTCAATATCGACGCTGGGGGCTCCAAGGATTCCCAGCTTGTTCTTCAGGAAATACAACGGGATGGCCAAGCTCACCAGCAGGTATGTCGCAGTGGTGGCTGACCGGCCGTACCGTTTGACGAAGACCATGAGAAATCCAAAGCCCACCAGGAGCATTGCCAGAATATGGATGGCGCGGTTGTATTTCTGAACATCGACCAGATCGGTGAGGCTGGCGGCCGGAGCGGATTCCGCAGCCCAACCGGTGCCGGCAAATGCCACCAAGACGATGAGCGTGAGGATTGCAAGATACGATCGTTTCACTGGCTTACCGCCTTCTTAGTTAATGCGTAGGCGACAGCGTACGGGGCCGCCGCCAATTCGCAAGAGAAAGTGCCAGCCTCATGCCCGGCATTGGCGATGGGGCAATTATGCCCGGCTAAGATAGCCGCCGGTTTCGCAGTTGATGCGGATGGTCTCACCGATGTCGATGAACCCCGGGACCTTGGTCTTAAGTCCGGTTTCCATGGTGGCTTCCTTGAGCTGGTTGGTGGCGGTGGCGCCCTTGATGCCCGGCGGGGTGTCGGTCACCTTCAGGTCCACCGTCTTGGGCATTTCATAGCTGACCATGTTGTCTTCATAAAACATGGCAGAGAGCTGCGTATTGGGCTTGAGGTAAAGGATATCGCCGCCGAAGACCTCGCGGGAGATGGACATCTGATCATAGGTGATCTGGTCCATGATGATGTGCCCGGTCTGGTCGGAATAGAGATACTCCACCTGGCGTTTGTCCAGGATGATAACCTGGATATCGTCGGTCGCGCCGACGCGTTTATCCATGATCGTGCCCTTGGCGACATCGCGCATTTTGAAGGTCACTTTGGCGCGAAGGTTGCCCGGAGTGTTGTGGTCGGCAGCGGTGACCACGTACATTTTCCCTTCAATGATGACGGCTTCGCCGCGACGAACTTCACTTGCACGCATTGATTTTTCCTAACTCGCTGATTTCATGGGCCTACCCAGCGTCCGCTACGCGTCGGTGAGCCGGATTACTCTAAGAAACAGACGCCACATCATCGTGGTGCCGGGCTGCTCCAAACTGGGCAGAGAAGGATGAATTTTACTGGCTGACGCTATTGGCGTCAAACTGCGAACGTTGAACTGCGAGCGTGGGCGTGCCCGTTTTTCCGGGAGATGGAATTTATAGGTCCATGCCAAACGTATTCTCGATACCCCCAGCGGGGGTGACGGTTGCGGCCGGGAAAAAGCGGAAAGCGGAGACGAAAAGGTCCGGCTAAGGGGCGGATGTCAGCAATGTCCGGTCGGCGGCACAATGTAAATTGCTGTAAGTCCTGTTGGTAGATTGACGGAGCACTAGCGAAAAAACGGGCACGCCCTTTCGCTCTTTCGAGGGGTCAGGACGCATGGGTGCCAGTGAAGAGTCTCTCCTGGCTGCCACGACAAATTGAATATTCCAGACGTGCGTTCTTGACTTGAGCCGCTCAATGACTATTTTTTAACAATCCGAAGTGCTGGCCTTGCATTTCTAAAAGGCGGCTTGTCGGTGAAGTCAGTGAGCTTGAGCCCACTGCCATGAAGCTACGTCCACTTTTGCAAGAGGTCGAGATGACTGCACGAGCAAAGAAGGCGGTGGTTCTGGCGGTTCTGGTTACCCCGTTATTTATTGGCGGGGCTCAGGCGGCCACTTGGAATAATAGCGGGACTGATTTCAATGCCTCGGCTAGCTGGAGTGGTACGCTTTTAGCCGGACAGACAGCAACCTTCTCCAACGCCTCAGTCACGCAACCCAAGCTGAGTGCCAACTTTACTGCCTCCGCCCTGAGTTTCTCATCGGGTGCCTCCAGATATGACATTACGGCGACTTCGCCATTCGCGCTTACTCTTACTACCGCGACCCCGAGCATCGCGATTAACGCTTTGAACACCAGTGAGACTAACACGATCAACACTCCATTGGTACTCGGCGCAGCGGCAGCGGCTGGCGCTACGCAGAGTTTTTACCAGGCTCCCGGCGGCACTTTGGTCGTGAATGGAGTTATCTCGAATACCAACAGCGTCAGCCTTAAGATAACGGGCAGCACGAACAGCACCAAGCGCAGCGTTGTAACGCTCGCTGGCGCGAACACCTATAGTGGAGGGACGACCCTGGATGCGGTCACCACGCTGAACATCAACAACGGAGGCACTGGAGGCACAAGTTCGGCGCTTGGCACCGGTGGATTTAACTGGAACAGCGGGGGGATAATCGATAACACCAGCGGCAGCGGAGTTACCCTCAGCACAAACAACAACGTGGCACTCATCGGTACCACATCGTATACCTTTACCGGATCCAACGACCTGGATTTCGGCTCTGGAACGATAACCGCCATAGCTAGTCCCATGTTT
>JANYJT010000261.1 GCA_025358395.1 Bacteroidia bacterium
GCAAACAACCAAGCAGGTTGACAACCATGGTACCAAAGGGAAAACCAGATACAATACTGTTTTGAACAATTTTCGAAGTGAGATATCTTGCTATTCCTCCAAAAAAACTTCCGGAACCAATGATGAACAATGTTTTAAGCATGTTAAAAAAGTTATGAGTTATGACGCTGGGATCACGATTGAAGCATTCTTCACTTTATCCTTTTGACTTTATCCTTTTTACCTTTATCCTTTTGCTAATTGCCTTCCTTCATTAACTTTAAAAACAACTCCATCCCTTTCCGTTTGGAGTCATCCAAATGATAAAAAATATTTTCGCGAAAATAGGTATCAAAGGGATAATCTGGATAACGCAGTTGGTATTCAGCAATCACCTCAGGAATATGGACAATACCGTCATGAAGTGCTTCAGAAAACTGGTCGGCAAAGTCATCACCAATCGGTTTGTTTGCAACCCAGCAGGCAAAGACAAAATCCAGTCCGGTAAGTGTTTTCCATGCTTCCCCGAGATCATATACATAAGGGAACTTATTCTCTGCCTCGAATACCCGGTCACCAATAATGACTCCTGCGATACTTCCTCTGATATCGTCTTCTATATAATTAACCCCACCATTTATCCACTTTGGATGGATTTGCCAAAGATCCCTTGCCAAGATTTTAACCAACTGAACCGAGGTACGTGACTGATAATCAAGAACAATTGTTTTCACCTCTGCGAGTGGTACCTGACTAACCAGAACCACCGTTCTGACCTTACCAGAACACGCTATGCAAAAATCGGTAAGAATATTGGCTCCTTCAACATCATTCATCTCAGCTACCGGGATAATACCAATATCAACGGTTCCTTCTTTCAATTTATCAGCGCATACGGATGGGATATCAAGCGAAAGTTCGATGGTATCCATGATGGCAGAGTGGGTGATTCCGTATAGAAAAGGCTTGGTATTCAAATAAGTAATAGCAGAAACCCTAATTTTTTCCATAATCGATTGTTGTTGCACAAATTTATTAAAGTTTGGAGTTGAAGCTCCAAAAGATCAGGTAATAATTCTGATTCAGTATCACCAATGAAATCCTCATAAACAAATGTCAACAACGGATGATGCATATTAAGCTAAGGGTTCGATCCGGCAATTTAAAAACTAATTATATACACATGAAATTGTTACTTTTGCACTTAAATAGTAATATGCTTTCTAATGGAATTGCAGATGTTAACAGCCATCTCGCCTATCGACGGACGTTACCGCGATAAAGTAGCCGAGCTTGGGAAATATTTTTCGGAATTCGCCCTGATAAAATACAGGCTTTTTGTTGAAGTAGAATATTTTATTGCACTGACGGAGATACCACTTCCACAATTGATATCCTTCCCCGGTCAAACCAAAAACGAGCTTAGGAACTTATGCACTCAATTCTCCATAGAAGATGCGAACCGTATCAAAGAGATTGAAAAAGTTACCAACCATGATGTTAAAGCTGTAGAATATTTTTTAAAAGAAAAATTTGATCGGCTGGGACTGGCTCCTTACAAAGAATTTATCCATTTTGGCCTTACCTCTCAGGATATCAACAATACAGCCGTTCCCTGTTCCATTCAGGATGCCATTAATGAAGTGTATCTTCCGGCTATAAATGGCTTATTAACCAAACTAAACGATCTTTCAAATACCTGGAAATCAATTCCAATGTTGGCTAAAACCCATGGCCAACCTGCCTCTCCCACCCTATTGGGAAAAGAAATCAAAGTATTCTCGGAGAGACTGGAGGTTCAATTGAGTCAGTTGGAAACCATTCCGTGCTATGCGAAATTTGGTGGCGCAACGGGGAATTTAAATGCACACCATGTCGCTTATCCTTCAATTGATTGGGTTAGCTTTTCCAATCGGTTTGTAAGAGAGGTTCTAAAACTGGAACGTTCCCAAACGACCACCCAAATTGCACATTACGACAATTATGCGGCTATATTTGATTGTCTGAAGCGAATCAATACCATTCTGATTGACCTCGACCGCGACTTCTGGACTTATGTCTCTATGAACTACTTCAAGCAGCAGATCAAGAAGGGTGAAATCGGTTCATCAGCTATGCCGCACAAAGTAAATCCCATTGATTTTGAAAATTCGGAAGGCAACCTTGGTGTCGCCAACGCACTCTTTGAGCATCTTTCAGCAAAGCTTCCAATTTCAAGACTTCAGCGCGACCTGACCGACTCGACCGTTTTGCGTAACGTTGGGGTTCCATTTGCACATACACTGCTTTCAATCAAATCGACGATGAAGGGACTTGGTAAATTATTACTCAATCATGAGGCAATCAATCAAGATCTGGAGGAGAACTGGAGTGTTGTGGCCGAAGCAATTCAGACTATTTTGAGGAGGGAAGCCTATCCCAATCCATATGAAGCGTTGAAAGAGCTGACACGGGTCAACCGAAAAATTGATCGAAATGCATTCCTGGAATTTATCGGCCAACTGGAAATTTCAGAGGGCATAAAAGAGGAGTTGAGAAAAATTACCCCTCAAAACTACACCGGGGTTGTCTCCTAAACCAATAAAATTATCAGTGTGAAAGGTCTTTATAGTTTATTGATCCGATTTCTTCCCCCTTACAAAGGCTATGTGATCATGAATGTTGTGTTCAACATTCTTGGTGCCATATTTGGTGCATTCCAATTTGCTACACTTGCGCCAGTTCTTGGAGTCTTATTCGGGACTCAGGAAAATGTGCCCAAACCGGAAGCCTGGAGTTTTTCGGTAGACAGCGTCATAAAGAATGTTCTTTACCTGATCAGCAATATGATCGAAACCAGCGGAAAGGAAATAGTATTGATATATCTGGGAATCTTCATGATTGTTATGGTCATTTTAAAAGTTGGATTTACTTATATGGCCTCCTTTGTCATGGTACCCCTGCGCAACGGCGTAGTGTGTGACATACGTAACCAGATCTACCATAAGATACTTTCACTGCCGCTTGGATTCTTCTCTGAAGAGCGGAAAGGAGATATCATTGCCCGGACTACCGGCGATGTTCAGGAAGTTGATAACTCCATCTTTAACTCAATCGAAATGATGTTCAAGGATCCAATGATCATCATTATTTCACTTTGTGCGATGATTTATATGTCCTGGTCTCTGACGCTTTTTGTCTTTCTAATGCTGCCTATCGTCGGATACCTGATCGGAAAGGTCGGAAAGAGCCTTAAAAAGCCCTCCATGAAAGGACAGAACAAAATGGGAGAACTACTTTCGACCATCGAAGAATCTCTCTCTGGTTTGCGCATCATCAAGGCATTCAATGCCGAACATAAGATGAAATCAGTTTTCGCCAGACAAAATACTGAATACTACCACATTATGAACAAGTTAATGTGGCGCCGTTATCTGGCTCATCCAATGAGCGAATTACTGGGAACCATGGTGATCGTTGTCGTTTTGTGGTATGGCGGACGTTTGGTTCTTAGCAATACGAGTGAACTCACACCTCAGGGCTTTATTACCTACCTAACATTTTTTTACAGCATTATCAATCCTGCCAAATCCTTTTCGACCGCTCTCTATTCAGTGCAAAAGGGCTTGGCTTCAATGCAACGCATCGATATGATCTTGCTGGCCGAAAATAATATTGTAGACAAGCAGGATGCTGTCCATGTCAAAGAGTTCAAAAATAACATCGAATATCGTGATGTAAATTTCAAATATATCGATGATGAAGTACTTAAAAATGTCTCATTAACGATTGAAAAAGGAAAAACAATCGCATTGGTAGGTCAGTCGGGTTCCGGGAAATCAACTTTCGTAGATCTTCTGCCGCGCTTTTGGGACATCCAATCCGGCAATATATTTGTAGATGGCGTTGATATCCGTGACTACAAAATCGCTGATCTGCGTGGTTTGATGGGTAATGTTAACCAGGATCCGATTCTGTTCAACGATACTTTCTATAACAACATATCTTTTGGCGTTGAAACAGCGAACATGGAACAAGTAATGGCAGCGGCTAAAGTTGCTAATGCTCATGAATTTATCTCAACCTCACCTGATGGTTACCTCACCAATATTGGCGACAGGGGTGGAAAATTATCAGGAGGTCAGAGGCAAAGAATTTCTATCGCCAGGGCAGTACTGAAGAATCCGCCAATCCTGATTTTGGATGAAGCCACATCCGCTCTGGATACCGAATCAGAAAAGCTTGTTCAGGAAGCACTTGAGAACCTGATGAAGAACCGCACTTCCATCGTTATTGCTCACCGGTTATCTACCATCAAAAAGGCTGATCTTATTTGTGTCTTCCATGAAGGGGAAATTGTAGAACGCGGCACGCATAATCAACTGATTGCGATTAAAGGAATTTATTACAAACTTCATTCAATGCAGAACTTATAGTTGGCTATAAAACAAAAAAAGGGAGCAAACGCTCCCTCTTTTTGTTAGTTGGTGATCATTACTGAACAGCATCAGTCAATTCATTGCCAGCTTTGAATTTAACGACTTTTTTGCCGGCGATTTTAATGGTAGCACCAGTTTGAGGGTTGCGACCCGTACGGGCAGGACGATCAGAAACTGAGAAGGAACCAAATCCGACAAGAGCCAGACGATCGCCTTGTTTTAAGGCCTCAGTTGTTGTTTTTACAAAAGCTTCGATTGCTTTTTTGGCATCGGCTTTAGTTACTCCGGCTTCTGCAGCAACGGCATCAATTAATTGAGCTTTGTTCATAACTAATAAGGATAATAAATGGTTAATAATTTAGATTTTCCCGAAAGATTTTGCGTTTATTCAATTTAGATCACCAGCTCTTATCAAAAGTGTAGTCAACACAATTTCCCCGGAAGGAACCCTCATTTGATCAGTTTTAAAATTAAAATTGTACAAATGATTTACTTGGACTAATTTCAACACAATTTTCTAAATATCAAAATTTTCGCACACTTTTTATCGCCACACCACATATTATTTTTTTAATTGTAATTTTTTGCCGATTGGAAAAAAGGTTTACTTTTGCAGTCGCAAACAAGGAGAGATGGCAGAGTGGTCGATTGCGGCGGTCTTGAAAACCGTTGTACCGTGAGGTACCGGGGGTTCGAATCCCTCTCTCTCCGCAGATACGGGTGTAGCTCAGTCGGTAGAGCACTGGTCTCCAAAACCAGGTGTCGGGCGTTCGAGTCGCTCCTCCCGTGCAAATTCCCCCCCATTCAACAGCACCAAAATTATTGCATTTTCAGAATCATCTGAGGGTGTTATTGTATTGCAATTCAGGAAAAATTTGAAAGAAAATGATAAAGGATAAAGGACAATGGATTAAGTAAAGCGTATTCAATCAGCGTCTTGCGATTTACAAAATCTCTTCATTCATCACTCTTGTCTTATCTCTCAAATCTCATATCTTGTACCTTCTCTCTCACCACTTTCAACTTTCAACTCTCAATTCTCAACGCTTCTATGGTAAATTCCATTGTCATTTTTTCAGTAAACCAAAAAATGACAGACCTGATATTGACCAGAAACTGCCATATAGTCAGCCGGAATCTATTGGCACAGGCTTTGATCCATGCTGTTGTCAAAAGCAATCATTAATTTAAAATAGGTTTAAATATGAAAGGAAAAATCGGGGTTACAAGTGAAAACCTTTTCCCAATTATCAAGAAATTTCTCTATTCTGATCACGATATTTTTCTTCGTGAGATCGTTTCAAATGCGGTAGATGCTTCCCAAAAGCTTAAAACTTTGGCATCTGCAGGCAAATACAGCGGGCAAATTGAGGCTTTGAGCGTTAGAATAGCAGTCAATAAAGAGCAAAAAACGCTCACGGTGTCGGATAATGGCATCGGCATGAATTCGGAAGAGGTCGAAAAGTACATTAACCAGATCGCCTTTTCAGGTGCTGATGAATTCCTCAAAAAGTATAAAAACGATGCGAATGCCATTATCGGACATTTCGGTCTTGGATTTTATTCTTCATTCATGGTATCTGAAGAGGTAGAAATAATTTCAAAATCTTACAAGAAAAATTCGAAAGCCGTACGCTGGGTTTGCGATGGATCTCCCGAATTTATGATGGAAGACACAGAAAAAGATACCGTGGGTACAGATATCATCATGCATCTGAATTCTGATTCCCTGGAATTCCTTGAGGAGAACCGGATTACTGAACTGTTAAACAAATACTGCAAATTCCTGCCTGTTCCTATTGTTTTTGGAAAGAAGAAAGAATGGAAAGATGGCAAGTATGAAGAGACGGAAGTTGACAATCAAATCAACGATATAGCACCAGCCTGGACAAAAAAACCTGTCGATCTGAATGAGGAAGATTACAACAACTTCTACCATCAGTTATATCCAATGGCAGATGAACCACTATTCAATATCCACCTGAATGTGGATTATCCTTTCAACTTAACAGGGATTCTATATTTCCCAAAGTTGAAGAACAACTTCGAGGTTCAGAAGAATAAAATTCAACTGTATAGCAACCAGGTTTTCGTGACCGATTCTGTGGAAGGCATCGTTCCTGAGTTTCTGACACTTCTCCATGGTGTGCTTGATTCTCCTGATATTCCGCTGAATGTGTCCCGTTCTTATCTTCAGAATGACTCCAATGTAAAGAAGATAAGCAGCCACATTACGAAAAAAGTAGCAGATCGTCTTCAGGATATATTCAAAGAGAAAAGAGTCGAACTGGAAGAGAAATGGAACGACCTTAAACTCTTCATTGAATATGGGATGCTCACCGATGAGAAATTCTATGAAAAAGCATTAAAATTTTTCTTCTTTACCAATACCGACAACAAACTTTTCACATGGGACGAATATAAAACGCTGATTGAAAACAATCAAACAGACAAGAACAAAAAGCTTGTCTATTTATATGCAACCAATTTGGAATCTCAGTTTAGTTTTGTTGAGGCAGCTAAAAATAAAGGATATGATGTATTGCTTATGGATGATGTCCTCGCCACACCACTTCTAAACCATTTCGAGCAAAAATATCCAGAATCTCATTTTGTTAGGGTGGATTCGGATGTCGTTGAAAAATTGATTGCAAAGGAAGATCTTGAACAACCCATCCTTTCTATCGAAGAGAAAAACGATTTAAGCCCCATTTTTCAATCTGTTATTCCAAAAGAGCGCGGACAATTCATCATCGATTTCCAGAATCTTGGAGAAAATGGTTCACCGATGATCATTACTCAGAATGAGTTTATGCGACGTATGAAGGATATGTCCAAGATGCAGGCTGGAATGAGTTTCTATGGTGAAATGCCTGATAGCTATAACCTTGTTGTTAACCTATCTCATCCACTGGTTAAAAAAATACTCGATGAAAAAGAAGGAAATTTAAGCAGTGAACTCGCAGTTTTACGCACTGAATTGGCTAAATTGAACGACCAAAAAAGTTCCCTTGAAAAACTGAAGGAGGGTAAAAAAGACGAGGAAGTACCGCAGGAAGAAAAAGATTTACTCAAAGAGACCCGCGATGGTATAACAAAAATTGAAGCCGACAAACGAGAAAAACTCGAGAAATTTGGAGCCGGTAACCCGCTTACCAATCAATTGGTTGATCTGGCCTTTCTGGCAAATAATATGCTAAAAGGTGAGGCTCTTGCCAACTTTGTAAAACGAAGTATCGAACTGATTCAATAGCATTTATATGTGATTAAATAAAAAAAGGAGCAGTCAATAGCTCCTTTTTTTATTTAATCACATGAAAATGTGCCAGACCGCCTTCGGAAGTCTCCTTATAGATCGATGGTAAATCATGGCCTGTCTGTGCCATCGTTTGAACGATCTTATCAAAACTTATCATGTGCCTGCCATCAGAAAGCATCGAGTAGTTGTTGTGGTTGATGGCACGTGCAGCTGCAAAAGCATTTCTTTCAATACATGGAACCTGTACCAGTCCGGCAACGGGATCGCAGGTTAATCCAAGATGATGTTCCAATCCCATTTCGGCGGCATATTCTACCTGGTAGATGCTTCCACCGCTCATCTGTGTGGCTGCAGCTGATGCCATGGCACAGGCTGTTCCAACTTCACCCTGACATCCTACTTCCGCACCCGAAATTGAAGCATTGGTTTTAACAATATTACCGATAATCCCTGCAGTCGCCAATGCTTTCAAGATTTTCTTGTCAGACATCTTGTAAAACTTACTGGCATATTTAAGAACTGAAGGCATAACACCGCAAGCTCCGCATGTAGGAGCCGTGACGATCAATCCTCCTGAAGCATTCTCCTCCGAAACGGCCAGGGCGTAAGCATAAATCATGCCTCGCTTTTTGATATCTGGCTCAAAATAGCGGGCCTTTTCGAAATAGGCTGAAGCTTTTCTCGGATAATTAAGAATTCCCGGCAAGGGTCCTTCAGCCTCTAAGCCTCTTTTAATCGCGGCCTGCATAATTCTCCACACTTCATTCAGGTAATCCCAGATATCCGGATCTTCATGCGCTTCTACATATTCCCAGATACTTGTTCCACTTTGGTAACACCAATTCAAAATGGATTCCATATTTTTCTCGGGGTAAACCTGTCTGGTCTCTGATATTGTCAAATCATCAATGATTGAACCTCCTCCTATGGAATAGGCTATCCATCTGTCAAGGATATTTTTAGCCACATCCAAAGCTTCGAATTTCATGGCGTTGGGATGACGGGGCAGAAAAATAGCCGGCAGCCATTCAAAATCAACAGGATGCGGATGAAGGGTGTTTTGGATCGCCAGATCAGTCAGGTGACCTTTCCCTGTTGCTGCGAGACTTCCATAGAGTGTTACCCGAAAAGAGGCAGCAGAAAAATTTCTTTGAAGAAAGATTTCAGCCGCCTTTTTTGGTCCCATCGTATGGCTGGAGGAAGGTCCATATCCAATCTTGTAGATCTCTTTAATAGATTCCATTCAGTAAAATATTGAATATTAAAAGCAAAACTTAATAAGATAAACAAAGGTAGTAATTTGTATCATCGCAAGTCCGCAAGTTCTCTTTTTACTCAAAATAGTAAGATTCAAAATCGTTTATTACGCATAAATTCGGGATATTTGTAGAAAGAATAAAAGCGAATTAAATGGCATTGAATTTAACTGAAAAAGATCTGGAAAAGATCATTCTTGTAGGTGACAGAGTATTGGTCAGGCCAAAGAATCCTAACCAGCAAACCAACTCAGGACTTTATCTTCCTCCTGCTGCAGTCGAAAAAGAGACCGTTCAATCGGGATATGTGATTAAAGCAGGCCCCGGATTTCCAATTCCTGCATTGACAGACAATGATGAACCATGGAAGGAGGTGAAGGAAGAGGTAAAATATGTTCCCCTGCAGGCACATGAAGGTGATCTTGCCATTTACCTCAACAAAATGGGTTTTGAAATTGAGTTTAAAAGCGAAAAATATCTTATTCTTCCCCACTCGGCCATACTTATGTTAGTTCGTGAAGAAGGATTGTTTGAATAAAAAAGGGTGCCTCGCGACACCCTTTTCCTGACTTAGACCAACCAATTATTCAGCAACTTCGACAGCTACTTCGTTACTCTGCCATAAGCCATGTTTCGTGCAATATGCATGGGCAATAAGCTTCATACTCCTTGACGGAACGATATATAAATCAACTTCAACCTGATTTGGAGCACTGCCCATTGTTCCAGCTAAAAGTGTGGTCTGTGCCAGCATCTTTTCTCCATCCCAAAGCTGCACCCAGCTAACATAATGGTCAAAATCATCAGGATGCCTGTACTCATCACCTACCTTAATTTTAACCTTGAATTTTTCACCCTTTAAAGCCTTGGCATCGCAATGAACAAAGGCTGAGTGACGGTCGATGTAATCTCTTTTGGCTTCCCTTTCAATTTGGGAAATGTCTTCGTAACGATTGATCTTCATCTTAATTTGAAATTTGTAATTTATAATTTGTTAAAAAAATATCGAACAAAATTTCAATGTTTTGAAAGATAACTGGCCACTCCTGCAGCTGAAGCAGTCATTGCTTCTTCGCCGGCTTTCCAATTTGCCGGACAAACCTCGCCAAATTCTTCAAAATGAATAAGTGCATCAACCATTCTGATGGCTTCATCTACACTCCGGCCCAACGGAAGGTCATTGACAAGCTGATGACGAACAACTCCCTTTTTATCGATCAGAAAGAGTCCCCTATAAGCAACAGGTGCACCAAAAAACGATGATTGACCCTCCTCATTTACTTCATACTCACCAGCAAGAACCCCGTAGTTCTCAGCAATGGTTTTGGATAAGTCAGCGACCAAAGGGAATTTCACACCCTTGATACCCCCATTTTTCTTTTCTGAGTTCAACCAGGCCCAATGTGAGAATTCTGAGTCAACCGAACAGCCCACAACTGCCACATTTCTTTTCTCAAATTCAACTAATTTTTCCTGAAAAGCCAGAATTTCCGTCGGACAAACAAAAGTAAAATCCAAAGGATAGAAAAAGAAAAGTACGAACTTTTCTCCGACAAATTGATCAAGGGAAAAATCACTTACAAAATCATTGCCGTTTACAACAGCAGTAGCCTTAAATGAAGGCGCTTTTTTTCCAACTAATGTACACATATCTAAATTTTTAAATATAATTTGAAATGATTACAAAAATATGGAATTTAAACTAGCCAAACAAATATCCTTTGTTAAGTTAATGAGAAATATCCGGATTTTTAAAATGCAATTTAAAATGGCACTAAACTGTAAAACAGTTACTCAGACATTTTGTTCAATGAAAAAAATCCGCCATATTTGTATTGAATTCAGAAAAAAACAATGGAACAACAACAAATTTCCGCTTATCTTTTAAAAAGCGGTATTAGGCCTCTTCAAAAGCGTGTGAAGATTATGAGTTATTTGGTTTCAAAAAGAAATCATCCCACTGTAGATATGATTTACAGTGACCTCATACACGAAATAAACGGTTTATCAAAAACCACGATTTACAACGTATTAAATTTGTTCGTTCAATCCGGTGTAGCATTGGCACTTAACATCGAAGGCAATGAGATCAGGTATGATGCGGATACTTCAACACACGGCCATTTTAAGTGCAAAATTTGCACCGGAGTGATCGATTTCAGGATTAAACAGGAGGAGCTTCCTAAGCCAGTTTTAGACGGATTCAGAATCGATGAACATCATTATTATCTCAAAGGAGTATGCTCATTTTGCGTGAATAAAATAGAGGCATAAATTAGAATCGCTGTAAATTCGCTGATCCGGAATCTGATTCCTCCCCAATTAGAATTATCCTAAATTGAATCCGGGGCAGAAAACTGACAAAAAGCATCCGCCATGAAGCTCTGGGACAAAGGGAAAAAAATCAATGATTTAATCGAGTCTTTCACGATTGGAAAAGATCAGGAAATGGATCTTTTTCTTGCGAAATTCGATGTGATCGGCTCCTTGGCTCATATTAAAATGCTTGAGCACATTGGCCTGCTTGAAGGCAATGAATTGATCCTGCTGTCGAAAGAATTAAAATCCATCTACCGAGAAATTGTTGGTGGAAAATTTTCCATCGAAGAGGGAGTAGAAGATATTCACTCTCAGGTTGAACTGATTTTGACAGCCCGACTAGGAGAAATTGGGAAAAAAATACACAGTGGAAGATCAAGAAATGACCAGGTTTTGCTGGATTTAAAGCTTTTTACAAGAGATGCCATAAAAACTGTCACCGAAAATACGCTTAACCTTTTCCATATTTTAATAGCCCAAAGTGACAAATACAAAGAGGTACTGATGCCCGGATACACACATCTCCAGGTCGCGATGCCCTCTTCTTTCGGATTGTGGTTCGGCGCCTATGCCGAAAGCCTTGCTGACGATCTGATGTTGCTGCAAGCTGCCTATCGCATTGCTGATCAGAATCCTCTTGGTTCCGGGGCAGGATATGGATCTTCTTTTCCGCTCAACCGTCAGATGACGACCGAATTGCTTGGATTTGAGACCATGAATTTCAATGTGGTCTATGCCCAGATGGGGCGCGGCAAAATGGAACGGTCAGTTTTATTCGCCCTTGCATCCATCGCTTCCACCCTATCCAGATTGGCTTACGATGTATGTCTGTACATGAGTCAGAATTTCGACTTCGTAAAAGTACCCGATGAACTGACCACAGGTTCAAGCATCATGCCACACAAGAAAAACCCGGACGTCTTCGAGCTTTTGCGTGCTCATTGCAACAGAATTCAGTCGTTACCTGCACAAATGCTTACGGTGACCAACAATCTTCCAAGCGGATATTTCAGGGATATGCAACTTACCAAAGAGCTGTTTATTCCGGCTTTCCAGGAGTTGAACGACTGCCTTCAGATAGCATCCTTTGCCCTTGAAAACATTACCATCAATGAGCACATTCTTGATGACAGCAAATACCGATTTCTATACAGCGTTGAGGAAGTAAATCGTCTTGTTTTATCCGGGACACCTTTCAGGGATGCATATCGCGAAATTGGTTTATTAATCGAAAAGGATCTATTTTATCCCGACAAGAATATTCACCATACCCACGAAGGTAGTATAGGAAATCTTTCTCTTGGCCGTATTGAAGCAAAAATGAAACAGGTAGTCTCTGAGTTTAATTTCGACAAGGCAACCCAAGCCATCGAATCACTCCTTGGAGAATAAAATCACCTTCACTGATGTTTTAAAGCGGCACATAATCTCTGCCAACAGCCCAAAAATTAATATTCTTTTAACTTGAATATTAAATTATTCAATTCCAACATCTTAAATTATTTTTTTTATTATATTTCCTAATCTCAGAGAAATAATTCGCCTTTTCGGTAGGACTGACAATTGGATAAATAAAATAAAAAGCTATTTTTGCTTTCGAATATTAATTATTATCGCTGTTTTTCTTTCATCTTATCGTTTTTTTATCTAAAAAATATAGGATTTAAAATATATCAGAGCTTTAAAAAACCAACTCAATTAGTAAGTGTTATGGAACACAAAAAATTTCCAATCCCGGTAGGATTGTATGATCCCTCTTTTGAACACGATGCCTGTGGGATTGGTTTTGTAGCTCATATCAAAGGAGCTAAATCGCATGAAATTGTCCAGCGTGGCTTAACCGTTTTGCTCAATATGGACCATCGGGGAGCTACGAGCGCAGATAATAAAACCGGTGATGGCGCCGGAATTCTGTTACAAATGCCACATGATTTTTTCCTGTCTCAGGGTATTGATCTGCCTGAGCCCGGAAGATACGGTGCAGGGCTAGTCTTCCTTCCAGTTGTAGAAGAAGAAGCAGATTATTGTGTTGAAGTTCTGAACCGGTATGTTGAGGCAGAGGGGCTAAAACTCGTAGCCTGGCGCAAAGTACCTGTCGATGGGTCCGTAATTGGTGAGATTGCACGCAGCACAGAACCAATGATTCGTCAGATTTTTGTAAAAGGAAACTACGAACAGGATATACTGGAAAGAAAGCTCTATCTGGCCCGAAAACAAGCGGAAAGAACAGTTAGGGAGTCCAAACTTGCAGGCAAAAGCAGCTTCTACTTACCAAGTTTCTCCAGCAAGATAATGATCTACAAAGGGATGTTTACGCCAAGTCAGCTCCGCGACTATTTTAAAGATCTGAGTCATCCCGAGATGAAAAGTGCTATCGCGCTGGTTCACTCCCGCTTTAGTACCAATACTTTCCCTACCTGGGATTTGGCTCAACCATTCCGAATGATTGCCCATAACGGTGAAATAAATACCATCAAAGGCAACCGTCAGTGGATGCATGCCCGAGAATCATTGCTCGAGTCCGCACTTTTCGGAGAAGATATCGACAAACTTTATCCGATCATTGAGCCTGGCAAATCAGACTCTGCCTCCTTCGACAATACTCTCGAATTTTTGAACATGGCAGGAAGGAGCATGCCTCACTCATTGTGCATGATGATTCCCGAATCGTTCAATGAAAAGAACCCGATCCCTGAAAGTCTCAAGGCCTTTTACGAATACCACTCCACCCTGATGGAACCATGGGACGGACCCGCCTCCATGGTATTCTCGGACGGGAGATATATTGGCGGTACATTGGAT
>JANYJT010000271.1 GCA_025358395.1 Bacteroidia bacterium
TCGCAACCACACTAACCGCGCGCGAAGGGCGCGAAGAGGACGCGAAGAAGAGCTGCTGCGGGGCGAATGTCCGGTATGTCCGGTCTGATGCACGATGGTAATTGATGTAAGTCGTGTTGGTACAGGGGGTTGATGGTGATAACCGGGATAGCGTTGAGAAGACCGGACAAAACCGGACATTTCCGGACATTGGGGCAATACGGATTACCGATGGTGGAGATGGCGGAGAAGACCGCCTGAAGGCGGAAGTCAGATGTCAGAGGACGGAAGTCAGATGTCAGACAAAGCAGAGGGGGTATTGGGATTTCAAAGAGCAGCCGGCCGGGCCTAACACCTGACCAAGAGGGACTGAGGGGAAATGCTGAATGCTAACAGCAGCCCGCATCGCACGTTCAGCCGAAGCCAAAAACAGTAGTCCCTCTACTCTAAGGGAGTTTGTTGCGTTATTTTGTGCAGAAAGACGCAACAAGAGGAGGGGGGTGGGTTGGGAAGTGATGGATTGGCATAGGGTTACGGATTTTAAAGAATCGGCGGAGAATTATTTTGGCCGGATTTTGCTGCCGGGGAAAGTTGGGGCTTGGCGGGAGTGTGGCACCGCGGGGAGCGCGGGCGGAGTGCGAACGGTGGTTGTCTTTTGAGCGATGAGGGTGGATGGGTGCAAGGGTGCAGCCGTTGGTCTTTGAATCGACAATGCGTCCTGAGGGAGTAGTCCCCGGACAGGCGGCAGTCCGTAGTCCGTAGGGTGGCGTCGGTATGCGCCGACCCACCTTGAGCGGGCTGCCTTCAAGAGGTGGGTTTGCGTACGTACCCACCCTATAAACTTATTTGACGCAATCCCCTTTTTGGGGCCTTTTGTCAGTATATGTCTTGTATATCATTGACCAATCAGTGGTTTCGATCAATAGTTTCGACATGCGCGATCCCCAACCAATTTTTTCCGAGATTATCACCGGCCATTATGTTCGCGACCGCGACTATACCGTTGATCGCCCAGCCGGCTGCGATTCATGGCTTCTGATTTACACCATCGCCGGCCGAGGGCGTTTTGGCACGCGGGCCTTGCCTGCAGTCGCGGGCGACCTGGTGCTTCTGCCCCCCTTTGCAGCCCATCGTTATGGCACCGATCCTGTGGAGCGCCACTGGGAAATGGTTTGGAGCCATTTTCATCCCCGTCCGTTTTGGGATGAGTTGCTGAATTGGCCAGAACCCATCCACGGTCTACGAATGTTGTCCATTGCCGATGAATCCCGTCGCCGGCTCATTCTTGACACGCTGCTGAATATGCACGAGCTGGCGATTGGCCACGAGGCGCATCGAACCGGCATGGCCATGAACGCACTGGAAAAAGCCCTCTATCTGTGCGATATCGACAATCCCAGAACCCCCCAAAGCCGTCTGGACGATCGCATACAACTTGCCGTGAACTATATCTGCCAGAACCTCGCCAAACCTGTGACGCTGCCCATGGTCGCGGCGGTTACCAAACAGTCGGGTTCACGTCTTTCCCATTTGTTCAAGCAACAAATCGGGTGTACTCCTCTCGAATATATCGAGCGTCAGAGAATGGAAACCGCCAAGCGGTTGCTCAGTACAACGCATTTGCCGATCAAAGAAATCTCTCGGCAATTAGGGTTTTCCGACCAGTTGTATTTCGCCAGGCGATTCTGTCGGTATAGTGGGATTTCGGCACGAACTTACCGCCGCAGCCACCTTCCACTGGAACCCCTGCAGTCCGTCTCCTGATGATTATGCCCGGATCGTGCATAATCATCCATATATCTGACGTAAGAATGTATAGTTTTGCGAGAAATCGGGTGGTAGACTGCTCGTATCAAAATGTCACTTGTCGTGACATGGTTTTTACATGAGGAGGACAACATGTCCCAACGTACTCTGTGTTCTTCGTCTCGTCGCCGGTCATTTCTGACGGTTGCGGCAAGTGCCGCGTTTGTGGTGGCTGGTCTGGTGGCATCCAGTGCCCAGGCGGCCGTGATGTATAACGTGCAATTGGGGG
>JANYJT010000273.1 GCA_025358395.1 Bacteroidia bacterium
GGCATCGTTCAAAAATACCTGAACAGGATATCAGGCCCATTGCTGGACCGCATTGATATTCATCTGGAAGTGGTCCCGGTTCCGTTCAGCAAGCTTTCGACCATGAGTTCGGGCGAGTCGAGCGACACCATTCGTGCCAGGGTGATAACTGCCAGGGAGATACAGCGCCTTCGTTTCGAGGAAGCCGGAATTTATTGCAATGCCCAGATGAATACCAAACTACTGCATTTATATTGTACACCGGACCGGGCAGGAGAGGCACTTCTTAAAAATGCCATGGAGAAATTGGGACTCTCGGCCAGAGCTTACGACCGGATACTCAAAGTAGCCCGAACTATTGCGGATCTTGAGGGGGTTGAGAATATTCAGGCCGATCACCTGGGGGAGGCAATTCAATACCGAAGTTTGGATCGGGAGGGCTGGGGAGCTTGAAGATTTCTGCTAGCATTATTCGCTCAAAAGTGAATGAATAATTCAAATATGAATTGAAGTTTCTAGATATTGAAGAAATATTTGTAGTGAGAGTCAGCCTTAAAAAGTAACTTGCTGCAGCAAACTTTCTTTAATCTAGATTTATCAGCCCTCATCTTGCACCAATACCAAAATATCTTACAATTTGGACGTAAGTGCCATGCAAATATGTAATCCAATGCAATTCTTATTGATGAGCATTGATTTCATGTTGCTGACTTATTCCGGGCTTGCTAATCATGAGTGAACTTTTATGCGAAAATTCAATGATCAATAATTTATACTTATATGTAAAATGTATCTCATATGAAAAAAATGGAAATGAAAATTTTACTTAAACAACAATTTCATCCCAGAGCCCGTCACTATTTGCAGATATTGTATCTGTCCATACTTTTCCTGACGGCTGGATTTCAAAATCTTTTGGCTTATGACATTAATAGCAAGGAGACAGTAGCACAGCAAGTCCCTATATATGGTGTTGTGACCGCATCAAATAGCGAACCTTTATTTGGTGTCCTGGTAAAGGTTAAAGGGAGCAATTCAAAAGCATTAACTCAAAAAGACGGGACATTTTCGCTCAAGGCCGGCACCGGTGCAGTTCTTCAGTTCTCACTGCTGGGATATTTACCCATTGAGCAAAAATTCAATGGAGAGACAATTCTTTCGGTAATTATGACAGAGGAATATGCTCAAAAAGAGATAAAGGATTATTTCAACGTGTATAGTGGCAAACAAAAAATGAATGAAGCTACTGGCGCATTTTCCCAACTGAAAGGAGAAAAGGTAAACAATGTTCCAATCATCAACAACCGCAACAAGTTGCAAGGTTTGCTTTCAGGCCTATTTGTCATGCAAAACAACGGTGAGCCGGGCGATGAGGGGGCATCCCTCTGGATGCGGGGAAAACGTACCTTTAGAAGTAACACTCCTGTTGTTCTTATTGATGGATTTGAAAGAAGCTTGGATTTACTGGATCCCAATGAAATAGAGACCATTACTGTTTTAAAAGATGCCGCGGCTACTGCTCAGTATGGATTACGCGGAGGAAATGGGATTGTTCAGGTCACAACCAAACGTGGAGACGAAGGTAATATTAAAGTTAATTTCACTGCTAGTGGCGGTATAAAAGCCCCTACTACTTCTCCGAAATTATTAAATTCCTTACAGTATGCCACTTTATACAACGAAGCACTCACAAATGATGGAGCGCCTTTGAAATATTCAGATACCGACCTGGCAAAATATGGAAATTCGGTCAAGGGTATATATACTGACCCCTTGGATAAATACCTTTATCCAAATATCAATTGGTACGACCAGTATGTTAAACCATATACCTGGCAACAGCGATATAACCTCAATGTAAATGGAGGTAATAAGTTTGCTAAATATTTTGTTTCAGCGGGCTATACCTCCAATAGTGGTTTGTATAATGTTGACAAAGGCGCCAACACTTACAATACCAACACAAATATGAACATGGTCACCATCCGTTCAAATGTGGACATCAATGTTTCAAAGCGGTTCACTATCTCTCTCGACCTCTCGGGCAGACAGGAACAACGGACTTATCCGGGAACAAGAACGGATAATTCATTGAATCTATTCCGGGCTTTCTACAAGACACCAGCACTTGCATTTCCCGTCCTGACACCAGACGGAAATTTGGCCGGGACAAAAGATTATACCGGCAACCCTTATGGACTACTTAACAATTCAGGTTATTCCCTGTATGATGTAAGAAGTATGTACGCGACATTAAAACTTAGGCACGATCTGGATTTTATTACCAAGGGCTTGGGTATAAATGCTTCAGTCGCTTTCGATAGCTGGTTCGACCAGACTACTTACCGTAATAAGTCATTCAAGGTATATGATCTGAGATCAGCAGATGGAACAGTTAAATATGATGCCAAAGGTAAAATCATCTATACCCAGACAGGCTCTGACACACAGATGTCGACAGGTTTCGACTACCCTACAACACGCCGCATTTTTGATAGTGAAATGTCATTGGATTATGTACGCTCCTTTGGATTACATGCTTTAGTCAGTAACGTCGCTTTTTCTCAACGCACCATTTCTCAGGAGGATAATGGGAATATTCCCCAAGCCTATCGCGGATTTAATGGGAGAGTATCCTATGCCTATAATAAAAAGTATCTGGCAGAATTTAATTTTGGATACCAGGGATCTGAACAAATGCCGGCTGGACACAAGTTTGGTTTTTTCCCGGCCTTATCTGCAGGATGGGTTGCTTCGCAGGAAGGCTTCCTTAAAAACAGCAAAGCTATCAGTTTCCTTAAATTGCGAGGATCCTACGGGATAACCGGCAATGATGATTTAGGTGGATATTTCTTATGGTATCAACAGTACCTTTCTTCAGGTGGAACTAATTTTGGATACACATCCATTGGTTATACCGGATGGCAGGAAGCAGCATTTGCGTTAAACAATACCACCTGGGAAAAAGTATACAAAACCGATATAGGTATTGATGCTTCGTTTTTGAAAGACAAAATAAACTTGACTTTTGACTATTTTAAAGAAAAAAATACGGATATCATGATTCAGCCCTCCTTGCCGAACATCATGGGTATCCGATTCCCAAATTTCCCGCTCGGAAAGATTGAAAACAAAGGATTCGATCTGTCATTGGCATATACAGACAAAATAGGTAACCTGGAATTTACGGTCAGTGGCCAGTATACCAAGTCTGAAAATAGAGTAATTACCAGAGGAGAGGAAAAACAACGCTATGATTATCAGGCCTTAACAGGAAGATCACTGGATCCGGTCTTTGGGTTGGTAGCACTTGGTTTATTTCATGATCAGGCGGAAATTGATGCAAGTCCGAAACAGACATTTTCGAGTGTTGTGCGCCCGGGAGATATTAAATATCAGGATCAGAATTCGGATGGTATAATTGATTCATACGACAAAACCTATCTCGGCAACAATGCCGACCCAACTTATCAGTTTGGGGGAACGCTGAATTTAAAATACCACGGATTTGATCTGAATGTAATGTTTACCGGTCAGGGTGGTGGCAGGCTTTATCTGACTGGTGAGTCTATCTGGGAATTCCATGACAACGGAACAGTGCGGGAGACGCATCTGGGAAGATTTAATCCGGCAGATCAGACAACCTGGGAAAATGCTACTTATCCTCGTTTATCATTGAGCAACAAAGTGAATAACCAGCAAACCTCCACCTATTGGGGTAGGGATGCAGCGATGGTTCGGTTAAAAACAGTAGAATTTGGATATACTTTACCTCAAAAATTGGTCGACAGGATAAAAACGGAAAAAATTCGTGTTTACCTGTCTGGTTACAATTGGTTTACATGGTCTTCAACAGATCTGGTGGATATTGAAGCACGTTCGAGTCATTACGTGGTTTATCCTATTCAGCGAATTGCAAACATAGGTGTAAACATAACATTCTAAACCTATAAAAGATGATGAACATGAAAAAGTATATATACAGATCATTTATTTTTATTCAGTTTGCAGGGTTGTTATTCAGTTGCGCCAACGACCCTCTTTACGAGTTGCCAGTCCAGTTTAAATCTGATGTTGATGTTTTCACAGACTCAACTCGGGCCGAATTTTTTATTAACAATGCCTACACGGATATGCCCGCTGATGTCAGCAACAGTTTCAATTGGCTGGATGGTAATGCCATGCTTGCATCCGCAAGTGATGAGGCTATGCATATTTCAACCAACAAAACTACTCCATCGGCTCCACAAAGGATGAGTGCAGGTAACTGGAATCCTTCCAACATGAGATACTATCGTTCCAGTGATGGTGCGGGAGAAATTGGTTCATGGTTGAAATGGGGTGGTTATCATGGAAACAGGAAAGCCAATACGGCAATTAGGAACCTTCATTTATTACCCGACAAATACACCCTCAGATTTAGAAATCGGCTCATGGGTGAGGCTCTTACAATCCGGGCTATGCACCATTGGTTCCTATTCCAGAAGTGGGGAGGCGTTCCAATTGTTGATAAATCATTTGAGGCTTCCGATAATGTTTTAATACCGCGAAATGGGGTAAAAAGCGTGGCTAATTTCATTGTGAAATCCTGCGATGATGCAATCGCCCTATTACCTAAGACTCCTTACACCACTCCTCAGGAGGTTGGACGTATTGACATAGGAACTTGTATGGCATTGAAATCAAGGGTTTTGCTTTATATTGCCAGTCCGTTGTACAATGGGAAAGGGGTAAATAATGACGGCGATTCATTGCTATGCATGGGGAATTACGATCTTAACCGCTGGATGGATGCTGCCAAAGCCGCCCAGGATGTTGTTGACCTGGGTTGGTACCAATTGTATGTCGCCCCATCAAGTCCTTCGGGTCAGGCAAATTACACGCAACTATTTAATGCATGGGGAGTTGGTACAACAAACAAAGAACTCATCTTTGCCAGATTAAGGACGACTAACCGTGATACTGAAAATGACAATTTCCCAGCTGGATTTACGAATGCCAAAGGCGGAACATGCCCTTCTCAGGATTTAGTCGACGCCTACGAGATGAACGACGGATCGCTCTTTAGCTGGTCAAACCCTGCCCTGGCAAAAGCACCCTATGTAAGCAGAGACCCAAGATTTTATGCAAGTATCATTTACAACGGAGTGAAATATGCAAAATTTGCCAACGTGTCAAATTATACTTTCGAAACTTTCACATTACCAGCATTGGGCAAAAATGCCACTGGACTCGCAGCTACCGGGACTTCCTATTATCTCAACAAATTCATGGATTATGCCAATAGCAAACCGGATGTTGGTTCGGGTGGCACCTATCATAACTGGATGTATTTCAGGTATGCTGAAATTTTACTGAACCTGGCAGAAGCTGGCAATGAATTTGGCGGTCCTGCATATATTGTATCTGGCGCGGTAGCTCCTTTGACCCCTGTTCAAGCAGTCGATTTGGTTAGGACAAGGGCGGGTATGCCGGGAGTAATGGCATCTTTGGCAAAAAGAGGTATCTCTTTGACACAGTCTACCTTACGTGATTTGATAAGGAATGAGCGTCGTGTCGAACTTGCTTTCGAGGACCATCGTTATTATGATGTTAGGCGTTGGATGGTGATCAGCCAGTTACCACAGTACATCCGCGGTTGCAACATTACTAAAAATGCGGATGGGACTTTTAGCTATGATCCGACGGTTCGCTCCGAGAACAAGATATTTGAAACGAAGCATTACTTCTTTCCGATTCCACAAACGGAGGTTAATCGAAATCCGCAAATGAAACAAAATCCGGGTTGGTAATCAATCATAAAAAATATATAATATAAAGATGGTATGAAAAAAATATTAATCCTTATCCTATTCATTTGCATCACATTACCCCAATTGTTTGCCCAATCTAAAACCATTACCGGTATCATTATTGATTCCAATGGTGAAGGTATCGTCGGAGCGACAATTCTTGAAAAGGGAACAATGAATGCTACAATAACTGATGCAAACGGGAATTTTAAACTTAAACTGATTGGTGCCAATCCAGCTTTGGTGTTCTCATTTGTTGGTTATAAGTCCCAGGAAGTAATTGTCGGCACC
Organism: Bacteroidia bacterium; assembly: GCA_025358395.1. Next base: position 6,063 of record JANYJT010000273.1, read on the forward strand.
AGGACAGATCTGAAAATTACAATGGAAGTTAGTGTTACCCAGGTCGAAGAAGTCGTTATTGTTGGTTATGGTACCCAAAAGAAGGCCAGTGTAGTGGGAGCTATTTCTACCGTGAAAGCCGCCGAGTTAAAACAGTCATCCACCCCAAACCTTTCAAATGCGATTGCAGGCAGGGTGGCCGGTGTGATCACAGTAATGGGTAGTGGAAAACCCGGTAACGACAATGCACAGATCTATATTCGGGGACAAGCTACCACAAACAGTACCTCACCTTTGGTTCTGGTGGATGGACTTGAAAGAGACTGGCAGGAAATGGATCCGGCCGATATTGAAACCTTTTCAGTATTGAAGGATGCTTCGGCTACTGCAGTTTATGGTGTCCGCGGGGCAAACGGCGTTATTCTCATCACCACAAAACGTGGAGAAAAGGGAAAACCTATTCTGAGCCTGACAGTGCAAAATGCCTTACAGCAGTCTATCCGCACACCCCAATATCTCAGATCATATGATTTTGCAACACTAACCAACGAGGCATTGCGAAATGATAATAAACCCGAAGAGTATTCCGCTTCCGATTTATTGCATTATCAATTAAAGGATTCACCTTATACACATCCGGATAATGATTATTACAATGACTTTGTAAAAAGCGTTTCTCCTCAGCAGATTGTTAATCTTAGTGCAAGTGGGGGAACTGACTTTTTAAATTACTTTATATCAGCCAACTATTTGCGTCAGGAAGGACTTTATAAAGATTTCGCGAATACGAAATATGATACCAATACAAATTATAACCGATATAATTTTCGGTCTAATCTTGATTTCAAGGTAACTAAAACTCTTAAAATCAGCGTGGATTTGACCGGCAGATTAGAAATTAGACGTCAGCCAAATTTCGATGCCGATTTGTTTGATAAAATTCGCAGATTACCTCCGAATTATGAAAACTATATCAATCCAAACGGTACACTGGGTGGTCGTTCTGATGAAACCCGACTGGCTCCATACGCGCTCCTTTCAAATTTTGGAAACCGTCAGCGCAACAACAATGTTCTGGAAGGTTCTTTTAAAGTGGACCAAAATCTTGACATAATTACCAAAGGATTTTCTTTCCGTGCCATGCTTGGTTTTAACAGTGGATACGAATCCAGAAGGGATATATATGAAAAGCCGGAATTGTGGGAGTACAACAAATTCGGACAGTATATTATCAACAAAACACGCGAGGATCTCTCTATTTCAACGGGAAAAGGACCAGCGGATAGAAGAGTTTCTTTGGAGGCATCGTTGAATTACAACCGTTCTTTCGGTGACCATGCCCTCACAGGAATGTTACTTTATCAACAGAGCCAGTATTATTATGAAGCCAATGTTCCTACAGGCTATTTGGGTGTGGTTGGGCGAGCTACGTACGCGTACAAATCACGTTATATGGTTGAGTTTAATGCCGGTTACAACGGCTCGAATCAATTTTCAAAAGCGCACCGTTATGGATTTTTCCCAGCCGGATCGGTGGGTTGGGTGGCTTCGGAAGAACCTTTCTGGAAAGACAAGGTTAGATTCGTCAATTACCTTAAAATCAGGGGTTCATACGGAGAAATCGGAAATGACAAAATCGGGAATTTCAGTTACATTTATACACAAAAGTACGTTAACTCACCGAATCAGGTGCTTTGGGGTGAACCTTCCGCAACTGGAGAAACAGGCCTGATTGAAGGACAACCAGGAAATTTAAATGTAACCTGGGAAAGGGCGAGAAAGTCGAATCTTGGCTTTGATGCCAAGTTTTTGAAAAGCAATCTTTCAGCAACCGTAGACGTGTTTTATGAAAAACGTACTAATATTTTGGCCATACCTTATACCGTACCATTGGTATATGGAATGAACAATCCTCAGGGTTCAACTCGTTCTGACGGACAGGGACTTCCTCCTGAAAATATTGGGAAGGTCACCAACAAGGGGATTGACATGGAATTAGGTTATAACAATCATATTGGTACAGTCAAATACTTTGTCAAAGGGAATTTCACTTTTGCCAGAAACGTGATCGATAAAATATCTGAGGAAGGGAAACGGTATGAGTGGCAAAAAATTGAAGGAAAGCAAATCGGGCAGCATTTCGGCCTCACTGACATAGGATTATTTCAAAAATCTGATTTTGAACAAGATGCTTCCGGTGGTTTGATATTAACAGGAGGGTTTCCAACGCTAAAATCCGGAATACCCGTTCCTTCTTTTGGCGTAGTTTATCCGGGCGATTGTCGCTACAAAGACCTGAACAACGATGGAATCATCGATAATTACGACATCGGTGCAATCGGAAAATCAGGTATTCCTGAATTTATTTATGGAGTTACCCTGGGCGGAAGTTTTAAGAATTTCGATTTGAACATTCTTTTTCAGGGTGCCGGAGGATTTAGCAGGGATTTCGTAGATGATGCAATATGGGAGTTTAATCAAGGTGGGAAGGTCATGACCCAGCACTTGGGTAGATACAACCCTTCTGATCCTTCATCTTGGGCTACAGCAACATATCCTTTATTACATTCTGCTGTAAACACTAACAATCAACAATCAACCACTCGTTGGCTATTTCCCGGTAATTACCTTCGTGTAAAAAATATAGAAATTGGTTATAACATACCTAAAGAGGTTCTTTCAAAATTCAAACTCTCTGCCCTTCGTGTATTTGCTAATGGTACAAACCTTTTTACCTGGGATAAATTGATGAACTGGGATCCTGAAACGACCAGTAGTAATGGGAATGGTTATCCTCAGTTAAGAACCTGGAACTTCGGAGTAAAAGTGACATTATAACAGCTATTTAAAAGAGACGATAATGAAAAAATCGATATTATTTATTAGTGCAGTTGCACTCTTCGGCTTTCTATATTCTTGTCAAAAAGATGGGGCAGGACTTCTGGATCAATCCGAATCAGGGGTCCTCACAGAGAGTACTGTTTTCGGAAGCGCAAAATATACCAAGCTATTCTTAACAGACATCTACAGACGTTTGCCTTATGACTGGGATAATAATGTGTACCTTGAAGCTACTACCGATGACGGAGAATCACGCCCTTGGTGGGGCTGGGCCAATTCAGTTCAGATCGGAGCTTATAACCCGACCAGTTTGCCTGATAAATTCAAACGTTGGGCCGATTATTATGCAGCCATTCGCGCTTGTAATCTTTTCCTCACACAGATAGATACGGTTCAGGTAGATCCTGAACAATATATGAGTACAGAGGCCGTGCGTACCCGGATGAAATATGAGGTAGTTTGTCTCAAGGCATTTTATTACACTGAGCTCGTACGCTGGTATGGAGGTGTTCCGATTATTAACAAGGTTTTAGAACGCGATTCTCCTGAATTATATGCAAAACGTGCCAACTTGAAGGAGATGAAAGACTTTATCCTTCCGCTGTGCGATACTGCTGCCAACCGCTTGCCTGCCAAGGAAACGGGAACAGATTATGGACGGATGACCAGTGGTATTGCCAAGGCAATCAAGGCTAGATTGTTACTTCAACTTGCAAGTCCACTTTTTAACAGTGCAACAGATGCATTTGGTACACCCACAAAACTATGTCCATGGAGTTGGGGAAATTATGATGTTAACCGTTGGAAAGAGGCTGCTGATGCTGCCAAAGCCGTAATGGATCACAAAGATGAAATAACAGGTGCAATTGCCCAAAGCCTTGTATATTTAACCGGTGCTGCAAATTATTTCGGAAACGCAAATAGCTATCCCGGTTCATTGAAAGCACTTGGATGGTATAGTGTTTTTGTGACCCGAGGAAATGTTATCAACCCGGAAATCATGCTTTATTATCTTAAAAAGGGTCTGACGAATGAGTTGGAGAAATGGCAACTTCCTGGTTCAATGGCAGGTGGAGATGCTTCATACACGCTTCCGACCTACAATTATGCGGCTTGCTTTGAAAATAGCGCAGGAGTACCAATTTATCAAACGGATGATTTTGGTCAGCCATTGCTTGATGTAAACGGTCAGTTTCTGATAAATCCACTCTCCGGTTTTGATCCGCAGAATCCTTATGTTAATCGCGATTCGAGGTTCTATCTTTCAATATGGTATAACGGATCGAAATACAGCAATGTGACATTTAATCCCTGGCACGGTGAGGATAGTTCAGTCGGACGGGAATTTCTTACAGGTTACGCGCATACCGGGGTTTTTCTTAGAAAATTCGAAGACCCTAAAAACACTTCATTGAGCGGTGGTACTGTGCAAGGCCAAACAAACCACAACTTCCCTATCTATCGTTTTGTTGAGATGTTGCTTGACTACGCTGAAGCTACCAACGAATATCTGGCCGACGGTGCTGCCAGGACTGCAGTTATTTCTACCCTCGATCTCATAAGGTTAAGGGCCGATATGCCTGCAGTTCAAGCGACGTTTACCAAAAACGGCTGGGATGTCAACAACCAAAAACAGATGCGTAAGTTTATCCGAAACGAACGTAGGATCGAGATGGCATTCGAAAACCAAAGATTTTTTGATATTCGAAGATGGTTGATAGGCGAAAAAACGCAAACAGTAGCTTATGAACACGATGTGTTAAAGAAATTGGATGGATCATTTGTCTATAGCATCAAGGTATGGGAAAAACGTGTGTTTCAACCCAAGCATAATCTGATGTGCATTCCTCAATCGGAGATAAACAACAATATAAATCTCGAACAAAATCCGGGATGGTAGTAATGTCTTAGGACTAATATTCCATAAAGTTTAATTCTAAAATTAATGAGTATTTGATTATGAGAAAATTACAATTACTTCTGATAATGTTGTTGATCATTTTTGCGGGATGCAAAAAGTCCAACTTTTATGACAAATATCCACCTGAGATAATGTATTACCAGAATGCAGATGTCGAAAATGCCGATTTTAATTCAATAACACTGGCATCCGGAATAAATCAATTTACGGTAAAAGCCAGGGTAAGTGCCCCGTATATCCTAAAGGAGATAAAGATTTATAAAGGGACTACTGATCAACCTGAAAAGGAACTCTTGGCAACTATTTCTGATTTCACACTTTCTCCCAATATGATGAAAGTTAGTAATGCGATAATAAGTATTACCGGAGAGACTATAGTTAAAATCGTCGCGACTGATATGAATAATCACATCACCTCAAAGCTATTTACCATTAAGGTTGCACCCTGAAAGTAGGTAGCCAATTTTTTCTGCAAATATTGTAATTTAGGGGAGGATAGTTTTGTGAAGCCGTTCTTCTTTCCGGCAAATACTTTTGAATCGATTTATTAAAATATCAGGTAACGAAAAGTGGGAGACCTGTTGTTTTTCGATTTTTTATTTGAACGTAATATTTAAACAAATAGTATGAAAAGAGGTTTTAGTTTTCTGATTATTTCACTTCTGATGATTCCGGTCATCCATGCACAAAAATCCAATTCGCTCACTTCGAAAGAAAAAAAACAAGGTTGGATACTCTTATTTGATGGTAAGACGACCAATGGCTGGACAACCTCGGGTGGCAAGCCAGTCCCGGCTGGATGGGAAGTGAAGGACGGTTTCATTACTGCAATTAAAGATGGTAAAGGCGGAGATATTGTTACAGTAGATGAATACAAGGATTTTGATTTTTTTGTCGATTATAATATCGAACCCGGCTGTAACAGTGGTATAAAGTATTTCTATACCAAATATGCCAAAGGTGGAAATCTGGGTTTGGAATATCAGATTCTGGACGACAAGCTCGCTGAAGACAATAAAAAGGATAATCACCTTTGTGGCTCATTTTACGATGTTCTTCCCGCCATTATTGCCGGGAAGAAGGTAAACGAGCCAGGTCAATGGAATACAATCCGTATAGTTGCCAAGGGGCAAAATGTAGAACACTGGTTGAATGGAAAGAAAATTGTGGAGTTTACCCGTGGAAGTAAAACTTACACCGACGCTGTTGCGACAAGTAAATTCAACAAGACTGAACCAGCCTTTGGAATGGTTGAAAAAGGGCGCATCCTTTTGCAGGAGCACGGGGGTATTGTATCATTTAGAAATATCAAAATCAAATCATTATAAATTAAGCTATGGATAACAGACGTGATTTTATCAAGAAATCAGCTGCCTCGTCAGCTGGAATTGCAATTGGAGCAACTGCCTTTAGTGCAAAGAGTTATGCTAATATTATTGGTGCAAACGACAAGATTCATGTCGCGGTTATTGGTGTGAATGGCCGCGGAAACAGCATGGCCGGGACTATCGCAAAACAAAAAAATACGGAAGTTTCATGTATCTGCGATGTTGACTCAAGGGCAATTCCCAAAGCCATGAAAGCAGTGGAAAAGGCCGGCCAGGAATCCAAGCCAAAATCCGAGAAAGATTGCCGCAAGGTAATGGAAGACAAATCTATTGACGCCATTTACATCGCCACCCCCGACCACTGGCATGCGCCACTCACCATCATGGGTTGCAAGGCTGATAAGCATGTTTATGTGGAAAAACCGCTAAGCCATAATCCGCGCGAAGGTGAAATGGCCATCGAAGCAGCCCGCAAATACAATAAAGTTGTTCAAATGGGTGCTCAACGTCGTTCCGCACCAGTTCTGACCCAGGGAATTAAAAAACTTCATGAGGGGATTATCGGTCGCGTTTATCTGGCAAAAACCTGGTACACGAATAACCGCAAGCCGAACTTTCTGAAACCCAGCCAGGTTCCGGATTGGTTGGATTACGATTTATGGCAGGGTCCGGCACCTCGTGCCCCTTATCAGGATGGTCTGATCCACTACAACTGGCACTGGTTCTGGAATTATGGGACAGGCGAAGCTTTGAACAACGGTACGCACGAAGTTGATGTTGCCCGCTGGGGACTGGGAGTCGACTTCCCAACTCGCGTTACTTCTGTAGGTGGACGATATCATTACAAAGATGACTGGCAAACTCCTGATACCCAGATTGTCACAATGGACTATCCTGGCCGTGTCTCATTGATGTGGGAATGCCGGAACTCTAATGGAAGACAAATCGAAGGTTCAGACAGGGGAATTATTTTCTATGGTGAAAACGGGAGCCTTGACACCGGTGGCGATAGCTATAAAGTCTATAACAATGATGGTAAATTGATTGATGAGGTAAAATCCCTCATCGTCGAAGGAGCAATTGATGGAAGAAACACTGCTAGTCCTAGTTTGGGAATGGATAGCCTTCACGTAGCCGACTTTCTGGATGCCATCCGCAAAAGCCGTCGTCCCAATTGCGATGTTGAATTGGGATTTAAGAGTGTGGTTGCTATGCAGTTAGGTAATATTGCCTGGCGTGTTGGCCGCGATCTTAAAATTGATCCAAAAAACGGGCACATCCTCGATGATAAAGAAGCTCAAAAACTTTGGGGTCGGTCTTATGAGAAAGGATGGGAGCCAAAGGTTTAATAAACTTGATTTTTAAAACAATTGAACCATAATATGGTTATAATTGTAATAAGTTTAAAAATTAGCGCGTTATGGCAGATAAATTTTCAGATCCTATCGGACGATTGATGGGCTTGCGGTATAAATCGCATCCATGGCACGGAATTCACATCGGTGATCACGCACCGGATAAGGTCACTGCTTTTATCGAAGTAGTTCCTACTGATACTGTGAAGTATGAAGTCGACAAAGACTCCGGTTACCTAAAAATCGACCGCCCTCAGCAATATTCGAATGTATGCCCCGCTTTGTACGGATTTATTCCTCAAACTTATTGCGGCAAACTTGTTGGAGATCTTTGCTCCACCAGAACCGGCAAAAAAGGGATAAAAGGCGATGGCGACCCGATTGACATCGTCGTACTCACAGAAAAAGCCATCCATCATGGCGATATCCTGGTAACGGCTAAACCCATCGGCGGATTACGCATGATTGACGGAACAGAAGCTGACGATAAGATTATCGCTGTTTTGAACAATGATTTTGTTTATGGTCAGTTTACTTCGGTCAACGATGTGCCGATACATATTATCACACGGCTTCGGCACTATTTTTTAACATATAAAGATATCCCGGGAGAAGAGGGAAACACTGTCATCGAAGCCATTTATGACAGGGAAGAAGCTCTTGAGGTAATCAGAACATCCATCAAGGATTACAGCAACCGTTTCGACAACCTGGGTAAAATGCTTGTTTTGGACGATTGAAAAAGAGGAAAACATTTTTCCTCTTTTTTAATCTTTTCTTACCAAATTCAGGTAAGAATAACTAAATCCATTTTTTTCGTCAAAAAATTCTTCCCGGTCAATTTCACGCCAGTCATCGAAATGAATGGTTGGGAAGAAAGTGTCGGCTTCAAGATCTTTGTGCACCAGGGTCAAATATAGCTTTCCCGCCAGGGGATAAAATTGCTTGTAGATCATTCCGCCGCCAATAATAAAAGCTTCAGATTCGTTCTGAACCAGCGAAACAGCCTCATCAATTGAATAAGCCGTCTCGCATCCGGCAAAAGTTTCTCCAATGACATCCGTAATTACAATATTCCTTCGGTTGGGAAGCGGCGCTTTCGGTAGGGAGTAAAAAGTGCGCTTACCCATGATCAAAGCCTTCCCGGTTGTGATTTGCCTAAACCTTTTCAGATCATCCGGAAGATGAAAAAGCAGTTCATTGTTGCGCCCAATGGCGAAATTCTGCGCTACCGCGACGATGATGGAAATATTTGGGTAAACCATTTGTTCAGATTTTTCGATTTCATAAAAATTACATAGAGGTACAAAGATAAGGACGGAGTAATTCAGAGAATCCTTCGGCTTAAGGGTTCGATCTCACCCTTTCATTTTCTCACCATCTCGACACTTAACTTCGACTTCAACCACTCGCCAAGTCTCCCACTCACCCCCTCTTTCTTTCCGCTTAAACCGATACATCCCCCTTAATATGAGGATGCGATTGATAATTCAGCAACTCAAAATCTTCAAATTTGAAGTCGAAAATACTTTTTACTTCGGGATTGATCTTCATCTGAGGAAGAGGAAAAGGTTCTCGTGTGAGCTGCAGCCTGACCTGGTCGAGGTGATTGTTGTATATGTGGGCATCCCCGAAGGTGTGCACGAAATCACCCGGTTTTAGTCCGGTTACCTGGGCAACCATCAGTGTCAGTAAGGCATATGAGGCGATGTTGAAGGGTACGCCAAGAAATACGTCGGCACTGCGCTGGTAAAGTTGACAGGATAGTTTTCCGTCATTGACGTAAAACTGAAAAAGCAGGTGGCAGGGGGGAAGTTTCATCTTTTCAATGTCACCCACATTCCATGCGCTGACAATTAATCTGCGCGAGGAAGGATTGCTTCTAATCTGTTGGATTAGTTGTGCAATCTGGTCAATTTCTCTTCCGTCCGGCGCCGACCACGAACGCCATTGGTGCCCATAAACCGGACCAAGTTCCCCATTCCCGTCAGCCCATTCATTCCAGATTTTAACACCATTTTCTTGCAGATATTTTACGTTGGTATCTCCTTTGAGGAACCACAACAACTCATGTATAATGGATTTGAGATGTAGTTTCTTAGTGGTTACCACCGGAAATCCTTCGGCGAGATTGAACCGCATCTGGTAACCGAACCTGCTTATGGTGCCGGTGCCTGTCCGATCCGACCGTTCATTTCCGGTTTCGATCAAGTGTGTTAACAGATCAAGATATTGTCGCATTTGGAACTTGGGTTCTTAGGTTATTTCCCGATTGGGATCTTCCCGTTTGCTGATTTCGTCACGGATGACGGATGCTTTTTCATACTCCTCGTCCTGAACGGCTTTTTCAAGCATCTCATTTAGCTCATTCAGGGTAAATTCATCGTAGACAGAATGCTCGTCCAGCTCTTCTTCGGGGGAACCTTCCTCTTCAGATTCTTCAAAATCGATGAGAATGCCGGTTTGATTCATCACCTCCTCGGTTGTATAGATGGGACAGCTACATCTTAACGCAAGAGCAATCGCATCGGATGTTCTGGAGTCAATGTTGAAATTTCCTTTTTCTCCGGTCATTTTCATCTCTGCATAAAAAATTCCCTCCTCAAATGCATGGATGAATACCTCCGTGATCTTGATGTCAAAGGTAGAAAGCACGGATGTGAACAAATCGTGAGTCAGGGGCCGAGGCGGCTTTAGTCCCTCGAGATTTATTGCAATTGCCTGTGCTTCAACCGCTCCAATAATAATAGGGATTCGCCTGTTGCCATCAGTTTCGGCAAGTACAAGTGCATAGGCGCCTGACTGATCCTGACTATAAGAAAGCCCAAGAATCTTTAATCTGATTTTCTTCACACGAAAAGTCGAATTAATTACAAAATAAAGCAATCCTAAAAAGGCGATGAAACTCCTTTCTGCTTTGTAACGCCCTTGTGTCCTGGTGGCTATAATCGCTATATCCGGAAAGCCACCAAAACACAAAGGTTTACAAAGAAATGGGATCAGGAGAAGAACAGTGATGTGCCTTCAACTTTTCCGCAAAGATAAAAACTTTTGAACTATTGAAGTCCGCGTTTTTTCAACAAAGGTGTGATGTCCGGATCTTTTCCCCTAAATTTTTGGTAGATTGCCATCCCTTCATCGGTACCACAATTGGTGAGAAGGTCACGGAATTTTGCCGCCAGCACCGGATTGAAAATATCCCCTGAGGATTTGAAAGCATCGAAAGCATCCGCATCAAGTACTGCTGCCCAGATGTATACGTAATAGCCTGCAGTATAGCCTCCGCTGAATGAATGCTGAAAGTAAGTGCTTCGGTATCTTGGTAAAATCTCATTAATCAATCCGATTTTATCCATCGATTTTTTCTCAAAAGCCCTGACATCGCTGATCACCGGATTCGCGGCTGTGTTGTAATCCATGTCAAGTATGGATGCTGCCAGCAACTCTGTCGTAACAAATCCCTGGTTGAACTGACTGCTTTTTTCCAGCTTGTCAATCAATGCATCAGGAATAACCTTGCCGGTTTTGTAATGTTTGGCATATGCTTTTAAAACTTGCGGTTCTGCAGCCCAGTTCTCGTTGATCTGTGAAGGAAGTTCAACGAAATCGCGTGGTACATCTCTTGAAGTGCGGTCATAGGGTCCGTCCGCAAAAACACTGTGAAGCGCGTGGCCGAATTCATGAAATGCCGTTGTAACTTCTTCGAAGCTAAGTAAGGCAGGGGCATTCCCGGTAGGACGTGTAAAATTCATGACCATGGAAATGATCGGATCAATCTTTTTACCATTGCGATATTGACGGCTTCCGTAACCTGTACACCAGGCACCAACCCGCTTGCCATCTCTGGGATGAAAGTCCATATAAAGGACTGCCAGATGTGATTTGTCCTTGTCC